>NZ_JABJVY010000022.1:0-106621 GCF_040750475.1 Amorphus sp. 3PC139-8 | reverse complement strand
GCTCCGGCCGCGCGCTGTTCCTCGATCGCCGCCCAGGCCGATGCGAGAACGCCATGCCCTGCGCTGACTCCTAGCCGGTCGGCCAGCGCTTTTCGGCTGAGGTCCCCCTCCCCCGCCCACGGAAGAAGGTCCTCGCCGTAGAGGAAGGTCTGAACGAGCCCGATCTCCGATGTGATCGTGATCGGGCCGCCGACCGTCAGCGTGGGACGAACGGCGGAGCCCACCCCGGCTTCGCTCCGCGGTGCCGGCGTCACCTCCGTGATCCGACGCGCTCGGGCCCGGGCCAGCTGCACGTCGGTCTCCGCGCCCCACACCTGGTAGAGGTGCACCCGCTTCTCCCGGCGGCCATTGATCGTCAGAACCGGCTCGATCACGAACGCAACCTGGCGCGGATCGGAGTGCGCGAGCTCAGGCAGCACCCGCATGCACCGCCCGCCCTGCTGGACCACCTTCACCGCGCTCAGTGTCGGCATCGTCATCACCAGCTTGACGTCGGGCACGTTCGTCCCTTCCTCGAGGAGCCTGCAATTGGCAATCCCCGTCACGTCGCCCCGAGCGAGTTCCTCCAGGGCCGCTTCCACCCGCCACAGTTCGTCGGCCCCCGAGACCGTTTCCATCCGCCGCCCTTCGGTCCCGAGCCGGGCGTGGTAGGTCTCGGCGAGTTGCCGCGTCTGATCGATGTCGCTGCAGTAGTACAGGCCTGGCCGGTCCGTCAGCGGCACCCCCGTCTCCGGCGGCACGTAAGTCGCCACCAGGTCGACGACCGCATCCGCGATCGCCTGGCGGCGCACCCGCCTCCATTCGTCCGGATCGCTCGGAATGTCCCCCTCAAGCGTAACGTCGAGCACCAGGTTGACGAACGGGGCTAGAACGCCCTCGGCGCGCAGCTCGTGCGGATCCGCCTTGTAGACCTCGTTCTCCGCCCCGAGCAGAACGTGCAGGGCTTTCTCCTCGTCGAACGCCGGCGTCGCCGTGAACGCCATCACCGCCGTCGTGTCTAGGTAGCGCCCGAACACGTCCTGGCGCAGCTCAGACAACGCCCGGTGGGCCTCGTCCATCACGATCAGGTCGACGTCCTCCGGCCGCAGCCGGCCGTCGAGCGTCATCTCGGCAAAGGCCGCGTAGCTCATCGCCGTGATCAGCCGCGGCCGGCGCCCGTGCGAGGCCGACCAGGCGCCGATAGACAGGTCGAAATCCGCGTGCGCCCGCTTGATGGTCTGGGAGATCAGCTGCCGCGTCGGCAACAGGACGATGGTCGCCGGCCGCTCGGCCGCGCGCGGCCCCGACCCCCCGCATCGCTTGCAAGATAGACAGGAACAAGTCCGTCTTGCCGCCGGCGGGCGGTATGACGACGATGCCCGATGAGCCGCCCGCGCCGAAGTGTTTGGCGAGCGCCCGGCCGGCGTCGCTCTGGTGACGCCAGAAGTAGAACGGCATCCGGGCCGCGAAGCGCTGCAGCGCCGCGCCGACGAAAGCGAACGGATCACCGGAAATCCGACGCTCCTCGCCGCGGACCACCCGCGCCGAGGAGAACTCGCTCTGTGTTTCAGTACCCATCGCCATCGACGTCACTGGCCTTGCTTTTTCACAAACGATGCCTCGCCAGCATATTTGAGCCCTTTGGGAAAACAAACCATCGGGCGTGCTCTTGACTTTTCGTTATTTGTCTGAAGGAGCCTCGATCGATGACGCGTCGAAAGCAGCCCTGAGGCGCTTCAACAAACCCAAGAGCTGACCGGTCTCTTCGTCGCCCAACATCGAAGCGACCCTGCGCTTGTGCTGATCCAGAACCCTCTTGAACGTTCCGTCGCAGAACGCCCGACCTTTGTCGGAGAGATAGCTTCGATAATAGCGCCGGTCCCGCGCGTCGCGCACACGCTCGACCAGCCCCAATTCCTCGAGTTCTTTCAAGGCGATCGTAACCGACGATTTGTCCCTAACCGCGGCTTTCCCGAGCTCTCGCTGTGTCATGCCCGGATTGGCCAGGATGAGGGCGAGAAACGAGAGGTGGTTGACGTCGAGCCCCCCTGCTCGCGAGCTCGCACGTCCCCGCTTCTCCACGGCTTGGCCGCCGATTTCCTCTTCTACGTGCGCATCTCTTAGACGGGGCCGCAAATCGTCTACGCAAGCCTCGTAGACCACCCGCAGATGAAAGGCGACGCTGTCCTGTAGCTCACCGAACTCGATCGCCTCTTTTTCGAGGTCTGTCTGCCCCAATTCCTCCGGTGGCTCAGCCATACTTACCGTTGTCCCCCTACGCCGACGCTCATGTTCCCCTATGAGCGATCCAGGCTCACCATAGCAGGCGGCCCGGCCCCGCTGTGACCAGGATTACCACAAGAGACGCTGAGGACTATCGAAGATTAGCTGCAACGCGGTTCAAGGACTTCCCGCAGATCGACCCCTCGCCGAACCGAAGCGGACGCCTTTGCTCTGGCGGAAGGCTCTGTCCAGCGAGCCTAACCCAGCCGCGGCCGGGTATCGGCCGACGTCACGCCTGCAGAAAGTGCGCGATATTCAGCTCGCAGCACATCGAGCAACACGCTCTCCTGCTGCCGTCGGACGCGCCAGAAGCACCAGCCGTTCGCGCGATCGCGCCCTTCTAGCGCGCCGGCGACCTGGTGAATTGATCCCACGCGGGTGCCACACGCGATACTTCCATCCGACCGGACCGATGCCCGATTGGCACCGGCCGGACAATGCAGCGTGCTGCCCGGTCGAACGAAGCCGGCCTCGATCAGCTGGCCGAACGTGACGCGAGCCTCTCCACGGCGGCCTCTCACCGTCTCGAGCGCGTCGGAGGGCAGCCGCGTCACTCCCGCCACTCTCGCGACGGACGCTGAATGATACTGCGCCTCGCGCTCGACCCCGATCCAATGCCGACCCAGCCGCTTCGCCACAGCTGCAGTCGTGCCCGTGCCTGAGAAAGGATCCAGCACAACGTCTCCCGGTTTCGAGCTCGACAGCAGCACTCGGTACAGCAGGGCTTCGGGCTTTTGGGCCGAGTGCAGCCGCTTGCCCGTTTCGTCGCGCAACCGCTCCCGCCCCGCACAGATTGAGAGGTACCAGTCCGACCTCATCTGCAGATCGTCGTTGAAGACCTTCAGGGCATCGTAGTTGAAGGTGTAGCGAGAATCCTTGTCACGCCCCATCCACAGCAGGGTTTCATGCGCGTTCGTGAACCGCCTGCCCTGAAAGTTCGGCATCGGGTTCGATTTGACCCACACCACGTCATTGAGGATCCAGAGCCCAAGGTCCTGCGCGATGGCGCCTACCCGAAAGATGTTGTGATAGGAGCCCATCACCCAAAGTGAGCCCGACGGCTTCAGAACCCGCTGCGCCTCTGCGAGCCATGCCCGGGTGAAATCGTCGTAGACGACAAGAGACGAGAAGCGATCCCACGCCTCCCCCACGCCCAGAACTTTTGACCGATCCGGGCGCAATAGCCCGTCTTTGCCAAGCTGCAGATTGTAGGGCGGATCTGCAAATACGAGATCAATCGACTCAGATGGGAGCGCCCTGAGCACGTCCAGGCAGTCGCCGCGGATCAACTGGTCGAGCGGGACTGTAGCCGGTGGAACTTGCCCGTCGGCCTGCCAGGGCGCCGGGTCCCGGATCGCTCGCTCTGTAGGAAATCCCATTCTCCGCCCCCCTTTTTCGCATCCGGCGCCCGCTCGAGCCTTGAGGTCACATGCCCTCTTTCAAAGGGAATGCCCACCAAGCCACGATCGCAAAGACGATCACGGTCCCTGCAATCTTGAGCAGGAGACCAGCAACCCGGTAGCGCCCACCGGGCGGATCCTCTTCCCCAATGTGCCTTGGCCTAATTGGTTTTTCGCGCAAAGGCTCGTTGAAATCGACATCGTTGGCGACCGGGCGCGGACGTGTGACTGAGAACCAGTGTTCGCAGCTCTCGCTGCAAAAGATCCGGCCCTGCAGGATCGGTCGCCCCAACCTTTGCGGCTGGTCGGCCCCCACAATGCGAAGCGCGCTGCCGCAGGCCGAACAGCTTGCCTCTGCCTCGCCCGACGCAATCCGATGTGTTCCCGCATCACTCATGCTGCCTCGCTCACTCTGCTGTTCCGACTGGCTCCAAGACTATCGCAAAGTTTTTATTTTTCGCAAACCGCGCGACGCCGGTTCGATGGTCGGCATAGCTAGCTGCACCCTGAAGTACTTCCGCAGGTGTCGCACTTCAGGCAGGTGCCGTTGCGCACCATGGTGAAGTTGCCGCATTCGCCGCAGGCCTCGCCCTCGTAGCCCTGCAGGCGGGCAAACGCGACCCGCTCCGCCTGCCACTTGCCCGCTGACGCGCCATCCGAGTGAGCGATCTCGAGACTGTCGACTTCGCGACGGACCTCCTCGATCGAGAGGTCGTCGGTCTCCACCTCCACGTCGGTCTCGACGTCGCGGCTGTAGGCCGTCTCCGTCTCGCCGCGCAACGCCATCACAGTCGCACCGCCGAACCCAGCCGGCGCGCGCGCTGTCGGACCTACCGAAAAGCGCTGGGTCTGGCCGCGCACCAGGCCGTGAGAGACCGGCACCACCTGCGGCTTGTCGCCTTCGACGCCGCGGCCGATCGTGGTCGAGCCGCCGTCTTCCGGCTGGACGTGGGCGAGTTCGTTGCGGCCAAGATAGGAGACCGCCAGCTCGCGGAACACGTAGTCGAGGATCGAGGTCGCGTTCTTGATCGCCTCGTTGCCCTGGACCATGCCGGCCGGCTCGAACCGGGTGAAGGTGAAGGCGTCGACGAACCGTTCCAGGGGCACGCCGTACTGCAGGCCGAGCGAGATCGCGATGGCAAAGTTGTTCATCATCGCCCGGAAGGCGGCACCTTCCTTGTGCATGTCGATGAAGATCTCGCCGAGGCGACCGTCGTCGTACTCGCCGGTCCTGAGATAGACCTTATGGCCGCCGACGATGGCCTTCTGGGTGTAGCCCTTGCGCCGGTCCGGCAGCGGCTCGCGCTCATGCGCCGCCCGTTCGACAATCCGCTCAACGATGCGCTCCACGATCCGTTCGGCGGCCACCGCCGCGCGGGCCTGGGCCGGCTGGGTCGCCGCCATGGCTTCCGCCTGCTCCTCCGCCTCGTCCTCGTCGTCGGAGAGGAGCTGCGAGTTCAGCGGCTGCGACAGCTTGGAGCCGTCGCGGTAGAGCGCGTTGGCCTTCAGCGCCAGCCGCCAGGAGGTCATGTAGGCCTCCTTGCAGTCGTCGACGGTGGCGTCGTTGGGCATGTTGATGGTCTTGGAGATCGCGCCGGAGATGAACGGCTGGGCTGCCGCCATCATCCGGATGTGGCTTGCCACCGACAGGTAGCGCTTGCCGATCCGGCCGCACGGGTTGGCGCAGTCGAACACCGGCAGGTGCTCGTCCTTCAGGTGCGGGGCGCCTTCCACGGTCATCGCGCCGCAGACGTGGATGTTCGCCTTCTCGATCCCGGCCTTGGAGAAGCCGAGCTCCGCGAGCAGATCGAACAGCGGGTCGTCGAGCTTCTCCGGAGCGATCCCCAGCGTCTGAGTCAGGAAGGCCTCGCCGAGCGACCACTTGGTGAAGGCGAAGCGGATGTCGAACGCCGCCTTCAGCCCGCCTTCGATGGCGGCGATCTTCTCGTCGGTGAAGCCCTTCGCCTTCAGGGCGTCGTGGTTGATCGCCGGGGCGTCCTTGAGCGAGCCGTGACCGACGGCGTAGGTGACGATCTCCGCAATCTCGCTCTCGGAGTAACCGAGCGCGTCGAGCGCCTTCGGCACCGCGTGGTTGATGATCTTGAAGTAGCCGCCGCCGGCGAGCTTCTTGAACTTCACCAGCGCGAAGTCGGGCTCGATGCCGGTGGTGTCGCAGTCCATCACCAGGCCGATGGTGCCGGTCGGCGCGATCACCGTCGACTGGGCGTTGCGATAGCCGTAGCGCTCGCCGAGCTCCAGCGCGCGGTCCCAGGCCTGCATGGCATGGTCCACCAGCCGCCGGTCGGGGCAGGAGGCATGATCGAGCGGCATCGGGCTCGTCCTGAGCACCTCGTAGCCCGTACCCTGGCCGTGGGCGGCGCGGCGATGGTTGCGGATCACCCGCAGCATGGCGGCCCGGTTGCGGCCGAACTCGGGGAAGGGGGCCAGATCGCGGGCGATCTCGGCGGAGGTGGCGTAGGCCGTGCCGGTCATGATCGCGGTGATCGCGCCGCAGATCGCCCGGCCCTCGGCAGAATCGTAGGAGATGCCGGAGGTCATCAAGAGGCCGCCGATGTTGGCGTAGCCGAGGCCGAGGGTACGGTAGTCGTAGGAGAGCTTGGCGATCTGCGGCGAGGGGAACTGCGCCATCATCACCGAGATTTCCAGCACCAGCGTCCACAGCTTCACCGCGTGCTCGAACGATTCCACCTCGAAGCGGCCGTCCGCGCCCAGGAACTGCATCAGGTTCGCCGAGGCGAGATTGCAGGCCGTGTCGTCCAGGAACATGTATTCCGAGCACGGATTGGAGGCCTGGATGTCGCCGCCGGCGGGGCAGGTGTGCCAGTCGTTGATGGTGGTGTGGAACTGGATGCCGGGATCGGCGGAGGCCCAGGCGGCGTGGCCGATCTTCTCCCAAAGGTCGCGCGCCTTGATGGTCTTGGCGACCTTCTTGTCGGTGCGGCGCACCAGGTCCCAGTCGCCGTCCTGCTCGACGGCGTTCAGGAAGGTGTCGGTCACGCGCACCGAGTTGTTGGAGTTCTGGCCGGACACGGTGAGATAGGCTTCCGAGTCCCAATCGGTGTCGAAGGTCGGAAACTCGATCTCGGTGTAGCCCTGGCGCGCGAACTGGATGACGCGGCGGATGTAGTTCTCCGACACCATCGCCTTCTTGGCGGCGCGGATCTCGCGCTTCAGGGCGGGGTTCTTCTCCGGCAGGTAGCAGTCCTCGCCCGGACCTTCGCAGTTCACGCAGGCCTTCATGATGGCCTGGAGGTGCTTCTTCACCGTCTTGGAACCGGTGACGAGGGCGGCGACCTTCTGCTCCTCGCGCACCTTCCAGTCGACATAGGCCTCGATGTCGGGATGGTCTACGTCGACCACCACCATCTTGGCCGCGCGCCGGGTGGTGCCGCCGGACTTGATCGCGCCGGCCGCCCGGTCGCCGATCCGAAGGAAGCTCATCAGGCCGGAGGAGCGGCCACCGCCGGAAAGCGGCTCGGCATCACCGCGCAGCTTGGAGAAGTTGGAGCCGGTGCCGGAGCCGTACTTGAACAGGCGCGCCTCGCGCACCCAGAGATCCATGATGCCGGAATCGTTCACCAGGTCGTCGTGGACGGACTGGATGAAGCAGGCGTGCGGCTGCGGATGCTCGTAGGCCGTCTGCGAGCGGGTCAGCTCACCGCTCTTGTAGTCGACATAGAAGTGGCCCTGGCTCGGCCCGTCGATGCCGTAGGCCCAGTGCAGGCCGGTGTTGAACCACTGCGGCGAGTTCGGCGCGACCTTCTGGGTGGCGAGCATGTAGGCGAGCTCGTCGAAGAAGGCGCGGGCATCGTCCTCGCCGTCGAAATAGCCGCCCTTCCAGCCCCAGTAGGTCCAGGTGCCGGCCAGCCGGTCGAACACCTGGCGCGCATCCATCTCCGGACCGGTGCGTTCGGCTTCCGGCAGCGCGGCGAGCGCGTCGGTGTCGGCCGTGGAGCGCCACAGCCAGCTCGGGACGTCGTTCTCCTCGACCCGCTTCAGGACGGCCGGGATACCCGCCTTGCGGAAATATTTCTGCGCCAGCACGTCGGTCGCGACCTGGCTCCACGCCGCCGGCACGTCGATGTCGGCGAGCCGGAACACGACCGATCCGTCCGGATTGCGGATCTCGCTGGTCGAGCGACGAAATTCGATCCCCTCGTAGGGTGACTGCCCGGCCGTGGTGTAGCGCCGCTCGATCCGCATCTACCCTCTCCCTTTTTCGCAAAGCTTCATGCGGCCTTCTTGGCGTCAGGATCACTTGGCCGCGTTGGTCCAGAAACGAAACAACCCCTGCGAAGATATCGCAGAGGTTGTTTCACGCAATTAGAAATTCGCAGAGGACCCGGAACCGTTCCCTGTCGGCCTACGACGCTGTCCTATCCGCATCGAGCGCAGGCGCCATCTTGTAGATGGGCCGCTCAACGAAAACCGCCATGTGTTGGGGACGGTCGATCGCTCCGGGGGCAAGAGCGAATACGTGCTGCAGGACGCCGCCGCACTTTCCGCGCCGGCCCACGACACCGCCCGCACCAGCAAGGAAGTACCCCAGGACAACGGCCCGCTGAAGAGGGAGGCGTCCAAGCTCGGAAATCGCCGAGGCCGTCATTGCAGGGATACTCGGCCGCTTCCGATCGTCCAGCTCGATCCAGCCCGCGGCACCCCGCCGCAACGCTCCATAGCCGAGCCACGCCGCCCGATCGAACATGGTGAGGATCTCGAGCACCCGCATCGCTTCCGGCCTGCTGATCGAGCGGCGCTTGCCATACGGTCCCAGCAGGGTCACGTCTTTCCAAACCCTGGTCTGTTTGGCAATTCCATCGAACAGAGCCTGGCTGATTTCGTCAGACGCGAGCCCGTACGCACGCGGATGGCTCGCGGCTGCCGGCATCCGGCAGGACGTGTCGAACACCTTTCCCCAAGCATCATGATCAATCTCGTGCAGATCGACCGCGGTGTCCTCTCGCATTGGGCTCATCCCTTCCGCAACAACATGATGTTGAGAATACCACATATAGTGCTTTTCACAAGCCAAAAACTGAGAAAACTGCGGAATTATTCCCCACATCTAGTGGCTCTCCGAGCGAAATTTGCCCACATTTTGTAGCCCCGCCGACGATCGTTCCACCAAGCCCCCTGTTACAATTTTCGGCCCGGCGTAACGGGATGTAACGCGCGGCGTAACAAGGCCAACCCGTTCTCTTCTCTCTCTTTTTTTAGATTATTGAATAGATTGTTACGCTGTTACCCATCCTAGATTCTATCACGCGCCCCCGCGCGCACGGGCATGCAGTAAGGCGGATTCCCAAAATCGGTAACGCCGTAACAGCGGACCCGGATACGACCGATTAGGCTCTATTCTTCAGAGGCTTGGCGGCGTTACCTGGGCTGTTACACGGTGTTACAGCCGTCACGAACCGACTGGGGAGCTGGACCGATCGGCGTTTTGCCTCAATGGCTTAGCATCTCAAACGGAGGATCCGAGCGCTGTAACAAGCCACCCGCCGCAATACCCCTACACGACTGGAGCGTGGTTCAATTCACGCCTACAAGCCTGATTTGCACTTGCATTTTTCGCAGAAACTTTGGAATCCTGGTGCAATTCGACGTCGCAGCGTGGGGAGCGCGGCGGCGACGGACTAGGGGAAAATCGTATGCCAGACACATCCTCAACCGGATCGGACGTGAAACAGGATCTCGACGGCGCCCTGATCCGGTATTGGGACCTTGGCTTCTCCAAGGACGAAATCGCTGTCCTGCTCAACTGCTCCACGAGCGCTGTATCGGTGCGAGCCTCTCGGCTCGGGCTCACCAAGCGCAACACCAGCGACCCCGACCCAGAGGGGATGCATAAGCCGCGGACCGGTCGGACACGCCGGCGCTGCATGTGTTGCGGGACCCAGTTCGTCAGCGAAGGTATTCACAATCGGCTCTGTAAGGCTTGCGCATCTGATCGGTCCGACAGTGACGGTGGGGCTTGGATTACCGTGCACATCCCGTTGCCTGTGTAGCCACAAGTTCGAGGATCAGCTGTGTCGGCCGTGGCAAACAAAGCGAACATAGAGGCAGACTGGGAATTTTTCCTGGCCGACATCAAGAGCCGAACCTCGTTGACCGCACTGATTGCCAAAGTCGCCGGCACAAGGTTTTTGCCGAACAGCGGCTCCGGTGCTAAGGGGCTTTGTCCGTTTCACGATGAGAAGACGCCTTCCTTCAACGTGCGCGACCACGAAGGCTACTATCACTGCTTCGGCTGTGGCGCGTCCGGCGACGTCTTCAAATTCCTGGTCGACCATGAAGGACTGAAGTTCACCGAGGCTGTTCGGTACGCGGCCGACTTTGCCGGGGTACAGCCCCCAGACTCGCTTCGCCGAGTTCTCGAGCAAGGACGCTCACCGCCGGCATCGTCCCGAAAGCGGAAGCCCGTCCTGGAGCGTCCGCCGTCTCCCCGGCCTTTCATCTACCCCCCGCAAGGTGCCCCCCCGCTAGTCGACGCATCTGGGCGCGCAACAGCCTGGCGTATCCTCGGAACACGGTTGCCCCGTGAAACAACGGTCTATCCGAGTGCGGTATACGCGTATCGCGATCCGGATGGCCGGCCTATGGGCTACGTCCTGAGGATTGACAGACAAGCGGGCAAAACCTTCCTGCAGGTGACCTGGTGTGATCCTGCTCAAGAGCCGGCAATCGCGCCCGCAGACGGTGAGATGCCACCAAGCGCCCGGTGGGTGATGCGCGGATTCCCCGAGGGCCCGCGTCCCATCTACGGCGCCCACAATGTCGGATCCGCCGCGAGGGCGGGAGACCACATCGACGGGCTCTTGGTGGTCGAAGGCGAAAAAGCGCAAGAAGCCGGACAATTTTTGCTCGATCAGCAAGAGGAAGCGCGCTGGCTGGTCCTCTCTCCTTGCGGCGGCCTCAACGCAGTGTCGATGATGGATTGGGCCACATTGGCCGATCCGCTCGAGCGGTTGGCCCAGGTGCGCGCATCCCCAATCCCAATCGTGGCCTGGCCGGACGCGGACCGCCTCCTGCCAGGGCGGAACGGCCGGGCCCCGATCGATCGGCAAGCTCAATTCTGCTCCGGATTTCTGGCCGGCTTGGAACGGGCGGCAGAGAAGCGGAGCGCGCCACTTTCGATCGTCCCTCTGTTTGTGACACCTCCCGAAGGCGTTTCCGACGGTTGGGACGTCGCCGATGCCAAAGATGAGGGCTGGACGGCAGACGATGTGCTCGACCTGCTCCGATCAAGTGTCGGAACCGAGGCGGTCGTACCTCTTTCGGCTGATGGAGATCCGGTCGGCCGTCTCTACGGCGCCGACATGGCGGACGATGAGGGCCGGGCCGACGGCGATGCCTCGAATGGTCTGCAGCAGGTGGATCAACCCGACGATCCCAGTGCCGACGAGGCCGAACCCGACCTCGACATGGACCGCGATCATCCGGCGCCGTCGGCTGATCAGGAGCTGATGACCCAGCACATTCGAGCCCTGGGTTACGACGGCGGCCGCTTCTACCTCCTCCCGAGAGCCACCGGACAGATCAGCATTGTATCGCCTCAGCAGTTGACCCGGCAGGCGCTGATGTCTTTCGTCTCCTATGACGATTGGCAGGCTTTGTTTCCTGCCGATAAGAGTCAGCGCTCTCCGGTCGACTGGGACCGCAGCGTCAACGCCATTCTTGAGGCCTGCCGAAGCGCAGGTGTTTGGGACGGGTTTCGCGAGATGAGGCACGGCGCCCGCATGGACGGCGGTCGCGTCGTGTTCAACAGCGGTTCCAAGTTGTGGGTCGAAGGTGTCGGCCAGAACGTGTCCCTGTTCGAAATGACCGGCGAAAACGTCTACACGCGGGCCCACGACTTCGGCCATCCCGACTTCGAAAACGCATTCTCCGCCGATGATCCCGACCTTTGCACGTACATCGACGTCGTTCGGTCGCTGGCGTGGCGCCGGGACACTGAGGCACTTTCGGTGATGGTGCTCGTCGGCTGGTTGGCGGTTGCTCCGCTGTGCGGCCTGTTGTCCTGGCGACCACATCTCTGGCTCGACGGCCCGTCCGGCGCCGGCAAAAGCTGGATCCTGTCCAACATCATCAAACCCGTCCTCGGGCGCTATCTATTCTCGGTCGATTCCACGACGACGGAACCGGGGCTCAGGCGGAACTTGCACGCCAGTTCCATCCCGGTTTCGTTCGACGAGGCCGAGTCGGATGGAAAGCAGTCGCGGCAGCGGTGGGAAGCGATCCTCAACCTGGTGCGGACGGCCGCGGCTAGTCGCGGTTCGAGAGTGGTGCAGGGCGACGGTACCTACTTTGTCAACGCCTGCTTTCTTTTCACTTCGATTGTTCCCCAGCTGCGAAAAACCGCCGATGTGACACGATTTGCCCGCGTGTCTCTGGGACCTCCCCTGCCCTACTCTCAGTTCGAGGCCCGGATAGCCTCTCCTGCAGAAGAGCTCCTCGCGTCCGGTGAGTTCTCGCGCCGCTTCCTGGCCCGGGTCGTTCAGCGTTCCCCGGCGCTCAAGCAGACACAGAAGGCCATTATCGAAGCGTTGTCGCGGGAGGGCCTGGCACGGCGCATTGCAGATGTCTACGGCACCCTCGCCGCCGGCTATTGGCTCGTGACCCAGGATGGAACCTTGTCGTCAGCGGCGGATGCCGCAAAGTGGCTCGCCGAACAGGGCGTCACGAGATCAATCGTCGATGCGGCAGCGGCGGCAGCCGAACATCAGGATCACGTCGACCTCCTGAACACAATCCTCGCGACGTCGGTGCGGGTAGACGCGTCCGGGCAGTCCTCATATGCAACAATCAGCGCCCTCGTGCGGCGCGTTGCGGGGCTCTCGGAGCAGGACGAGCATCCATACCCCGAGACGGTCGCCGAGGCGGCGATCAAGCCCTACGGGCTGCGTTTGCACAGGCGCGAGGCGGCACTGGGCGGCATGGAGGGTGCGCCGCCTGGCCTCATAATCCACCGCAATTGGCCTCGTGTGCGCGAGTTGTTGGCAGACACATCCTACACGGGCACCTATGATGCAGTCCTGTTGCAAGCGCCCGGTGCGCGGGTGGTCGAAAGCCCCGTTCGCTTCGAAGGCGTGACCAACAGAGGTATCTATATTCCGCTGGCGACGCTGTTTCCCGGACTGGACGCGCCATCGGTTTGCGAAAAACAGAACCTGGAAGGCATCTGAACGATGTCACGACCCAATCGGTATGGCGCATCAGAGTCCGCGCTTTTGCGCCATGAAACCTACGCGACCGGCTTTCGGCGGATGGTTCTGGCGGCTGCCGCGGCGTCCGTTGCTGCCGCGATCGCGATCGTCGTCACCATCTTCGTCGTGACCAACAAACCGGAGCCGCGCTACTTCGCGACCCAGACCAACGGCAGAATCCTGCCGTTGGTGCCGCTGGATCAGCCGATGCTGACCAGTGCCCAGATCACAGCATTCGCGGCCGAGGCCGTCACTGCCGCGCTCACCATCGATTTTGCGAATTACAGACGAGATCTGAAAGCGGCTGAGCCCTATTTTCAACATCCGGAGGGGTGGGACAACTTCCTTACGGCTTTGGAAAAGTCGGGAACGCTTAAGTACATCGTCGCCAATCGAATGGTCGCTACGGCCGTGGCGAACGGGGCGTCCATCATCAATTCGGGCTCTTTGAACGGCCAATACTCCTGGCGCCTGCAGATCCCCGTCACGGTTACGTACGAGTCGTCTTCGGAGACAGCCCGCCAAGATCTGCTCGTGGAGCTCCTGATCCGACGGCTGCAGACCTATGAGACGCCGAATGGCGTCGGCGTCGTGCGCATCAACGTCAACGCCAATCGGGGAAGCTGACGATGAAAATCTCCCATCTCCCGGCGATCGTGCTCCTCGCGGCATTGCAGCCGATCGGCGTTCCGACCGCCCAGGCCCAATCACCTGATCTTTCCTCTCTTTCTGCACCGCCCCCGTCGTCGTCGACCAACGCAATCCCGCGACCACGGGGTGCCGAGGCAAGCGGATCAGCGCAGGCAGAACTCGGCGGCGGCGCGTCTGCGCCGCTTTCCGCCGGCGAAAGCGACGGCTCAGGCCAGACGATCGCTGCGCCCACACCGCCGGGTGCTTTGCGACCGCTGCCGCGGGGCGCTTCGATACCCTCGCTTTCGGAGATTTCCGGCAGCGGCAGGAGCACGGCACTCAGCTCCGGTCATGAGATGTCACCGGAGCGAGCGGATGGCTTCAACGAAGCGGTCCAACAGCTGTTTCCGATGACGCCGGAGATGATCCGCAAACTCAAGGAAATCTACGACGAAAGCCAGGAAGCCATTCAGGAACGGCCGTTGCCAAACGCCGTCGTGGACGCCGACCTGGTGTCGCTGGAGCCAGGTGCACCGCCTCCCACACTCAACGTGGTGCCCGGCATCGCCTCCGTGATCAGCGTCTTCGACGCGACCGGGCGGCAGTGGCCGATCCGGCAGTACGTTGTCGGCAATGGCCGTGACTTTCAGGTCCTGCAGCTCGGAGAAAAATCAAACTCACTGACCGTCACGCCACTCTCTCGCGTGGGATGGACAAACCTCGTCGTCGCTCTTGAAGGCGAACCCACACCGATATCGATGACGGTCAGCATCACCCGGGATCGAGCACACTACCGTCACGACATACAGGTCATGGCCATGGGGCCGAACGCCGAGCCGACCCCCACGTCCGTCGCCAGCGCCGGTCCACGTCCTGGCGATTCCACGTTGCTGGCGGCCGTGGCGGGCGTTGACATGCCGCAGGGCGCGCGAGCCGTCGACATCAGCGGTATCCAAGCGACAGGCTGGCTTTACGACGGCGACCTATTCCTCCGGTCGCGACATGCGCTGCTGTCGCCCCGGTGGACAGGGTCCTTGTCCGGACCCGACGGGGTGCGTGTTTATCGACTGGCCCCCGCCCGTGTCGTCCTGTTCAGTGAAAATGGTCGCCCGACCCGAGCCCGAGTGGAGCTCCCATGAGCACCAATTCGACCTCCCCTGATTCCGAGGATCCCATTGGCAGCGCCGCGCCCGAAGCCGGCACCGGCGAGCCGAAAGGGCGCCCCAAGAAGGCCGGTCGACTGAGCGGATCGACCCGGCTGGTCATCTTCGCGGTTGCGATCGTGGCGGCGATCGGTGGCCTCGTTTATTTCTCAGGGAGTGACGTGCTGCGTCAGTCCCGTCTGTCGCGCATGCCCGCGCTGGATACGACGCCGGGAGGCGCGCGCCAGGCGGAAAGCCAGCAGTACCAGCGCACACTCGAGCAAGCCAACGACGCGAATTCCGAGACAGCGCAACGCAATAGAGAATCCTTCGTTGCCACCCCGGAGACGATCGCCACCCCGCTCGACCCGCCGAAGCGGTCGGAGATCACGCCATGGGTCACGGCGATGCCCGAAGACGATGCCGTCCCACCGCCGTTGGTGCAGTCAAACCCGACAATTCGCGGACCGCGTCCGCGGCAGCGGTCGGTAGAGGAACAGTCTGGGCCGCAGCGAACCGCGCCATCCGAACCCTCAGCCCCCGCAGTCAACCCATGGACCAATCTGATCGCACAGCAAGCGAGTTCGATCATTGGTGCATGGACCCCAACGACATCCCGAACCGCTGTCTTGATCGAGGAAGAAGATGCTCCGGAGGCTGGCGGGGCCCCGGAGAGCGGGACACCAGGCACCGCCGCCGAGGCGGCCGACGGGTCAACGGGAGCGGTGATCATTCCCGCCGGCACCATTCTCTATGGAGAAGCGGTCACAACCACCACATCGGATGGTCCGGGGGCACCGGTCGTCGTCGAGATTACCGTCGGTGCCTTCAAGGGAGCGCGCCTAATCGGTCGGTTCGAAGTTGCCGAACGAACCAATCGGATGGTCATCCAATTCGGGTCTATCACCCTGGCAGACGGTGAGACGCTCAGCGCGAACGCTTACGCCGTTGATGGGCGATCCGCGGAAACCGCCATTGCCAGCGATGTAGACCATCGCTTGCTGCAAAGATACGGCCCGCTGCTGGCTGCCGCGTTCATCGCCGGCTTCGGCGAAACGGCGTCTGAAGTTGGATCGTCCATCGTCGCGATCGGAGACAGCGCCGTCATCTCGACCGACGCGCCAGACCTCGAGAACGCGCTTTTCGCTGGCCTTGGCGAAGTCGGCTCGGTGATCGCCGAGGACATTCGCAGTGCCACGCCGGCTGGCCCGCTCGTCAAGCTGGAAGCTGGCTGGCCCGTCGCCACACTATTCGTTCAGCCCGTTGAGCGCAGTGAAACCCGGTAGAGAGTGAGGTCATCGTGCACGACGACGAGCCTTTTCACGGCCAGACCGAACACATCCAACCCGCGGTCACCAAGGGCTTCGAGGGCAAGCGCCCGTTCATGACGGGATACAAGGCTGAACGGTCACTCGACCGGGCGGTCCAAGCCCTCGATATCCTGGCGACTGCTGAAGGCGCCCCCGAACAGACGGTTCACGCCGAGACGGATGTGCAAGAGGTTCCGGGTGCGCCCGGGCTGCCGGCATCTGGGAGCGTGCCGCCAATGGACGGGAGCGCATCGGCGTTCAGGGATCCATTTTCCGACGACGAGGCACCGCAGAGTGACTCCGAGCCGACGCCAGACCCGTCCGACGGCGAACCCACGCAGATGGAAGATACTGCGTCAAGCGAGGTCGGCAACGACGTGCTGTTCGGAGAGGACCTGCCCCCAGAGACCAGCACATCTTCCGTCGAAGCCGCAGACGAGCCGCCGTTGGCCGATGGCGTGCCCGAACGTGAAACCGAGACACCCGATCGGCCCGAACCGTCTCCGGGGGAAGCGATCTTTTCGTCCACCGTCGATGATGCGGATGACGAAGCCGTCGGCTTTTTCGATCCCTCGATCATGGATGAGTTCGACGGACCGACAGCGGATCTTGAGGACCAAGGCGAGATCGAAGCCGGATCTGAAGGTCCCGCCCTCGGGTGGGGCCAGTCCGATACGCCCGCCGAAGCTGAGCCTCTCGCGGAGGAACCCCTTGCCCCCGGACCAGAGGAGCCGGACGATGACGGCTTCTTCGATCCCTCCGCCCTTCCTGAAGATATCCGCCCGACGGACGAGCCCGACGACTCCTTCATCGGGAGCCCCGATTTGTCGGACGAGGACGCCTTCGAGTTCGACGATGTCGACGATGATCCGGAAGAGGGGCCGCTCGGATCCACTCTAGAGGCCGGCTTCGGACAAGGGTACG
The DNA here is from genome assembly GCF_040750475.1 of Amorphus sp. 3PC139-8. Lineage (NCBI taxonomy): Bacteria > Pseudomonadati > Pseudomonadota > Alphaproteobacteria > Hyphomicrobiales > Amorphaceae > Amorphus > Amorphus sp. 3PC139-8. The sequence continues at coordinate 89,726 of NZ_JABJVY010000022.1, read as the reverse complement.
ATGATCTGAGCGAAGAGGACGAGGGCGCGCGAGCTTCCGACGACGACGACAGCCCGATTGGCGAAGAGCCACGCGGATCGGCGGGTGCAGGGTCTGCCGGCGGCGCGCGCCGGCGCATATCCCGATCGCTGGTACAGGCATTCTTGCTCGTGATCTTGGTGATCGGGGTCGGTGCCTATCTCCTTTATGGCGACGGGCGGACGCTCATTGCGTCGATTTTCGGCGATGGGCCGGAGCAGACAGAGCGGATGCCCGTCACCGCAACAGCGGATCGAGCCGCCCAGCCGGTTACATCAGGCCCGCCACGGACCGACCGGGCGCCGCCGGAGGACATCAAAGCGGCGGCCGACGAACCTGTCATACGCACCTCCGAGGCGGGACAGTCCCGGTCGGGTCCGTGGCAATCAACGCCGGAGGCGGTCAGCACCACCGCCGACGCGCCGCCGGTGTCGGAACAATCCGCTCCGCCACCGCAAGCGTCTCGCCCTGAGCCCAGGCGCGTCGACGGTCTCGCGGCCACCGGCCTCCAAATTCCAACACCGGAATTTCTCGGTGAGGGCCGCTCGCCGGCCCAGTCGCGAGCCGTTCGGCATGACGTCCCGGCGACACCGGCGCCTGCGCGGTCCCCCGTAGCTGGCGCGACCGACAGCCGGCCGAGCCCGGAACACCCGCCGCTCCAGACCTCGGCTTCGACAGGTTCGGATGCTGGTCCGTCTCTTCCAGCAAAAGCCGCTCCTTCGGGCCAGCCGGCATCTCAGCAGGATGGTTTTCCGGCCCGGTTCGAGCTACTGGAGGGTGTGGCGCAAAGCCGAGGCGCGGAGCCTGCCTCTCCCGACGAAGCCCGGGCGACCCTTGAGCAGGCGGAGCGGCGGATCGCCGAGCTTGAAGCTCAGCTCCGTGACCTCACCAAACGGGTGGAAACGGCCGAGCTGCGGGCGACGCGAGCGAATGCGCGAGCTGACGGTGTGGCAGCAGTCCTGCCGGAGGTGGCGGCGCTGCAGTCGACGGTCGAGGTTCTCGGTGGCGAGGTAGTGGCTCTCCTGAGCGACGTCGCCCGGATCGATTCCTACGATCCGGCCTCCACGGTCGAAGACGTGGCCTCGGATATCCTGTCTCGGGTGGAATCCAGGATCGACAATCTGACCGCCGACGTCGGCATCATCGCGCGCATGGCCGCCAACAATGCAGGTGGCATTCCTGCCCTACGCCATCCCGACACGGGCTTACCGGTTGGAGCGCCCGCGGCGTCGACGGGGACCCAATCGGTACGTGACATCCTTGCCTCGACGCCGGTTCCCCAACAACGCCCGGAACCGCACGTTGCCAGAGCGTCTCGACCGGCTCGGGTCACGCAGGAGCCAATCCGGTCGGAGCGTAAGCCATTTCACATCCAATCGGATGCCAACAACCGATACCGCACCGTAAAAGTCGGCGACTTCGTCGCGGAGTACGGGGAGGTGCTCGCCATCCGGACCGCCCAGGGTGGCGGAAAACTCGTGATCATGGAAAATGGCTCCGTCTTTGTTCCATAGCCGAAGGAGCCCGGGATGAGCGACCTGCTCGGCATCCTCCAAAATGTCGTCGAGATCATTCCAGACTTCGAAGCCCTGATCGTCGGGTCCTGCTATGTGATCGGCCTGCTGTTCGTGATCATGGCCATTCGCGGAGCTGCTCGACGCGAGGCGCTTGGACCCGGGCAAGGCGGCTATGGGCCTCACCTGGTGCGATTTGCCATTGGTGTGAGCTTCATCGCGCTGCCGACCACCGTCCAGGTGGGGTTGGCGACCGTATTCGGCAGTGCGGAATTTGAAAGTCCGCAGGCGATTTTTCAGTACGCCCCCGAGTCCACGTCGCTCTTCGACACGGGCCCGGCACGCGACGCTCTCATTGCGATTGTCACCGTTGTCCAGTTCGTCGGCGTGATCGGGTTCATACGTGGCTTGTTTCTCTTGAATGCAGCAAGCACCGGCACATCCCAGGTGCGTTCGGTCGCGCCAGGTCTGACCTTTGTGATTGCAGGGATACTGGCGATCAATGCCCCGCTTTTCATCGGGGCCATGGAAAACCTCGTGACGAGGTAGGTAGCCTTCTGTAGCGATTTGAGGCTAACAGGTGGTATTGTGTTTTTCGCATAGAGTTCCGGGGTGCACTCTGCGATAAGGGGCACGCGATCGGACACACGAGGAGACATCGATGTTTGTCAAGATGAAGGTCAGCTTCCGGTCGCTGGGTGCGGCGGTTGCGATGGTGCTGACGGCGCCCACGGTCGCAATGGCGCAGAACCAGACCCTGGGCGACATTGCCAAGAACATCCAGTCCAACACGCTCGGGCCGGTGTCGGACGCAATCGCCGGCACGTCGTTCCTGCTCGGCGTCGTTTTCGCCATTCTCGGTACCATGAAATTCCGCGCCCACAGCCAGAACCCGAACGATCCGAACGCGAAGCTGTCATCGGCGATCGTGATGGTGGCTGTGGCAGCCTGCCTCATCGCGATTCCCGAAGTCCTCGGTGTCGGCATTTCGACGATCTTTGGCGACGCCCAACAGACTTCGATCGACGGTCAGCTGCGCGCACTGCAGTGATCCGGCATGGATCTGCGGCGCCTAGTCGGCTTGGCTGATCGCGCTAGGATCGGCCGGGGCACCAAACCGTCGAGCGACAGCGAGCTCGACGGTTTGGCTCCACGACCTCAGCTTCCGACCGGTTTTCATTTCGGGAGAACACCCGACGAGATGGCCCAGGCGATCCTGGGCGTCTACGCCCATGCGGTCCTGGCCGGCCGACAGGGTCGCCAGTTTCGCCAAGTCCTGGACCGGGATGATTGGACCTGCCACGCCTGCAGTATTCGGATTCCAGGCGCAATGGAGATCGACCACCTCTCCGGACAACACACCGATTCATCGCCGACCAACCTGAAAGCGATTTGCTCATACTGCCACCTTGGGCGGCACCCGGGCGCAGCCGCGGCCGAAGAGCGCTTCACGCCGATCTGGTTTCCCGAGCTGGAACAGCATGAGGTCAATCGCCTGGCCTGGGCGCACTTGGCCACGTCCACGCTGGCGCCGGAATCGGATCAGATGCGTGACATCTACGATCATTTCTCCATAGCCATCGAAGAGCGCCAGTCTCTTGCAGAAGAGATGCTCGGCTTGGAACCTGATGGGCCCTTTGCTGAAGCCTTCATCGAGGTTCTTTTCTCGGCGCGCCGAGAGCTTCCGGCCGAGCGGGAAACGCAGCTCTCCGATCTTCTGAGACGCGAACTTCGATACTGGCCCACAGAAAACATACTGGTCTGGCGAGCGGGGCGGTCAGTCAACGTCAAGGAGGAGATTGCCGAGCGGCTTGTCGCTTCCGGCGGTCCGTTTGCCGAGGTGAACTTGAAGGACCTCTGGGCGATGAGCAGACGATTTGGGGCCGAGGCACTCACGGTGCAGACCGAACTTGCCACGAGGGCGGCAAAAGCAGAAGGGGTCCGGTGATGGCCGCGCAGTCGGATCTGTCCCTGGCGACCCGTCCACTCACGGACGATGCGGTTGACGAAGAAGCGTCTCGCTCTCGCCAGGGGCCCAACGGGCCGCGCATCGGCCTGTTCGTCGAGAACCGCGAGCGGACGGTGTGGTGCGCGGCCTATGGCGACACGGCCATTGACGGGGCTGGTCCGCCGTCCGGTCTGCCAAGCGGCTGGTGTTGGGTCACCAATCTTCCCTACGAGCACCTCAGGCACCGCGGCTTCGGCGGCGCCTTTCGCGATGATCGCTTCTATCGGATCCTGACCAAGGAAATCTTCGACGAATGGGGAATCGAGTGCCGCCCGAGCGCGAAGGCGCAGGCGCAACTCGTTCGACTGCTCCACCGGGTTGCCGATCAATCCCTCAGCGCAGCCGCAGCGTGGCGGAAGGCAACAAACCGAAAGGCGATGCCGGTTCAGCTGCCGCGGGTGAACAAGACGCTATCCGGAGTCCTGAATGATCTCTTGGACGGTGCCGGCGACAACGGCGTCGGCACCATTTCTGCTCTCACCAAGATTTCCGCCGACGCCGCTCTGGCCGGCTGCACGATCAACAGCGGTCCCCAGCGCGCCTGGCGCTTCACCTTTCCACGCTTCAGCTATCACGCCTGGCTGGCAAGTCAGCGCGTGCCGGCGGGCGCAGGGGCTTGGCAGCGCTTGGAGGACAAACATCTGCAGGACTCGGATCCGCTTCCTCTTCTGCGCAGGAGCAACCGCCCTGCCCTGCTCAAAGTCGACTTCACGCCGCGCCGCGCTGGAATTGCGGCCGCGATCAGACCGTGGACCCGGCGGCCGAATGGGGACCGGAGATCTTGGCTCACCCTCGAGGAAGCGGAGATACTGCAGGGCCTCGGGGACCTCCGGGTGACCGATGCTGTGGTCTGCAGCCACTGGGACGATCGTAGCGTGCTCGGTGAGGTGTTCGAAGGATGGGTGGGTCCCTCGTCGGCGCACTCGCCGCTCGCCTATTCATGGAGCGCTGGCCTCGCGGCCGAGAACTTGACGGCGGCTTGTCTTCGGCGTGGCCGGGCGCATGCGGCCGGGATCCCGTTTGCGGCTGTCTGGTTGATGGCCTGCGATCGGATGGCACTTGCTCCGGCGGCCGAAATCATCGCGGCGGCGGGTGGCGATGTCGTGAGCGCCTATCTCGGATCGGTCCTCGTGAGGGTGCCAAATGAACCGGAAGCGGCCGAAGCGATTATCGGCGCGGCTCTGGGTCAGGGCCTGTTGCCGCCGCTGGCCCTCATTGCGGAGATAACCGGACGGGGCGTGCGGACGGCAGAGCTCGCGTCCCGTTGGGGTGGCGCCAGCGAACTGGCCCTTCTGGCCGAAGCAATGTGCGGTCATCACCGGGCGATCCTGTGGCGGCTGGACGAACTGGCTGACATGTCGGAGGCCAAACGCGACGCCTTCGTGAAACAGCTGTTTGCCGGGGAGGAGTGAGGCAGCGCCCATGGGCATACTCGACACGTTTGCGTCCCTGCTGGGCTCCTTCACGCGAGAGGCGGTCCAGGATTTCATCCGCGTGGAAACCTACGAGCTGGAGCACTCTCTGGTCCTGAAAGACGGCTCGCTGATGAGCCTCCTGTACCTGGACGGATCCTATCGGCAAATGGGAGAGGAGGACCTGGCGGAGCTGATCGAAAACATCCGCATCAGTCTCTCGCCCTACCTCTCTCATCCCGGGCATGTGTTTGAGATCACATTCACACGTGATCCCGCCGCGGCGGAGCTCTTGTTGGATCGGATCGTCGGTCGCAGCCAGCGGGAAGCTGAACGGCTTGGGCTCGACGTGTCCGACATCATGCGGGAGCGTCGACGGCATCTGCCGAAATGGCTGGTCGGAGAGAGCTGTCTGGTCGCGATCTTCACGCGTCCGATCGTGCTGACGAAAGATGAAACCACAATCGAGGTTCGGCGTATCTCAGAAACCATCAGGGCGCTGCCCCCGATGGCGCGGAGCGCCCTCCCCAACAAGGCGATGGACGGCGTCTATGCGCGCCATGTGTCACTCGTCGATGCGGTTGCGACCGATTTCAGCAAGCGCGACCAGAGCGTCCGTATTCTGAACGTGGAGGAGGCGCTGCAGGAGATCCGAGCTTCGCTCTATCCGGCGACCGCCCCCCACAAGAATGCCTGGACACCGCTTATCCCCGGCTGGCGAGCTGACAGGCTGAAACGCACAGATGGGAAGCCCAGCCGCATTCGCGCGGCGCCGGACAGCATCGCCGAGCTGAGCGCGCTGGACTTCTCCAATCTCCAGGCGCCCACATTCGACATCCAGCTGGCCAGCGAAGACGCCGAAATCATCGACAGCCAGACCGTGCGGATCGGAGATACCCTTTTCAGCGGGTTCGACATGGTGGTGGCGCCGGAGGTGCTGACACCTTTCGATCGGCTGGTGGCGTCGATCAACGCAGCAGCGGAACGTGTCAGCTGGCGCGCGTCATTCATGATTGAAGCCGGAGGACTACAGGCACACGCGATCAAGGAGCAGTACGCGAAAGTCCTCACTTTCACGTCTCCGACCCGGAACAGACGGCTCCGCGAGGCCTTCGACGAACTTCGGAACATCGACGGGCGAGACGACGTCGTCGTGCGCTTCCGGGCGAGCTTTGCCGCTTGGGCACCGAACGGGCACTACGATGAGCTGCGGCGCGCGGTTTCGATTGTCCGCCGCGGCGTGGACCGATGGGGCAATGCAAAGACGGACGGTGTCGTGGGTGATCCACTTGCCGCCGTCATGTCATCGACTGCAGGCATCGCACCGGAATCGACGGCGCCGGTGGCAGCGGCTCCGCTAAGCGATGCGCTCGCCCTGTGTCCTTTCTCGAGGCAGGCGTCGCCCTGGAAGGGGGGCTCCGTGCTGTTCAGGACGGAAGACGGGAAGCTTTGGCCGTATGAACCGGGTTCGAGCGAACAGACGACCTGGGTCGACCTTTTTGTGGGGACACCAGGCGCCGGCAAGTCGGTCACCATGAACGCGATCAATTTCGCCAGCGCGCTCCGCAGGACGGTGGGGGCCTCCGGCGGTGGGATGAGGTTGCCTCGAATTGCGATCATCGACATCGGCCCATCCTCATCCGGGCTGATTTCCCTCTTGCAAGGGGCGCTGCCCGCAAGCCGGCATCACGAGGTGGTCTATCGCAAGATGCGCATGGACGTGTCGAACGCGATCAACCCGTTCGACACACAGCTCGGCGCGAGGCGGCCCACGTCGACGGAACGTCAGTTCATCACCAACTTTCTCGCCATCCTTTGCTCTTCGGGCGGGAAGGCGCCCTCCTCGGCGATGATGGGGCTGATCTCGACGGCCGTGGACCGAATGTTCGAGTTGAGCTCCGACAAAGAGCGGCCTGCCCCATTCATCCCTGGCGACTTACCGGAAGTCGACGAGGCCCTCGTCGATACAGGTTTTCAGGTGCGCGACGAGACAATCTGGTGGGAGGTCGTGGACCATCTGATGGCCCATGACCGGTTGCGGCCCGCCGAACTGGCACATCGCAGAGCGGTGCCGACCCTTTCCGACATCGTGACGGCCTCCCAGCAGGAGCAGATCCGAACGCTCTATGAAGAAGTCGAGGAGGACACCGGCGAGACCCTGGTTCGGCGGTTTCAGCGGACGGTTTCGGAGATTGTCCGAGACTACCCGATCCTCAGTCAGCCGACACGGTTTGAGGTGGGAGAGGCGAGCGTTGTTGCGCTCGATCTGGCGGAAGTGACCGTGCGCGCCGGCGGCCCTGACTCGGAGCGTCAGACGTCGATCATGTACATGCTCGCTCGCCATGCCATGGCTCGGGACTTCTTCCTGGACGAGGAAGAGATACTGAGCATGATCCGCAAAGGGTTCCTTCCGGCGCACTACCGGGAGCACCACGTCCGGCGTGCCCGCTCGAACCGGCAGATGCCGAAACGCATTTGCATGGATGAATTCCACCGGACTGGCGGCCTGGAAGCCATCCTCAATCAGGTACACCAAGATATTCGCGAAGGGCGGAAGCACAACGTTCAGATTGCCCTCGCCTCTCAAATGCTGAACGACTTCGACGATACGATTATCTCAATGGCAACGTCTGCCTTTATCTGCAATGCGTCTTCCGAGCATGCAGTGAAGCTGGCCACCGAAGCGTTCGGGTTAAACAAAGTGGCTCAGGAGGTTTTGCGCAGGCAGTTGAACGGGCCGACCGAAAAAGGCGCACCCATCTATGCGGTCTTCAAGCTGAAAACCGGCACAATCGCGCAAAAGCTCTTCCTCACCCTGGGGCCGATCGAGTTGTGGGCACACTCGACGACGTCGGAGGATGCCGCGCTCCGCCAGATCCTCTACGAGGCGATCGGGCCGTCGCAGGCTCGTGAACTCCTTGCCTGGCGCTTCCCGGCCGGCAGTGCGAAGCGGGAGTTGGAGGCGCGGATCGCACGCGCGGAAGAAGACGGCCAGGTGTTGACGGAGCAGGGCCAAGTGAGCGTCATCGAGCAGTTGGCATCCGAGATGCGGGCCCAGCAGCTTGCGAAAAACTGAAATCTGCCTCTTTATAAAGCGACAAAGCTGGCCGATCATGGCCAGCGGCAAATTGGCACTTCGCGCCGGCTCGCACGAGAGCCGCCGTGTCCTCATCCAACGGATCCGGACGATCGAAGGGTGCGGAAACGCTTTTGATCGGGAGAATTCGATGAGCAGCATGCAGCACTTGAAAGCCTCGGATCAGCACATCGTGGGTCGTCTCATGAGGCGGCTGGCCGTTATTCTGAGCATCGGGCTGGTTGTGGTGGTCGGGCTCAGCCCGGTGTCAGCCCAGGAGAATCGGCCGGCCACGGATTCCACGGGAAGCAATTACAGCGCGCCGGGCTATTCGGCGGCGGCGGACAATCCGCCCGCATTCAACTCGTTCCCCACCCCGAGCTCGTGCGGATCGGCCCAGAAGCTCCAGTGGGTGAACAACGGCTGGACCTGCGTCAACGAGGTGGACCCCGAGGTCGACTACATGGTGCACGGTCAGTGGTGCCGGGCCTGGGGCGCCCAGGTGCGGTGCGACCTGAACCAGCCGGTGCTCTACGAAACCGACCCGGAGGTCGGCCGGCTGTGGGACGGCAACTGGTGCCGCGTGTGGGGCGGACAGGTGCAGTGCGACATGCCGCAGCCTCTGATGGGAGAGAGTGACCCGTCGATCGTGGCGAAGGAGTACGGCAAGGTCTGCGTGTCCTACGACAACGTGGTGTACTGCAACCGCAACCTTCCGACGTGCGACTGGACCACGCAGAAGCTCTACTGGGATGGCTGGAATTTCCACTGCGCGCCTGACTGGAACACGGATTCGACCTACGACGCCGGCGCCGAGCGCAACGGCGAGTGCCGCGTCTGGAGCGTCGAAATCCCGATGGAGAAGGTCTACCAGAACGACTACAGCCAGTGCCCGTGGCGCTTCGGCGGGCACGTCAACACCGTGTTGATCACGGCGCGTCCGGATGCTCCCTGTCACTCCGAGCAGTGTGCGGGAAGCCAGAACTGGCACGGGTACGCCCTCTGCCAGAACAGCGGGTGTTGATCCTGTTGGTCGCATCCGGACTAAGGGCCGCGACAGGAGGCCGCTCTTCGGGGCGGCCTTTTTCTTTGTTCGGAGGGTTGTTCGAAGAATTGGTTCAGGCCGTTCGTTTTGGTTCGTGTCGTTTCCGGGGGGAAGAAGGAGAAGCCTCCGGCGGGGGTTTGTTCAGTGCATTCGGCGGGTTCCGTCTTGTTCGACGGATTCGCGTATGTCAGGTTGTGTTCTCAGATGGGTTTTCACATTTAGCGGAGTTGAGGTTGTGGCGGAGCCTTCAACCGGCGGTCAGCTCGACTTGTTTCCTCTCGATGTTGATCTCCGACGCATCGACCCGTCGAAAAACATGCGGCGGTTTTATTCGCTTTCGGTTCGACGGGGTTTGTTCGGTGAGTGGTGCCTTGAGCGCCAGTGGGGTCGGATAGGGACATCAGGGCGCAGCCTGGAGCAGTGGTTTCCGGATCCAGCAGCCGCGCACGATGCCTGCTTGGAGCTCCGGCGTCGCAAAGCCCGAAGAGGATATCGTTCGGTCGCGTGAAGCGACCGAAACACTTGCGCGCCTTTTGGGAGACGAAGTGTATGTCGTTCGTAATTTTTAGTCCGTTGCTGGGGATCTTCACGGGCCAGCGGCGTTCCAAACAATGTTTCACGCTTATGACCAATGCGACCATTACTCGTTGTCCGCTCTTTGAGAGCGAGAAAGCTGCAAGGGATGTAGCGGATTATCTCGAAGAGAAGGATCCGAGGCTTTGTCTGACAATTGCGGAAGTGCCGATTGCTGAGGAAGCGGCGACGCGCCCGATGCTTGAACGTGTGGGGCTGGGCGCACTGGCCTGCCGGATGGAGCTGCCGGAGGAGTGCCGGCGTGGTCGCGTGCGCGGCTGTCTCGCGGTCGCAGAGGCTGGCTTAGGCTTCGTCAGCTGGGAGGCCGATGGCACCGTGGTCTTCTGGTCAGCTGAGGGCGATCAAATAGCGCGCTTTGTGGGTGCGCATTCGGGTCCGGTGCACAGCGTTCAGCAGACGCGAGAGGGTTTTGTCAGCTGGAGTGCTGAGGGAACTATCGTGTTTTGGTCGCAGGCTGGCGAGATTGTCTCCAGGTCGCAGGTCGAAGCGGGCTCGATTCTGGCTGTTCGCGTCGCAGCTGAGGGCGTTGTGAGTTTAACCGCAGCGGGGCGTCTTTCCTTCTGGTCTCTGGATGGCGGCCGGCGCGGTTGGGCAGACGTCGAAATTGGAAGGCTGCCGGAGCGGGGTTTTGCGGGCGACCGGCACGGGTTTGCTCTGATCGATGGGGATGGCCGAATTCATATCTGGACCTTCGACGGCGTTGCTATTGCAATAGTAGCGCCGGCTCAGGGCGGTGTTTTCGAGGGTTTATGGGCGACCGAAGAGGGGTTCTTGGTGTGGAATTCCAACTACGGCTTCTGTCATATCGACTTGACGGACGCGCGTCTCCAGAGGGGGACCCGGGAGCTCGACAGCCCGATCATCGGTGGACGACAGTTTCGAGGTGCGTTTGCGCTCTGGGATGAGAATGGTGGCATCAGCTTCCTTCGCGGGGACGGTCGGCACGTAGTTGGTGGCGGGTGCTATTTGCCCGGTGAGGGCATTCTCCGCGTAGCGCAGATCGAGAGCGGCTTCGTGAGTTGGGCGGACACGGGCGTTGTTCGCTTCTGGGACGAGCACGGCAACTGTCGTCCCTGGGGTAGCTGTCGACCGGATGGAGGACGCGTGCTTGGCGTCGCCGAGCGGTTGTCCGGGGGGGATGGATGGGCCATGGCGAGTTGGGACGCTGCTGGAAAGATAGCATTCTGGGACAGCTATCTCCGCGTTGTGAGGATGGCAGACGCAGCGGAGTCCGGTGAGCAGTTCCATTCGGATCGGGTTGAAGGAGTGTTGCCTACAAAAAGTGGCTTCGTAAGCTGGGGTGCGGACGGCGCAGTCTACTTTTGGACGCCGGAGGGTGAACGGTTGCTTCATCCCGATATTGAGGACACCGACGAGATCATGTTTGGGGATGGGTCCCCAGCGTTTGGCCACAGAGCGCACGCGGGCGGCGTTGAAGGTTTGGCGATTGGGGATCGTGCGATCGCGAGCTGGGGCGGAAACGGAATTCTCAGGTTCTGGTCGCACGAGGGAATTCCGATCGGCACATACTCGGGAATGGAGCTGCTGGAGACCGGCTAGCCCGGCTTGTTCGGGGGGTGGTGCCTCGAGCGGGAGTGGGGCCGTATAGGGGGTCGGCTGGCCGCAGCCTAGCGCAATGGTTTTCGGATCCTGCGAGCGCCCACGCGGCTTGCGAGAGGGTCCGTCGTCAATAATCACGGAGGGGATACCGGCCGGCTGGCTGGTTGAGCCGATCAGGGTCGCAAACGACGACATTGCGGCAAAATCGAATGTTGTTTGCCTTCTGCGAAAAAGCGTTTCGATTCCAGAAAATACGCTGCGGTTTCAAGGATGAGCCATGACCGATTACAAATTCATGCCTGCAACCATGAGCGAGAAGCTGCGTGATCGGTTCGCGCGCGAGCTGATGGAAGACAAGGGCGGGGAAAGCGCCGAAGGGCGCGCCGACGCGGCCTACAATTTCCTTCGTGGCGCCCTGGCCGACATCGTGCGAACGGCCCCGGAGGGTACCTATGAGCTGGTCCGGTTCGAAGGCGGGGCTGATGCAGCGGCCCGGGTGATCGAGAAGCTTGGCCTGCCCGGGTCTGCGTACATGGTCAGCCGGGCCGGTTACGAGAGGATTCGCGTGGAACAGGGATACTGCAAACCGTTCGATCTACTGCCGGGGTTCGCTGTTGCGCTCTACGACAACGGTAGAATCGAAGACTTTCACGAGTGCCGCGGACAGTATTACACGTGGAATGAGTTTCGCATTCACCATTTGGAGCAAGAGATGGAACGCCGCGCGGCACTCGACAGCGGTGAAATCAAAAAGTTTAACAGATACTACGAAGCTTGCCGATCGGCGTTCCACTTACTCGAACGCGCATCTAGCGTTCTCGAATGTGGATGCGATCCGACGGAAAATTCCGCCCTGGGCGACGAAGCGGGAGCGCAGCGGGCGGCGCTTGTAACCGAGATCAATGACATGCTCGCGAACCCGCCGTGGGGGCGGGCGACCACGGCAGACGAAACTGACGCCGACAACCAATCGACCTGCTGATGCCGCCTACTCTGGAAAATGAAAAGCCGATGCCGGTCGTGATCATCCATGAAGAGATGGGGGTCTACCTGGGCAACTGTCTGGGGCTTGGCTTCTGGACGCTGATGGACTGCGCCGGCCAGTCGGCCGCGGTGACGTTCCCGTCGGAAGCGGCAGCGCGGGACCATGTGGCGAGCTGGGAGCCGCGCCGGGATCCCGATGAATGCGCCTACGTTGAGCTCCGGGGCGCCGGCGACTACGCCGATCGCGCGGCGATCGAGGCGGCCGGGCTCGGCCACCTGCTGGGCAAGCTGGGCGAAGAGATTGACCTGGAACGCTCCGATGACAGCCCCGAACCTCCGATGATGACCTGAGGGATCGAGAAAGCGTCCCCGCAGGCGGCGACGGTCCTAGTCCTCCGATTGAGAAAGCCGCCGCTTTAGTTCCTCGACCATCCACGCGTCACTCGGCGCCAGCCGACCGCTTGCCTGAAGCCGCTCGGCGACCTCAAGGGCGCGAGCGTAGTTGTCCCGGGGCGCACGCCCCGTTTCGGCGAGCCTCACGCAACTGATGATCAGGTCGCGCTGCCACTCGGCGTTGGTGGGATCGGCGGCGGCGAGGCGCTCGCGGATCGCCTGGCTCTCCTCATAGGCGGCGGCCGCGTCGTCGAGGCGGTCCCGGGCCATGGCCACGTCGCCGATGTTGTTCAGGCTGACCGACAGGCCGCGCTGCCACTCGGCGTTGGTGGGATCGGCGGCGACGAGGTGCTCGCGGATCGCCCTGCCCTTCTCATAGGCGGCGGTCGCGTCGTCGAGGTGGTCCCGGGCCATGGCCACGTCGCCGATGTTGTTCAGGCTGACCGACAGGCCGCGCTGCCACTCGGCGTTGGTGGGATCGGCGGCGGCGAGGCGCTCGCGGATCGCCCGGCTCTCCTCATAGGCGGCGGCCGCGTCGTCGAGCCGGCCTTGGGCCGTGGCCAGGTCGCCGATGTTGTTCAGGCTGATCGACAGGTCACGCTGCCACTCGGCGTTGGTGGGATCGGCGGCGGCGAGGCGCTCGCGGATCGCCCGGCCCTTCTCATAGGCGGCGGCCGCGTCGTCGAGGTGGTCCCGGGCCATGGCCACGTCGCCGATCCTCTCCAGGATGACCGACAGGTCGCGCTGCCACTCGGCGTTGGTGGGATCGGCGGCGGCGAGGCGCTCGGCGATCGCCCGGCCCTTCTCATAGGCGTCGGCCGCGTCGTCGAGGCGGCCCCGGGCCTTGGCGACGTCGCCGATCTTGTTCAGGCTGACCACCAGGTCGCGCTGCCACTCGGCGTTGGTGGGATCGGCGGCGGCGAGGCGCTCGGCGATCGCCCGGCCCTTCTCATAGGCGTCGGCCGCGTCGTCGAGGCGGCCCCGGGCCTTGGCGACGTCGCCGATCTTGTTCAGGCTGACCACCAGGTCCCGCTGCCACCCGGTGTTGGTGGGTTCGGCGGCGGCGAGGCGCTCGGCGATCGCCCGGCCCTTCTCATAGGCGTCGGCCGCGTCGTCGAGGCGGCCCCGGGCCACGGCCACGTCGCCGATCTTGTTCAGGCTGACCGCCAGGACCCGCTGCCACCCGGTGTTGGTGGGTTCGGCGGCGGCGAGGCGCTCGGCGATCGCCCGGCCCTTCTCATAGGCGTCGGCCGCGTCGTCGAGGCGGCCCCGGGCCACGGCCACGTCGCCGATCCTGTCCAGGATGACCGCCAGGTCGCGCTGCCACCCGGTGTTGGTGGGATCGGCGGCGACGAGGCCTCTGTTGCGGTCGTAAAGGGCCTGCCAGATCCTGCCGGCACCGGACAGATTTCCGGACCGCGAGAGGGTCTCTGCCACTTGATCCGCGAGATGGTTCGGTATCCCCTCCAGGCTCCAGGTCATGGCCGGAACCCTTCGATGAAGCGGTTCGCCGCGTCATAGGCGCCTTCGTAGTTGCCGCGCCCGTTCTCGATTGAGACGAGCCGCGCGAGGGCGAGGCCGGCGCGACTGTCCTCCAGCGCGATCATCCGCTCGGCGGCGACGCTGAGCGCAAAGGCGAGGTCTTCCGGCTGCAGCCCCTCAAACGTGTCCGGATCGTCGACCAGGCAGCCGAGGAGCTCGTCCAGACGCGCGAACAGCGTCTCGTCATCGGGCCAGTCTTTGAACTCCCGGCGCGCATTCCGTCGGTAGCGGCCGGCGGCGTCGAAATAGAGCCGCTCGGAGAAGCCGCCGATGTCGTTGCGGCTGCGATCGCGGATGTCGCGCAGCAGATAGTATCTGCTCTCGCCCTCCTCCATCTGAGGGCGGGCACCCTCGGCAAGGCAGGCATTGGCGAGCTTGTCGACGAAATCGACCACGAAGCGGTTGCCGGCGATACTGGCCAGGGCGAGCGATCGACGGACGCCACTCGGCGTCTCCCGAAAGCGTCGATCGGCGACCCTGTCGATGTCCAGTCGGGAGAGCGTCAGGACTTCCTCGACGCCTTCCGGCGTCAGGTCGCGGTCAGGATCATGATCCTCGAACCAATGGTCTTCGAGGTCCATAATCTCGACGATCTGCTCGAGCTTGCGCGGGTTGCCGCCGGCGTGCTCGGCGATGGCCGCCACGGTCACCGGATCGATGCCCTTGTAACGGTCGGCCAGGGCGGGCCTCAGATCGACGTCGTCGTTGAGGTCGACCTGAAGGAAGCAGGTTTCGGGCAGCTCGGCCGTCGGCGGCGGGCCGAACCAGGCCGGACCGGGCGCGGGCACCTGGCGCACCCGCTCCAGCACCTGCGCGACGAGGCTTCTCGGAACGGGCTCGCCCGCGGCCGTCTCGGTGTCGTCGAGGTTTCGGCTCCAATGGGTGATGAGCAGCAGGAGCGGCCAGCGGCCGCGGGCGCTGCGTTTGATCAGCAGCTCGACGAAGCCGGCAAGCGGCCGGTCCTGATCGGCGAACTGGGCGTCGTCGATCAGGATCACGGCCGGCCGGTGCGCGAACTGGGGGCTCTTCGGGTTCAGAAGGCGGTCCAGGTCGGCTAGCACCTCTTCGGCGACGCTCGCCGCGTGCCGATCGCCTTCACCGGCCGGATCCGCGTTCTCCCGCAATCGCTCCTGGCCGATCTTGCCAATCCGCCACATGCTCTCCGCGATGCGCTTGAGCGAACCGGCGCCAATCACCTCGCCGGCGACATCCAGGCCCAACTCAGCGATGGACATGCCAAGTTCCGTGGCCACGTCCGCGAGCTCGGCCGCAGTGGACCGTCCGTCCTGGCTCCGTCGGTGCGCGATCCGCATCGTGACCAGGTGCGGCTTCAGCTTGTCCAGGGTGGCGAAGAGCGCATTGCCGGGGTTGTATCCCGCCTGGGCCTGGATGCCCCACCACAGGAAGGGCAGGATCGCCGCATAGGTGCAGTCCTCCGCCCTGGGCGTGAGCGAGGCCTGGTCCTGGTTCTCGTCCTTCGGCACGAACTCGGGCCAGTAGCCGGCGGGATCCTCCCGCTCCCGCAGGCGCCGGTAGAGCTCGATGGCGAGCCGCGTCTTGCCGCGGCCGCGCTCGCCATGGATCAGCACGACCCGATGGATCGGCGCCTTCGGCTGGCCCTTGGCCTGGACGCCTTCCGCCTCGCGCTTCACGTCCTCGAAGGCGCGCACGAGCTGCTGCAGGCTGGATTTCCGGTTTTCGCCCGAGAACTTGAGATCCGCAGCCATCCCCACCCCATTGCGCTGCTGCAGCGTTCTGCCCCGTTGGCAGAACAATATTGCGGACTGGGAACGAGGCTACAACCCTGAATGGAACAACTGGCGGATCGGGGGATATGGTGGTCACCGGCGCCGACCAGCCCAGTTTGCCCAAGCAAACGGCTTCCTTCGGTCAAGGCCCCATCGGTGCATCGGGCTCGTCTATCCGATCATGATCGGACGATCGCGGCGTCATCGCGCGAGCCTTCTGCATTTCCGGGTGGTCGAAAGCCGGCTGATAGGCGGCAATATCCGCCCGCGTCATGCCCAGGCTCTCCGCGATCGGCCTCCAGGATTGGGATACCTCTGTCGCTGTCGCGTGGACGATCGCGGCGCCTTCGTCCTCCGTCAGGTCGAAGAACGGGGCGTGTTCGATGAGGACGTCACAGCTCGCATCGCTTCCAGAGATTTCGGAGATATGGGTCTTGAGCTCTCTGTGGCGTTCCGGGGCCGGATTCACGTCGAACATGGGCGAGAGCCGCCAGAGGTTGTCGCCGGCATAGAGAAACCCGTGATTTTTCAGATGGTCGTCGACGTTGGAAACCAGGATCGTGAAGGCGACCCGCTTGAATAGTTCGGTCAGGTCGGCGGAGGGCTTTGCGGAGTGCATGCGGATCGCGTCGGCCAGTTGGGTGTACGTTCCCGAGTCCGCGTCGGCCGTCTCCAGCATCGTCTGGGCGGAAATGTAGGGAACTCGACCGTTCGGACGCCGATCGAACCGGGGAATGAGTGCGACCGGCAGGCCGTCGCTGACGGCGAGCCGGGCCCGCGGGACCTTGATGCTGCAGCGTGCGGCGAGCGTGAGCGTGAGCACTTCGGCCTGCTCGACACTGTAGGTGTCGTGTCTTGAGGTGAATTTCGCGATCAGCAGCGACCCGTCGGTGTCGACGACGGAGCATTTGGGCCGAGCACCACCCAATGAGCTTCCGATCTGCCGAAGACGGCGCAACGCGGCCGCCATTCCCGGGCTCTCCTGCTCGATCTGGGCGATCGCCTGGCCGAGTTCGTCGAGATGCAGGAGCGGCGGGACGTCGTGTCGGCCGCCGGCGGCGCTTGCAAGGAAGGGCGCATCGGTCTCCGGTTCTCTGATCCGTAGAGCACCCATTCTGCTGTGATCGTCGACTGCGAGGAGATAGTCGAGCTCGGTCAAAGGAGCTCGGTTGGCTCTGCGCTCTCGCGTATCGCGCCTGATGATGTTGCGCCCCCACGTGTCGGGGGTGGTGTCGGCGATTGGGGGCGGCAAGGGTGAGCCGCCCCCCTGCTTCTTGAAGAAAAAGGGGCCTCCCGACAGCGGCATCGACGGGGCGATGGCGAAGCGGCGGGAATGGCGAAGCCAGGAATCGGCGTACTCGAACTGCGAGAACTCGCGATTGCCTTGGGCGTCGAACCGCAGAGTGCCGACAGGCAGACCATTGTCGCCGATGCATATTGAGAGGGTTCGTGTCGACATCAGAAGGCCTCGCCGTCAGGGGCGTCATCGGTACCGGCGGACGTCGCAGCGGAGCGGCGCGAAGACCGGATCCGCTTGGGCAGCTGCTGTTCGCTGAGCAGCAGCCCGACGTCGTCTTCGCCGGCATCGAGCAGGTCCGAGAGTCGAGACGTCTCTCCAAGCACCAGGAGCACCATGGCGAGTGTTCCGACGGAAACGCCCGGGTCGCCGGCCTCCAGGTTCCGGATCGTCGGAACTGACACACCTGCCCCGTCGGCCACGCGACTCTGGGTCAGCCGCCTGCGCTTGCGAGCGGTCGCGATATCCGAACCGAGCTTGCGCAGGGCTGCGTCGGCACTGAGAGAGGGGAGGCTTTTTCGCTTCATAATGGAAAGAATATAAGTGCCAAACTCTCATAACACAAAACATACGTTCTATTATAGGCGTTGTTCTGCCCGCGGCTGTCGCGCCGTCCTAGGGGCACGGGCCATGATCTGAGGACGGGTCGGCGTCCGCTGGACTGTCGTCGACCTCGCCCGGCGCTTCTATTGGCGCCGACGTCACGACCTTCGGGTCAGCGCTCTGCGTAAGGTCTCTTTCGAGTGTGTGCACCTCGACCTTCACGCGCCAGCCGGCGCTGCCTTCATGTCCGAGCAGGTGGGATCCGTAGACGGACGGATCATCGTCGGAGATGATGCAATCCTTCCGCTCGACGACGACGTGGAGCGCGTCACCGCGCAGCCACTCGGGGCTATAGGAGGAGGGAATGATCGTGTTGTACGTTCGGGATGTAGGCGCCTTGCGAAGCTGATCCGTGCGTTTCTGGCGTTGTTCTTGAGCAGCGGCCTTGCTCTGTTCAGCGTAAGACCTACGTCGCTTTTCCAAAGCGGAAGCATAGGACTGTTCGATATATTTGATGCGACAATAGTCCACCGAGTGTGTGGGGTATCCGAATATTCCCCACCCGGAGACCTGTTTGTCGGATTGAGGCTCACCACCGGCTTCGACAGTCAATCGCTCATAATCGTCCCGCGTCATGTCGACCGGCCACGTCTTCCTCTCCTCAAGCACCGCAAGAAACCGCTCGGTTTCGCGATGATACTCTTCAAGAGCCAGGGGAACGGCGTCGATCCGGGCTTCAATGTAGTCGAAGATGGCGTCCGGATCGGTCTTCAGTGAGAGCGGAATTTCAAAAAGACGTACGGACACTTGGCGGCCGGGCTCACGTACTACGAGAGAGGCTTCAGGCGCGGCTTCTGGGACCTGGTCGTAGATAAAGGCTTCAACATAGGGTCCAGACGAGCCGACGGGTTTCCCATCTGGCATCAAATACTGCGGGTAGCGGCCCACTGGTGAGAGGACGACGGGAATTCCGTCGATGATTGTGGCCGCTATGGCAAAGGAGCGGTAGTGATCTTCAAGAACGGAAAGGCGCTCGTGCGGCATCAGGGAAGCCTCGCAGTGGAACGTTTCAGGGGCAAAGGTCGGTTGTCGCCTGGTCTGGGGGATGCGAGAGATCCGCGGCGATCGAAAGCTCGGCCGGCCGCGGTCGAAAGCGTTCGAGGAAGTCCTGTAGGTCCGCTCGATCCGAGATCGGGATCGCCTTTCCGTCCTTGATCAGCTTCCGGGGTCCCTGAGCGGCTTTGTGGTCGGCCCATTTCTGTGGGTGTGCAAGGCATGACAGCGGCCGGCCCTGCAGGATGGCGAAACGTGCGGTGCGCATGCTGCCGCCACGTAAGTTGCTCTCCACCAAGAAGACCCCGTCCGACATCCCGGTCTGGATCCTGTTGCGTTCGACAAGGAGATCTGGCCGCGCTTCGGTGCCGGGCGGGTTCTCGGACAGCAGACAGCCCCCCTCCTCCAGAAGCCGATGGGCAAGCCACTCGTTTTCGGCGGGATAAATGCGGTCGAGCCCGTTCGCGAGGATGGCGATCGCCGGCCGGCGGAGCTTGGCGGCTGCCGCCAGCGCGCTGGTGTCGATGCCGATGGCGAGACCGCTGACGACGGTCAATTCAGCGCGTATGGCCGCCTGTGCCGCTCGTCTGGCAACCTCCTGGCCATACTGAGATGGTGAACGGGTGCCGACAATCGCCAGCGCCTTCTCGTGTCTCAAGGCGTCGAGCGATCCCCGGCAATAGAGGACATGCGGGGGCCGGGAAATGTGCCGCAGTTTCTCAGGATAAAGCTCGTCGAAATAGGTCACCACGTGAAGTCCGGCGGCGGCGGCGCGTTCGAGGCGATAGCGAGCGCTTTCCCAGAGGCGGTCGATCTCCTGGATGGGCTCCCCCGGAAGGCTAACCGTCAGGTGGTCGCGGCATGCTTGTTCGTCGAGGGACGACGGACGGCGAGCGATGACAAAGCTGCGCGCAGATGGCGTTGGTGGAGGTCATCGCGGTCGCGGGGCCGCGGGGCCGAGCAGTTGGTCATCCGTCTGATCGGGCTGCGGCGCAGTATTGTAGTGTGTCTGATAAAACTCCGTCTGGCGCGCCGGAGTAGGCAGCCGATTGTCGGCGTCGAGCTCCTCGACGATTTGCTGCAGCGCCGATCTTGCTTCGGCGATGTCAGCTTGAGAGCTGAAGCGCACTGCGAGCGATTGATCGACACGGTCGATGTCAAGCTCGCCTTTCTCGATCAGATCCCGGATCTTTCGACGGCGATCCGGATCAGCCAGGCGGAGTTGAACCGCGACGTTCCCGGCCAGGGCGTCGCCATCAGGATCGTAGGGGAACATGGCTGCTCCTTCAGATGGTCTCGAACGACGGAGCGGCCG
Organism: Amorphus sp. 3PC139-8; assembly: GCF_040750475.1. NCBI lineage: Bacteria > Pseudomonadati > Pseudomonadota > Alphaproteobacteria > Hyphomicrobiales > Amorphaceae > Amorphus > Amorphus sp. 3PC139-8. The sequence continues at coordinate 69,624 of NZ_JABJVY010000022.1, read as the reverse complement.
ACCGATCCGCGTCTTTTCTGGAGTGGCGCCGACAGGAACGTGCGGGCCGGTTGGTTGGGGCGGCGTCGCTGGGTGAGAGGATCCGCTCAAGGCGATCCGTGCGCCCGATCGCGCGGGTCGCCGCTACATAGAGAAGGTTCCACTCTTCAAGGGCGGCGGTAACAGCTGCAGGCGACTCGGTGGTCGCCTTCTTGTGCCGCTCCTGAAGCTCGGGCAGCGAGCGCCAGTCGTTGGCCAAGATGACCTGCGGCCACTCGCAGCCCTTGGCTTTGTGGGCTGTCGAGAGGACGATCTGAGCCCTCTGGGGTGGGACCTCGTACGCTGCGAGCCGATCGAGGTGTTGCGGCATACCTTCTTCAACCAGCTTTTGGAGCCGAGCCATCGTAGAGTTGCCGGCCTCTGCCTCCATCAAAAGCTCGTCCCAGCTGTCGAACGACGCGAGTTCAGGGGAGCGAACAGCCTCCAGGTCACCGTCGTGCAACGCCTGAGCCGATTGCGCATCACGTCGAACCTCTTCGATGCCGCCAAGAAACGAGATCTTTATTTCTTTTTTCGCGTAGTTGATGCCTGCGCGCAGCAGCTCTGCGTTGGAACGAGCCAGGAGGGCCGAACGCGGAGCAGTTCGCTTCATTGGGCCATCCGGTCGGGCGCCGACAAGCCGTTGAGAGGGTCCCCCATCCGGGCGGCTCGCAAGGATCTTGCGAGCCTGGTCAGCGATGCCCTCACCGAACCGGAAGGAAGCGGTCAGATAGAGCTCGCGACCGGGGAGGCGTGAAAGCGCGTTCTCAGCGCCACGAAAACTGTAGATTTGCTGGTACGGATCACCGACGGCGACCAGCGGCAAACCCGACTTCACCAGGATGGATCGCTGGACGGGATTGAGATCCTGGCTCTCGTCCACCAGGACATAGCCGACGCCGGCGAAAGCGCGATTGCGCACAGTTGGGCTGAGGTCGAGAATTTTGAGGTACGCGTCGTGCGAGAACTGGCGCTCCGTGACCATCGTGTCCCAGACCCGCTGAGCGGCCGCCGCGATGGACGGCAAGAGGGAGGCGATGGTGTTGCGGACGATGCCGGCGCGCCGCGGGTCGCGGATCATGGCCGGATCGCCGCAGGTGAGAACCAGTGCCTGCTGCGCATGGTCGTCGGTGAGCTGCGGATCGGCCGAGGCGCAGAAGATGTCGACGGTGCGCGAGACGGCTGCGGCGCAGCGATATGCGTTCCAGCGCTTGAGGCGAGGCCAGTGGAATCGGCCCATATCGATCAGGTGCTGGACGGCTTTGGCATTGAGCCGCATCGACTGTTCGTTGGTCATGCCAGTGGCCCGCCATGCCAGAGAATGCATGGTCCGTGCAGTACAGCGAGTGTCGCGAAATTTTTGGTTGGCCTCATTGGCGATCGGCTTGTTGAACGCGAGGTAGAGCCCGGTGTCGGGGCGAGCGTGAGCAATCCCTTTAAGAGTCGTGGTTTTCCCAGCTCCGGCGAATGCGAGGACGCGCAGGACGTCGCCGTCGTCCAGGCGAGAGGCCGCTTCGCGGATTTCGGTTTGCTCCAGAGTGGGCGGCATGGTGGACCTCGCGGGCATTGTTGGTGCCGCGATCGTAGCACTTGGCTGTGAAAAACCGTAGTGTTGCTGCTGATCGGGACTGATCGGAGGAGATCGAGATGTCGAGTTGGAAAGCCGGAGCGGATGGCTTGCGGTGGGCCATCGTCGTTCTTTGCGCGGGTGTCTGTTTCACTGGGCCGGCAAAGGCCGACGAGCTTGGAGACGCGCTCGAAGCGGCGTCGAGGGAGGACTATGCCCGGGCGGCGACCATGCTTGAGCCTTTAGCGAAGGCTGGTGACGCCAATGCGCAGCAGACTCTGGCCACGCTCTACGCGGAGGGGCTGGGTGTGGCGCCGGATGCCGATCGAGCGTTCGCGCTTTTTCAAGCGGCGGCGGAGCAGCACCATCCGGTCGCGCTCTACAACATGGCGGAAATGGCCCGAAACGGTCGGGTGAACGGAGTCGGTGACGGCGCGGCCGCGGAGTGGCTCGCCGAAGCGGCTGAGCTTGGCTATGGCCCAGCCGGAAACCAGATGGGAGCGCTCTACCTGGCCGGCGACGGAGTGACGAAATCGAGCGGTGCGGCCGCACGGTTCTTCCGGATCGCCGCAGTGGGCGGAAATCCGGATGCCCAATTCAACCTGGCTAACCTGTTTCGTCGGGGGGAAGGCGTGCCTGAGAGTATGGCCTGGGCCTACCATTGGTACAGCGAAGCTGCACTGCAGGGACAGACCCAGGCCATGGTCAATCTGGGGCTGATGTACGCGACCGGCACCGGTGTCGCCGAAGACATGGTCGCTGCGGCGAGCTGGATGGCGTCGGCGGCCGAAGCCGAAGATCCGTTGGGTCAACGGTACCTCGGCCAGATGTACCGGGACGGCGACGGTGTCGGACAAGATCCGGTTGCAGCCTTGAAATGGTACATTCTTGCCGCGGCGCAGGGTGACCAGGAAGCCAAAGCGGCGGCCGGGGAGCTAAAGCCGACGATGAGCGACACTCAGGCCAGCCAGGCGGCAGCAGACGCCAAGAGCTGGATCGCGGCACACAGCCGGTAACGGCGCCTAAGAGATATCGCTCTCCATTGGCGATGAGGCCGACCATCTCCAGAAGCCCTGTTTGCCCGCAGCTGGCTCGGGTGGAACGAGGCGCCGGATTCTCGAAAGCGGCCACGCCCAATTGGCATGCTCATGGCGATCGCTGTCGTTGACCGCTGCTCCGAGCTCTTCGGCGACCGTTTGGCCGCTGAGAGGTGTGCCGAGCTCGGCAACGCAGAGAACATGACCGAGGGGAAGTTCCACGTTCCCGCGGAGGATGCTCTCCAGGATCGGCAGCGCCGAGGGCAGTAGGCCGGTGGTCCAAGGTCTCGAGCCGGAAAGGCGGTCGATCAGATCCTGGATCTCGTTGCGGCGGACCGGTCTCCGGCCGGCATGTATGGCTATGTCGCGTCCGCAAAGGTTGCGAGGTGCGGGCCAGCCTCGGAACTCCCAAGGTTTGACCTCGAGCGAAATGAGGGTGGCCCACGGTTGCCAGATGGTAATCGCCATCATCAGGGGGTCTCCAGTATGTGTCTATCCCCGCCTGTGCGGGATCAGTGTGGCCGATAGCAGCGACTTGCCGACACCGCCCGGACCATCCATCCCCGCGGGAGCGGGGCGCGCAGTAACTAGCTACTGGGTCTCACTGCCAGTAGAGGGCCATCCCCGCTCGGGCGGGGAAACCAGCGAAGCCATGCCGCAGAAAAGGCAAAGCGGGGGACCATCCCCGCGCGTGCGGGATAGCCGAGCTCGCTCGCTGAGCTGTCGTCGATAGTTTAGGGCCATCCCCGCGCATGCGGGGGAACCGTCGTCGGATGACCAAACATTACCACTAGTAGGGGGCCATCCCCGCGCGTGCGGGGGAACCACGCGAGTGCAAGGAATCGTTACGACTAGTAGTGGCCCATCCCCGCCCGTGCGGGGGAACCGGTCAGGACGTCTTTCGCTTTCGGTCTTCGGCGGCGCCATCCCCGCGCGTGCGGGGGAACCCAGCCGGCAGCTTCGAACGCGACACTGGGCAGGGGACCATCCCCGCGCGTGCGGGGGAACCAAAAGGTCGATCAACGCGGCGGATATCAACGACGGGCCATCCCCGCGCGTGCGGGGGAACCGTAGAACCCCATGTCGATGATCGCGCTGGTGACGGGCCATCCCCGCGCGTGCGGGGGAACCTCTACCCTCGAAGTCCTTGAGGTCATTCGATTTTCAAAGAACGCAACCAGCCACCGCCGATTGATCAGTCAGCCGACACCGGCCGGCGCACCAAGATCATTCCGAAGCCATAGGCCTTGGCACGTCCGAGGCCGTTCGACAGGAGGGCGCGAAAGGGTTCGGCGTCGCGTACGCGCAGCTGGCCGCGAAAAGAGATGGGATTGAAGGAGAATCCCTTTCCCGTGGAAGTCCTGATCCTGCGGGCCGCCTCGATATCGACCTCAAGCGCGGATGGATCGAGGTCGGCGCCGTTTCGGGCGAGACGTGACCGCTGCCATTCCCGGGCGGCCTGGCACTCAAGGAGGTTCCGCTGGGCGCGATCGAGTCGCGCCCATTCGTGGGAGGATCGTGTGTACTCGACGAGGCCGGTTCGCCGTCCACGGTGTCGGGTTCCTTCCTTGATAGCGACGGTCGCGTCGGCTCGGAGTGCGAAGGCCAGACGGTCACCGTTTCGCAGCTGGGGTTGGAACGGCTTCGTCTCAATGTCCCAGAGACCGACGTCGTCTCGCGGCCGTCGGGCCGAGAGGACCAAATAGCGTCCGGAACCGCCGTCTTCGCGGTAGAGAAAATCCCGGTTGTGATCGCTCTCGGGAAACAGCGTCCAAAGAAGGCTATGACCGCTGTCCTTGTGCGAGGACTCCTTCAGCATCGCGACGATGGCGCCTGCTGCGGTTTCCCCGGAGCGCAAGACAACACGGGACAGATGCTCTTTCATTGGGGCCCCTCCTCTGCTGGCGCGGACAAAATGGATGCACTGTGATCGCGGGTCAGCAGGACCTCGCGCCTGACCGAGAAACGTCGCGGCCGCCGCACATCGCTTGACAGCAGGACGTCACGTCGCTCAGCGGAGCGTTCGAACTTGTTGGCCAGTTCGACGTCGGACCAGATCTCGCCGTCGGAAGTGTCCTCTCTCAGGATGCGGCCGACGCCGCTACTCAGGCTGTCGCCTAGTTGTCCCATCAGCGTCGCGTATCGATCGAAGGCGGACGTGACATCGTCTGCGAACAGACATTCCGGCTTCGGCGGCAGAGCCAGCGGACAGCTCTTGCGGCCGAGATACAGTTGGAATTTGGGACGAACGAGAGCCTCTCGGATCTCCTCAAGAGCCGGCCCTTTGCTCCACGGGCGCCGGCAGATCGCCGCACGGTAGGAAGCGTCGACCCTGTACTCGCGATGCGACGGAAGCGTGTGCGTTTCTGGACACTCCAGTGAAGCGCCGCGTGTGGGCGGCGGCGAGCCGTGTTCCTTCCGGTACTTGCGCAATCCGGGTTCGGTCGGCATCTCGATGATCTGGTAGTCGACGAGGCTCTTTCCCCTTCGCAACGTCTCAACGGCCAGGGAGAGACCGTCGTGAAGACGGCCGAGGCTCTCGTTGTCACCATGCCGGATTCCGAGTGCGGCGGCGATGAGCCCGATCACTGCAGATCGGGAGGGACGGCTCCAGGATGTCCTTTGGCGCCCAGGGGAAATGTCCCCCCACGCCGACATCGGGCCATCCAACGTGAAGACGAGAAACTCCATGGTTGCACCTCAGTCGGCGATCGCAAACGAAATGCAGTCTCCGAGGGATCCGCAATGACCCACTCTCATTGTCGAAGAACTCGCTGAGCAGGCCCCATAAGCGCCGTCGAGTGCATTACGTTCGGCTTCCAGGCGGGTGGCCGCCGCTTCCAGGAGATCTCCGGAAGCCTCCGAAGCGGAGACGGGACGAAGAAACGCATTGGCGAGGGTCCGGGGGGCGACATCACCCTTTTCGACCAGGAGGTACTGGGCTCGAACCCGGGCCGCCGTGTATGCCTGCTTGCCGCCCGGGTTCACGGTGGCGAAGGCCTTCGTCAGCGCGGCGATCCCGACGCGCGCGAGAAGGGCATCCCCGCCAAGGTTCTCGAACAGCAGATCCAGGTTGACGTTGAGATACTGATAGAAAAGACCAGCCCCATACTCGAAGTTGTCGATATAGGCGACCTGGGCTGCCTCAGGAGCGCTCAGGTCGTCGACGGCCGAGAAGAAGTCGTCGTCGATAGATGCGCGGTGGACGGTGAACGGATGAGCGGTCTGAGCCGATGCTTCGACGCCGAATGCCTTGTTGTCTGCGATCATCCGGCCGAAAAGTGCAATGTCGACCGCACCAGGCTGCGAAAGCAAAACAAGCGGTTCTTTTTCATCGAGCGGATCGTCATCCATCAGCCGGTCGGCGAGCAGGTTCAGCCTTTGCACCTCGGCTGCAGAGAGGTGCACGATCTGAGCGGTATTGACCGACGCGGCCGAACTGTTCGTGGTGTCCTCCTCGTCGCCGACTTCTTCGTTTTTCGCAGAAACGGCCCCGAGGCGGTCGTGTCGAATAACGGCGCGAATGCGCTCGCTGGCTGCCGTTTCGTCCAGACCACGATCCAAGAGCTCTTGGAGCAAGGCATGTGCGAACCGCCTGGAGCGAACACCGAGGTTCGCCTCACCAATCTCCGAGCGAAACGTCGGATCGGTGCGCCAGGCACGCTTGATGCACTGGGAGGAAATGCGGATGCGCGTGGACCCACCGAAGTAGGTGGTCTTCGGTCGGCCGACGTCGTCTCGGTTGAGGTTGGCGGTCGGATAAGAGATGAGGCTGTGCAGTTGGAGGAAGTTGCTCACGACGCGTGCTCCTGAGCCGGGTTTGTGTCGATTTCACTCTCGTCCGGCGCGATGGGCCCCGGGAGGTTGTAATAGGCTGAGACCAGGCGCCACCGTTCGCGCTCGTCACCGAACAACAGCAGCCGCGCCAGATCTTTGACAGGCGCAGAGCCTTTCAGCAGGCGGACAATCCGCCGGCCCGCGTTCAGCCGTTCGGCAGGCGTTCTCAACCGCAGCAGATGAGTAAGGCGCCGTTCAGCCAGCAATGGCGATTGTCGGAGGGCGTGCGGGCCGAACGCGGAGCCTCGCCCGAGTGCTCGGCCCAGGCTGCCGCCTGGGTCATCCTTGATGTAGGCAAGGGTGACCGCGACGATGACGAGCCTTTCGTCGAACCATCCCGTAGCGCGAGCAAAGTCTGTCATCCACGATGCCTGATGGTGAGGGGGCGCTTTGGAAATGACCCGAATTGCGCGTGCGCGAAGAGACCTGTAGGAGGACAGTGTAGCGGCATAGCCGCAGTCCGGCAGAAGCCCCGCGTCGGTTTCTGCGAGCGGTAAGCGCCTCAGTCTGGCCAGAGCTCCGCGATCGGCTCGCGAGCCGTATCCCAACTGGAAGCGCCATGACGATATTTCCTCGGCGATTTCCGATCGGTCGGTCACGTTGGTACCTCCTGTTCATCGGTTCGCGTTTTCTCGAACGTTCTGGCGAACCGGCTCTCGTCGCCGAGCTGGTGCTCAAGGAATCGGGCGGCAGCGGCTAGGCGCTGTGGTGAAGCATCCTCAACTCGCGCAATGCCGACGGCCTCTCTGAATTGCCGGCGCACCGCACGGCGGAGGCAGTTGCTGAACGACTGCTGAGCGGAGACCAGGGCTTCTGCGTCTGGTGAAGGCTCAAATGTGGCGAGCTGAGCGAGGTGGCGGGAAAAGTCAGCCTCGGTATCGGTCCAAACCCCGAGGCCGATCTCGCTCAATAAATGCGCTGGCTTGTTTTTCGCAAAGTTGAAACGAGATGGGTCGGAGGGGTCCCGTTGTCCGTATCGGGCCAGCCGGACGGCATTCTGAGCGATCGACGCAGCAGAACCGGCTGCCGAAGCGCGGGAGGTGAAGGCTGTCAAGCGGTCACCCGTCAGCGGGAAGAACGGAATCTGTTGAAAGAGCCAATCGTTGATAGTGGCCTTTTCGCAATCGTAGCCTTGAGCGACAACGATCGCATTGATGTGCAGATCATCTCCGGAGAGCCGTCTGGCTGTATCGAGCCGGCTTGGCGCCGCCCGCAGGGGCAGTGCCCGCAAGTCGCCCTGGCCCGGGGTGCCGATGGTCACGCCGAGCCAGTCACGATACGTCGCCCTGGCGCCGGTGCGGGGATGAACCGGCAACGGCTCGCCTCCCCCGGCTGGGAGATAGTATGGCGACAATGGGTGGCGCCATCCGGCATAGTTCGCACCGTAGGTCACCCTGCGACACGAATGAACCATGCCGTCGGCGCCTTCCATCAAACGGATCCGTCGCGGTGTCGCAAAAAAGGCCATCAGCTGGTGCGCATCGGTCTCGGGCCGTACCTCCTCCCCATCGGTCGAGGTTCTGGTAGGTCCCATCCAGGGGAAAAGACGATCGTCGAGAGTCGGCTCCTCGGCGACGTTCGACACATTCGGCCAAAGCTTGTCCCAGAGGGTGGAGGTGCCGTGAAGTAGTTTCGGCCGATTGATGGGGCATGGGAGCTCGAGGAGCGTAACTAGTGGGCCACCGCCACGAAGAGAAGTTCTATGGCCTTTGCCGGCCGAGGTTGCGAAAGCTTGATGGGCGATCAGGGCGGCAGCAGCATCCGAAGGATCGAGCCCTCCTTCGGCGCGGCGCTGAAAGACCGCGGCGTTGTTCTTCAGAGTTTGATCGCCGGGTGCATCGAAATAGAGCTGGGCGGCCGGCCAGACCCTTCCGTCGTCAAGGGTCTCAAAGTCCTGGTAGCAAGCTGCTCCGGAACCAAACAGATTGAAGGCTGGTGTCAGTCCGCTGAACGCGCGCTGGAGGTCATCGGACGTTGGCGGCAGGAGCCATGTCTCGGCCCAGTCCTCGTCAGAGCGAGGATGCAAAGCGACGGCTAGGATGCCGATGAGCCATTCTGAGACCGCGAGATCCCAGTCAGGTCGACCGAAGCTGAGCCGAACCACAGGATCTTCGTGAAAGTCACTGACAACCTCGTGCGGCGGAATCGTCATCCGCGTTCCGGATCGCCGCTCGATCGGTATCCAGGCGTCGTCGATCAGATTCACACGAAGCTCCCCCGATGCCCATTTATTTCAGTTTTCACAGAGCCCCAAGTCCGGCTTTTGAACGGCCGACGGCAGCGTGGCGCCGAGGGGGGAACCCGACCCTCGGTTGAGTGGTCACGTTAACTACGAGTAGAATACATTTCAATTCGTTTTTTCGCAGAACGCTGGACCCGTTGGTACCGAGTGTGCGTCTCGCGCCCGGCTTCATTTCTGTGCAGGCGCGGCGGTCCATGGCCGGATCCATTCGCCCACCACAGGACACTCTCCCCCTAATCCTTCCCGCCTCCGACTTTAGGTAACGCACGCTTTATCGCATTGAACACAATGCGAAACATCGTCGGATACGTGCAAAGAAGGACGATGAAAGCGACAAGACTTTTCCAAATCGACAAGTGTAGGTTCTCGCTATTGGCTACCATAATAGCCAACACCATCGAGGAACCAGCAAATACGATCACTAATATGGCTTGTGCGGCGTCCGAGGCGAGGACGCGGTCAACTAGCGCAAAGTCGGAGTTTGCCACTCTGATAAGAAAACGGTTCTTATAACCGGGAAAGCGGTACGCAATTATATATACAAAGTTGTATATGATTGAACGTAACGTGTGAGAAAGGGACACGAAGAAAAGAAAAGGAACGACAATAAGTAAAAAAGCAGTGCTCAGCGCGCCAATAATAGACAAAACATCGACCAGGAAGATGTTAGGCATGTTGGCAAATCCCTCGATTTGGAATAGGCGGTTGGGAAAGCGACCTACGGACAACAACTAACCGTTGCACTCTTGAAAGAAATATTACTATTCAGTTTTCTCTTTTCGGGCGGGTATGAAGTTCGCCGGCACCACGGCCGCAAGGTGGATTCACATTTGAAGTGCAACAGGCTTTCGATGAAGACCTCGGCTGGGGTTTTGAAGCCGAGGCATTTTCGGGGTGTATTGTTGAACCGGGCGGCGAGGACCTGCAAGTCGTCGTTTGAGAAGGTGTCCGGGTCGGTTCCCAGCGGAATGTAGCGCCTGAGCCGGCCGTTCATGTTCTCCACGCCGCCCTTCTGCCAGGGGCTGTGCGGGTCGCAGAAGTAGGTCTTCATGCCCAGCGCCTGCAATTGATGGTGCAGGAAGAATTCCGGCCCGTTGTCCTGGGTCAGCGAGCGGCGCAAGGGCTGCGGGATGGACTGGAACCAGGCTTTGAACTGGTCTGCGACGGGCTGGGCCATTCTGCCGGGCTGTTTGGCCAGGAGCGTCAGGCGCGAGGCGCGTTCCTGGGCGACGAGGACGGCGGCGCCGGACTTCCTGGGGTGGAGCAGGTCGGCCTCCCAGTGCCCGACTTGAAGGCGCTTGTCGACACAGGCCGGACGTTCCTTCAGGGACACGCGATCTTTGATGTGGTCCATGGGACGGTGGGGCCTGCGGCGCCGGCCGCGCAGGCTCTTGGCGCGGGGCAGATATTGCCGCCAGGCATAGTCCTTGGTGCGCCGGATCTGGTCGTAGACGAAGCGGTAGATGGTCTCGTGGCTGATGCGCATGCTAGCCTTTTCCAGCGCCAGCCGGCCGGCGATTTGTTCGGGCGACCATCCCATAGCAAGGTGGCTCAGGACGTGACGTTGCAGGTCCGGCTGGCGCGCCAGGCGCGCGCCGTGCCATCTTCGTGCCCAGGCTTGGTCATTGGCATAGGCGGGTTTGTAGCCCTCCCGCAGCGACGCATTGCGGGTCAACTCCCGCGCGATCGTCGATGGCGCGCGATCCAGAGCTGCAGCGATTTGCCGGACCGAGCGCCCTTCGTCGCGCAGACGGGCAAGCGCACAGCGCTCCTCCAAATCCAGATGTCGGTATCGTTTTCCCATAGCGGCAACACCTTAGCAGGGTGTTGCACTTCGTTTGTGAAATCAGGCAATCCTGTCGGTTTGGTAGTTCAGTGGCTGGTTGCTCCATCCGGCACGTGGACTGGTGCGTTCGGCAACCTGGCGCGCAGTCGGGCGACACGATCGAGCGCGGCGTTCTCGCTGTCATCTGCATCCCAGGTGTATCGCCCGCGCGCCGCGCCAAGCTCTGCGGCCGCTTGCGGGGACATTGTGAGGCTCACCAGGGTGATCCACGGCCAGGCTTGCGCCGGCGGCGCGTAAAGGGCGACGAAATCTTCCGCGTGACGGATCGGTTTTCGGATGGCGGCATCCGGGCCGGATGCGAAGTCCAACGCGGGCCCCTTGCGCGGGACGGGTTTCGAGAGAGCGTGCGTCAGTCGCTGCGTCTCCGTGGCGTTGGTGACGATCCACACCTTCCAGGCTTGGCCGTGGGCGCGAGCGATCTCCTGTGGCCATTGGCCGACGCAAAGATCTGGCAGCCCCAACAGGAAGCCTCCGTACCAGACTGTCGGCATCCAGGTCTCCAGCGGGGCGGAAAGATCGATCATTGCGCGTCCTCTGTCATCGAATTTTTCGGCGGCCGCCCAGAACAGCATCACCCGTCGGTCAGTGGGCTTGCATCCTCATCCATGTCTTCGGTGTCCTCGGACATCATGGGAAACTCACCCTGAAGTCCACTTTTCTTGCTCAACAGCCCAGCGTCTTCAAGGGCCTCGATATCCGGAAGGTCCCGTAGACTGTCCATGCTGAAGAAGGACAAGAAGTGCGACGTCGTCACGTATGTGTAAGGCGCTCCCGGCTCGGGGCTCCGCGGACCGGAGGCGATAAGGTCCCTGTTTTTCAGCGTGGCGATGACGTCCCGGCTCACTTCCTTGCCGAAAAACTCGCCCAGTTCTTTCCGCGTGATGGGTTGATAGTAGGCGATGCACGCGAGTGTCAGCATCTCGCTCTGAGTAAGCTCGCGTTCTGATGTTGTGCCTGATGCCGCATGGATGGCGTCCGCGAATTGCTTCCTGGTTCGGTGCTGCCATCCTCCGGCAACGGCGACAAGCTCGTATGGCCTGCCCCGCAGCTCTTCGCGGATATCGCGTATGACGTGATCGATGCTGCAGTCACGACCGACGACTCGAGCGAGGACGTCACGGCCGACGGGTTCGGGAGATGCAAAGATCACCGCCTCAACTCGGCCCATCCATTCGCGCCAGCGGAGTTCGGCCGGCAGGTCCTCGAGCTCGAGATCAATCGCTGTGTGATGCTTCTTTCGCGGCATGACAATCAGAGCCCGTAGAGGCGGAAGGTTGGACGTCCCGTGAGCTCTCGGATCGCCCCTAGGTCTGAAAGCCGTTCAAACAGGCGGCGGGCGGATCGTTCGTTCAAAGGGGCAGTGGATCGAGCCGACAACGCGTCCTCGGAAAGCAGCCGGCGGACGACGCGATCGGCGCCCTTGCTCCGAAGGTTGGGAGATATCTCGATCAGGCTCCGCGCCTTACGGCAGAGCTCGCCGTTGAGGTCGACTGCCCGGACTGCGGCTTCTCGGTAGGCGTCGTTCGCCAGCAAGCGAACTGATTCCGGGCTGCCGGCCGACATCTCCTTCACCATCCGTCGGGTCATTCGGCTCGCGAGGAGCGGGATCGGGGCCTTCCAGCGGAGTTCTTCCGCAAGGACGAGGTCTGCCAGCCAGGCCGCTGGCAGTAGCCCGAGCGGGAACCGCTGCAAGGTTCGGACCGCAACTTCTGTTGCTGCCGCCACAGGACTTGCGTTCTGATCGGGACGCTTCATCGCTAGGTCGATCATTTCCTGGAGCTCTCTCCTCGACAGCCCGGTTTCCAGCTCCGCGAGCTCCTCAACGCAGGTGAAGGGCGCCGATAGCTTGGCTTGGCCAAGACCGCGCCATACGCCGAACACCCGGCCCGCCGGCCCCGGATCCGCTCCCGGTGACCGCAAAAGCCAGGCGTCCCTCAGATCGGCGACGGTTTCACGTCGACCGATGAGCCCGACGACGTTGGCGGCACATTCAATCGCGAGACGTTCTCGCCAGAGTTCCCCAATCGGGTGAACATCCCTTGCAGGCGAAGCGAGAACAGCGAGGCTCGCCCCTGCATAGAAAGCCGCTTCCTCGGCTGATCTCGAGGGTCCTGCGCGACGTATCCAGTCCGGTGCGGCTGGGTGTCGATCGGGTTGGTCAGGTGGATCGAATTTAGCTCTGGCCATAGGAGATCATAACCTAAGGCGGCGCTTATGGCCATCATATCCGTGTAAAACCGCCGTGGGTGTCGTCGAATACTTCTGTCCGATAATCTTGCATTATCGGACATATGGAATACGCTGCCCAAAATGGCCTCTCAGAGCCCGTTTCTGAACGTTTGCGGGTCATTTCCCGGAAGAACCGCGCCTCAGACGTCGTTCTGAAAACGCCGGTGCCACCGGCGTAGTGTAGAGGGGACCAGGATGAAGGATCAGGAGCGGCCGCCGCGGCCGATGCCAGAACAGCTGCCGGCCGGCAATGAGGTGGGATTGACGCAGCTGCAGCCGTCGTCAAAGGGCCCTCCGCGGCGGCTGGAGGAACTCTCGGATCGAGCCCGTGAATATGTCGAGGCGGCGAGCTCTGCGAACACCAGGCGCGCCTATGCGTCTGACTGGGCCGTCTTCGTCGCATGGTGCGAACGCGAAGGGTTGTCTCCCCTCCCCCCGGATCCGCAGGTTGTCGGGTTGTTTATCACGGCCTGCGCCTCTGGCAGCGCAGACCCAAGCAAGCGGAGGCACGCAGTGTCCACGATCGAACGGCGGCTTTCGGCGCTGGTTTGGCATTATCGTCAGCGCGGGATGCTCCTCGACCGAAAAGACCGGCACATTGCGACCGTTCTGGCGGGTATCAGGAACACGCACGGGCGTCCGCCGGCTCAAAAGGAGCCAGTAAGGGCGTCAGACCTGCTTGCCATGGTGGCTACGTTGGATCTCGGCAAGCTGAGGGGCCTGCGGGATCGGGCAATCTTGCTGTTGGGCTATGCCGGCGGCTTTCGCCGTTCAGAAATTGTTGGTCTCGACGCGGGTCCAGATCAGACGGAAGATGGAACCGGATGGATCGAGATATTCGAGCAGGGGCTCATTGTCGTCGTACGAACCAAGACCGGATGGCATGAGGTCGAAGTTGGTCGGGGGTCGTCAGATCGTTCGTGCCCCGTTGCAGCCATCGAGGAATGGCTCAGGTTTGCCAGGATCGAGCATGGTCCACTCTTCCGCCAGGTCACCGCAGCTGGAACGAAGGTCACGTCAGATCGAATGCACGATCGTCACGTTGCGCGCTTGGTGAAGCGGTTGGTTATCCGCGCGGGTATCCGGGGCGATCTTCCAGAGGACGAGAGAATTGCTCTTTTTTCCGGGCATTCCCTCCGTTCTGGCCTGGCTTCATACGCCGAAGTTGATGAGCGCTACGTTCAGAAGCAGTTGGGTCACACGAGCCCAGGTATGACCCGGCGATATCAGAGGCGCCGAGATCGATTCCGCGTCAACCTGACGAAAGCCGCCGGGCTATAGTGGGGCGTCGACATACTCCACTCCGCCATGTTGGGAGCTCCCAACAGACAAATGGCGCCCCGCGAACTGCCGGCGGCGGTCAGACCGCTGTCGGATGCTCTGTCAAACGCGATCTCAGCAGTGCCATCACCATCGGTGTTGCGCTGAAGCACCCTGCCCTCGCGCGGTCCGTCAGCGCGCGCAGGTAACCGCCCGCGTTTCCGATGCTCTCGCCCTTTTGCAGGATTGCCGCAAGTGTCACCGCAGATTGGCGGTGGCCGAGGACATCTCTCGCTTCGTGCCAGGCACTGGGACTGATCCCTAGCATTGGACGGGCGAGCTCCGCGGCGTCGAACAGATCCTTCCACTCTCGGATTCTGCCCTCTTTCGTCATGTGGCCGATGTCAGGACAGGCTTCCAGCACGATTCCAAGAGGCAGATAGCGGCCATCCAATTGCTCAGGCACTCGTGGAGGTGACGCTGCGCCAGCTTCATCGTTCTTCTCATTGCTGTTTTCAGATTCATGTAGAAGGTCTGGATTTGAATTCTGTATGTGCCGCTCACTATGGCTGGCATTGCCGCTCATTTCGTTGGATTCCGTAAGGGATTCCAACACATCAAGGATCTGTTGTTTCAGATCGTCGAGCTCATTGCCGATCGCTATTAGGTCTTCCATCGTGGCCCGACGGGGCACATCGCCAACGATCGCGATGTACGCATCTCTGACGCGCGCCCAATCACCAGGAGCGCCTTCTTCTACAGCGCTCTCGATGAGCGTTCCAACGTCGCGACGGAGGATCGAAACGCGCTCTCGGGCCGCCTTATGGGCTCGCCGATCGGCACGGATGGCCTCGGCCATATCGCGGAATTCGTCGACCCGGGCGAGGACCGGTGTGATGTCGAACCCAAATGCCTGCTCGACGCGGCCCTGCCCGTCTCGCCGGGCATATCGCTTGCCGTTTGGGCTGTCTCGCCGGATCACCAATCCAGCGCCAACGAGAGCCGCGAGGTGCCGGCGGAGCGTGCTGGCCGGCATTCCGTTCGCTCGTGCCGCCAGCTGCTCGTTGGACGGCCACACGATGAGGTCGGCATCGGACGTCAGGTCTGTGCCAGGATAGAATGTGAGCAGAGCACCAAGGACAGCGAGTGAGCGGTCTGAGAGGCCGAGGCGCTGCCGGGCCTCTTTTATCTCCTGAAAGATGCTCCATTTCGAAATCGAGCTGTCCGAGGACAGGTCTTCGCCGAACGAAAGGGCAGCGAGGTGGGCGAGCGGCATTGTCCGCCGCCCAAAGGGCGTCGTCGCGTAGTGAGGTGTCATCCTCTTCACCTTGATTCAGGCAAAAGAAGCCGGCTGCCGGAACGACGACGTTCCTGCACACAACGCTTGACTGCGATTCGCGGAAGTGTGATGATTCTCAGAGTTGCCAGACTGCTGAGAAGGGCTTCCGGACGTCGTTCGGGGGCCTTTTTCTTTTGCTAACCCACATGAGGCGCTGTTGGGAGTTCCCAACCAGCGCTGTGTTTAGCCGTCTGTCGTCTCGTCTCCTCCTTCCGTCTCGCGAAGAAATTCGCTGTAGAGCTCGTCCAGCCGATCGGCGACATACTCGCCGAATTCCGGGACGGCCTTTTCATCGAACTGGACGATTAGGCGGTTCGAGGCCTTCTTGATCTGGGCCCCGGCCATTCCTTCCGGCGTTTTCCAGTTCCGATGGCGATTGGCGTCGGGCGCGGCCGGCTGCTGAGCAGCGGCGGCAGCAATCTCGGCAAAACGAAGATCACTGTCGAGTGCGTCTAAGTCACCGCTCGCGGCACGCGCCTGAGCTCGAGATAAGGCGCCCTGCCCCTTGAGTTCCTCAGCGAGCGCAGCCCACCGCGGGCGGCCGACTTTCCGGGCTGGGCCGATGCGAAGGATAAGCTCACCCGGGATGGTCTTGGCGATCGAGAGATACCGGCTCAGGTCGCCTTTGTCCGTGGAGAGCGCCGCTCCAATCGTATGCCGGTCAAAGCCGGCCTCTTCGAGCCGGAGAGCAAAAAGCGCCCGTTCGATAAAAGTGAGGTCTGACCGGTCGGAGTTCTCCCGGCCCTGGGCGATCACCAACTCCTCGTCCGACATATGTCGGATGATTGCCAAGACGTGCCGATCCAGGCGTTCTGCCGCCCGGAGACGACGGCGGCCATACACCACCTGGAATCGGTCTTCGCTTTCCGGGTGAGGCCGGACCAGGATCGGGACCTGCTGTCCCTGATCCCGAATGCTCTCAACGAGCTGCTCGAAATCGGGATCGTGATCGACATGCAATCGGTCAGCTACGGATGACTGATCAATCCGACCAGGATCCAGCTCGATCACTTTGTCGCCGGCTGACAACTGCGCGCGCAGCTCGTCCGCTTCCTGGCGCCAATTTGCCATCTCGTTGAGCGACGTCTGCATTTCACGCAAGGCTCCGGAGCGCGGCCTAGGGGACGTCGTTGCGGGTGCCGGCGAGCGGGCAGTGGGTGCGCCGGAGCTGGGCGCGCGCTCATGCTGTCCGGAAAATAGCGAATTGAGCAGATCTTTGCGCTTGTTGGTCACTTGATCATCCTCGCGCGTAAACGCCGATCCCGCTGTTGGGAACTCCCAACTGACGATTGCGTCGGAGCATTCAACCAGGGGGAGGGGACCCCGATCCGTGCCGCGGACACTGGCCGATCCACCTCGCTCGAGCCTTCGGCCGTGTTGGGAGATCCCAACAAACGCCCGCGTTGGGATCTCCCAACTGAGATCCCCCTCGCCCGGTCGGAGATCAGCGCGCCCGACGCGCAAGTTGGGAGCTTCCAACTGCGCCTCGACATCGGGCGGGCGGAGATATCCGAGTTATGAAACGCCGCGCGTTCAGCCGGCGCTAGATCTGGCGTCCGGATCCGATCCCACTGTTGGGAGCTCCCAACTGACGATTGCGTCGGAGCATTCGGCCAGGAGGAGGGGACCCCGATCCGCGCCGCGGATACCAGTCGATCCACCTCGCTCGAGCCTTCGGCCGTGTTGGGAGCTCCCAACAAACGCCCGCGTTGGGAGCTCCCAACCGAGATCCCTCTCGTCCGGTCGGAGATCGGCGTGCCCGACGCGCAAGTTGGGACCTCCCAACTGAGCTGTACCATCAAACGGAAGGGCACATCCGCGACCTCAGCGGCCCGGGAGCCGACCGACGTCGCACGAAGCATCTGCCGCCGATCCAGCTGTTGGGAGCTCCCAACAGCACCCGGACGGCCGAGGCTAATCGGCCCCACCCTGATCCGGTCCACTTGGTTTGATCGGTCAAACATTCCTGCTTCCCGAACGCCTTTCAACCGCTAGGGGCGGCCCCACGCCTTCCGCACGAGGCCCTCGATTTCGCCATTGACAGAATCCAGCGAGTCGAGCGCCCGGTCGTACGTCGATCGAGTGAAATTCTCGCGCCCCACTTCGTAAAGGGTCTGCTTCGTCAAGCCGGCGTCAGAGACGGCAGCGGACTTGAGCATCGGATTGATGAGGACATGGTCTCCGAGCAATCCACGCAGGAGCGACACGACCTTTGTCTGGGGTCCGTCTTGGGGCTCGTAGCGCGTCACCAAATATCGAATGAAATCGTATTGGAGACTGCCCCCAGCTTCCCGGACAACCCCCAGCAGGTCCCGAGCCATTTGGAGGAATTGGGACATCGACGCGACGTCCAGCATCTGCGGGTGCACTGTAATGACGACCGAGGTAGCCGCGCACAGCCCCCCCAGCGTGAGGTAGCCGAGCTGCGGCGGGCAGTCGATCACGACCACGTCGTACTGGTCTGCAACTTCGTTGAGCGCATGAGCAACCCGGGCGAAGAACAATGTGTCCCGATCGCGACCACCCCTCAGGGCCGTCGGCGTGGTGTGCTCGAACTCCATCAATTCCAGATCGGCCGGCACGAGATGGAGACCGTCGAAGTAGGTCTCCCTGACGATCGAAGCGAGCGAGACGCGCTGCTCGTCGTATCGGATCGCTCCATAGAGCGTCTCATTGGGGCCGACATTCACCTCAGGGACGACCCCGAGGAGCGCTGACAGGCTGGCCTGCGGATCCAAATCGATTGCCAGAACACGGTAACCGTGGAGAGCAAAATACTGGGCCAGATGGACCGAGGTCGTGGTCTTGCCGGACCCACCCTTGAAGTTCGTGGTGGCGATCACCTGCAGGTGTTCGCCTTCGCGGCGATGCGGGACATAGGTCGTCGTGTCGCGTCCTCGCGCATTTGAGGCGAGGAGGTGCCGTATCTCATTGATCTGAGCGAGGCTGTAAAAGCGTCGACCATTCGCCTTGATCTCGATCTCTGGCCCTTCGCCGGCGATCGTCATCTTACGCAGGGTGGAATCGGACACGCCGATCAACCGCGCGGCCTCGCCGGAGGTGAACTTGCGGAGCGTCTTCTCCGACGAAGGTGGGAAATAGAGCTCGGCCAACTCCTGGAGTTGGGAGGAAAGGAGCTCGGCATGCTCACCGATGGTCACGTCCGGCGGCGCGAGGTCCTCGTCCAAGATCGTGTCTGCTGTGCTCACGGTTCGTAACCTCGGTCACGGTAAAAACGATAAAAACGGGCAATGAGCGTGACGATAGCTAATGTGCGTGCCTGCGCAAGAAGTTTTGCGTTAACGAAGTCTGAACACCGACCGCGGGGAGAGCAAGAACAAGAGCGCGGAGAGCCCGAAAACGGCGCTGTAATCAATGGGTTACGGTCCACGCGCTTGACGCTATCGCTGTTCCATCGAAGGTAGAGTTGTTCAGAATGATGCTGCTCCGCCCCTAAGTGAGTCGGCCGGAACGGACGATATCGGAGGCCGAACAGGCGAATCGCGGGGGCTGGGATTCGCGCAAAGCTGCAATGCTTGGAGCTCCGCCGACAGCGACAGCAGATCAACGTCGTAGCGCGGTCCGATCGGTCCAGCCGGAGAGAGGACCAGTGTGCCTCCCTGAAGCGCCCTGGCGGCCCAAAGCAGTGACTGCAGGTGATCGTCGAGGGCGTGTTCGAACAGTAGCTGGCGCCGATAGGAGAGACAGACCACGGGGGCGTTCGCAAGCGTGGCGCGGATCTCGAGGGAAAAGCGCACCCACGCAGTCCGAGGCCGCCGGCCGATCTCTCGGGCGGGATGATACTGTCCCGCCACGGAGGCAGGGCTAAGGGGCGCGGTCATGGCGACGGATCGGGCGAGCAATCGCCGGTCGTGAGAGAAGAGTCTGGGATTTGACGTAGTTCACGCGCCCGACCGGCGTAGGCGGAAAGCGGGCCGTCGGCCTCCCAGTAGCGATCGCGTTCCACGAAGGTTTGCGAACTTTCGGACCCCTCGGCCAGCTCTGTCAGGGAGACATAACCCAGCTCCGGTTCGCCCAGCCCCAGATCGCAAAGCCCAAAGGCCACATTTTCTTCGGGGTCAAACTCGGTCAGGAGCCAGGTGGCAGACGCGTAAGGGGTGAAGAGCTTAACGACGGGCCAGTGGTCGATCGCGCTGTCCTTGGCGAGGGCCTCGCCGCTCGCTACGTAGTTCGCAATGAGGCGATCGCGCTCCGTGGCGGTGAAAAATCTCATGTCGGCACTCCCATTCGTTTCGGGAACCATATTTTGTTTTTCGCATACCCAAAGGGCAAGAGGCTTGGCGGCCGCGGGACAGGAGCACCAGGCGATCGCCCAATCCACGGTGAATTGGTGCGGATGCGACTTTCTCAATAGTGACTGATTTCCGCTTCGCTGTAGAATAGCCGGGAGCTGCGGTTCATCGTGGGCCGGTGTTTGGCGAAAGTCGCCGTCGAGGTGGGAGTAGCAGCGTGTCAGTGGTCGCGACCAGGTCGATCGTGGCGCAGGCTGCCTCAGAGCGGCCTAAGCGGCCCGTGGATCTGCCTTCGTCCGAAGACCTCAAGTACATAACCCCGGATATGGTCCGGGATGTGGGGCTTTTTTTCTTCGGATCACGGTGGAAGACGGACATGGCCGAGGTCATGCGGGTCGACGCCTCAACGCTTTGGAGGTGGCTGAACACCCACGGTGTGCCTGGCCCGGCTCAAACCTGCATTCTGTCCTGGTGCGACGAGTGGAGGCAGACTGGTAGACCGCCGGCGATAATTGAGGCCCAAAGAGCGAAAAGCCGGCGGCCAAAATGACAAAGCCCCGGGAGAGTGTCCCGGGGCTTCGGTAGTGTCGCCGGATATGGCGCGAGCCGAAATCGTCAATGCGGCTCGATATCTTCGTAGTCGCCGGCGGGTTCCCGCGGGGACGGATCCGACTCCCGGTCCGCGCGGGTGGTCTCGGCCGCCTGCGCGGGCCGGACAGCCCGAGCCTTGATGGTGTCCTCGAAGAGGTGGAATCCGGCCCGATAGGTGTCGTCCTTGTCCTTGACGCGCGTCTGGTGGCCCTGCGCCTCGATGTGCACGTCGCGCCCCTTGTTGATCACGTCCAGGATCTTCGTCGCGCGATCGCCAAAGATCGAGATCCCCACGCCGGGCTTCCCCTCGCGCGGCACGAACGCATTCAGCCACGGGACGTCACCGTCCGAGACGCCGTTGCGCACGTTCGTCAGGATCCCGGCGATCGTCTCCGGGCCGGTCGTGACGACGCTGAGGCCGCTCTTCGCGGCGAGGGTGCCGGTCACGACCGGACGCTCCTTCGCGGACTCGGCGACGAGGGCGTCGATGCGATCCTGGCCAAACGCGATCAGCGACCGCTTGACGTTGTTGTCGAGCTCGATGGTGGCCATCGCATAGGGCTTGCCGTTGCTGGTGACCAGCGGCGAGCCCGCTTCGTCCTGCGTACGGATGTTGGTGATCGGGCCGCTGTAGCCGGTCCAGATGTCCTTTTTCTCGGAAGCCCGCTGGCGGTCATCCTTGGCGGCGGTGGTATTGGTCATGTCTGTACTCCTCGATCGTTTCGGCGGTGAAACAAAAGCAGTCTACGGACAGGGTGTGAAAACCCCAAATCGTATTGGTTTCGCGCGCCGCCGTGGTAGAGGCGAGGTTAGAAGTGCACGCCGAACCGCGCTTTCAGGGTGTTGGTGCTGTTGTCGACGCCAGAACCGCCGGCGTCGAAACTGAAGCTGGTGTAGCGGTACTCGACGCCGGCGGTGAACCGCTCGGTGATGAAGGCTTCCGCCCCAACGCCGGCCGCCCAGCCCACTTGGACGTCGCCGATCGACACTGTGTCGATGACAGCCCCGGTCGGGTCGTAGTTCGTGTAGGTGTCGTCGAAGCCGCTGAAGGCGACGCCGGCGGTGCCGTAGGCGAGGAAGCGGTCGATCGTGAAACCGACGCGCCCACGCATCGTCGTCGTCCAACGGCCGGCGGTGTCGAGGGTGGTGCTGCCGAAAGGCATCGCCGACGTCTTGGTGTCCTCGCCGAACTGGTAGTCGAAGTCGGTCTCGACGCCGTAGACGAACCGATCCTCCTGCCAGTTGAAACCGACATATGGGCCGAGAACGATCCCATTGTAGTCGTGAGAGAGCTTGGCGCCAGGAGCGACATCGAGATCATAGGAATTGAAGCTGTAGCCGAGGCCGCCGCCCGCATAGACGCCCGCCCATTCATCGAAGGCGCGGGCGGAAGGCGCTGCAGATAGTCCAGCGACGGCAAGCGCAGTGATTGCAATGACCGAAGTGCGGGTCATGTCGTATTCCCTTTTTCGCAGAGCTAAACGCGACACGGTAGACGCGCGCCGGGCATAATGCATGGCTGTGCGTCGAGAGAATAGAACTTCTCTTCTGTTTTTCGCATTTCCGACGTGATTGCAGTGGAGTGAGGCTCTACGGAGACGGCGTGTCGTCGGAGCGATCGAAGCCGAGAGCTCGGCGGCACTGGTCAACAAGATCATGTAGTTCGGGAGTGGCTCGATCCGGGCCCGCAGACGGCTCCCGACGCACCGCCTCTATCGAGACCCAGGACAGTCGGTCAATCGCTCTTGGGAGGATACAGACGATGCCGCCATCGTTGCCGTTGCGGAGCAGCACCAGATCGACGGCGTTTTCCTCAAGGCGCTCGAAATTGAGTGATCTGGGTCGCACGAAGGGAGTCGAGTGGGCGATACGTGGCGCGTCTCTGAGGTCGGCCACTTTGGCACCTGGTAGAGCGGCAACCGTCAGATACCCGGTAACGACGTGATCTGCAGGCAGAAAAAAACCTGGATCGGCGGTGCCTTCAAGGCGACAGGTCGCCATGAGGTGGAGCGTGGAGCCAGGCACTGCGGGATAGCCGAGTTGATTCAGATAGCCAAGGAGCTGGCGATAGGTGGGTGTGTTCCCCGTTCGCTGTCGACGCTGGAGCAGTGGATGCCCTTCGAGTCCCGGCGGGGGCGGGATTTCGCCGGCAAACTGTTGGCTCAGCCGCTCGAGAGAAGGGCTGGCGCGTTCGATCGGCCGGTCGAGGTCGAATTGATCCTCAAGGGTCAGTGTGACGGTTACCGCAGCTTGTGGAAGATTGGCTTGTGCGAGGCGTGCCGAGCCGTAGGCCCAGATTTTTCCTCCCGGACGATGCATGTGGATGGGGTCGGCCGACGAGGCGCTTGATAAAAAAATGACCTCGGGAGGCCCTAGTTCGGTCGAAGATGACTCACCGATCCGGCTGATGACGTAGCGAGGATCAGGGCCACCGGAGCGAAGTCCGCCCAAAGCGCCTCCCAGAGGTTCTGTTGGTGTCTGTGGGAAGCGGTTTGCCTACCCGTCTGGCACATCATGCCGACGATCGTCGCCACTAACAACCTGGGCGAGCGAAACAAAAGGGCTGCTCATCGAAATCCGGGGGGCGGCCGAAAGCGCGCGCAGAGGTTCTACTTTCGCCCGCTCGGTCGGCGTGTCTTCTTCCTGGAGGACGGCCCTTGCATGTTGCTGTCGATGAAGGAGGAACATTCCTTCCTAGACTGGCGAACGATGTCGGGAAGGTCGATGCCGCGGTCGCCGGCAATCTGGATCGCCAAGGCGAGCTGTTTTTCCGTCGGTGGAAGTGCAGGGGCAGCGGATTTGACCGCGTCGATCCACTTGGAAAGGCCCTGGCGGTTGTTTCGAGCGCTGTCAGGCAATGGCTTTCCGGTCTGTTCGGAAAGCTGTTCGGCGTATTCGAGTTGTTTCGGGGAAGGAGGAGCCTGTGTTCGGTGTTGTTCGATCCAGCTCGAGAGTTTTTTCGAGTCGGTTCGGGCGTCCTCCGGAATTGGCATGTTGAGCGCCGCGGAAAGCTGCTCGGCGTAGGCGGACAACTTCTGGGATGGAGGGAGAGGCGGGCGGTTGCCGTCTGCGTCGGCCGCTGGCGCGTGCTTTGTGATCCAATCGTTCAAGACGGCAGCGTTGCGGCGGGCGGCAGCAGGAAGCTCAATGCCGTAGCGCTCAGAGAGCATCTTGGCGAAGTTGAGCTGTTTCTCGGAGGGCTTACGCGTGGAGCCTCCGGCGGAAATCTGCAGGTTGTTGGCTTTTGCGGTCTCGACCAAACGGGCAATTGCACGGGCCGCCTCGTCGGAAAGTTTCCGAACGGCGTCCTGCGCTTCCAGTTGGCCCTTCTCGACGCCGGCGAAGAGGGTTTCCCACAAGGCGGTCCGTCCGGGATCGGCGATCGCCGGGATGCTCTGATCGATCAGCTTGAAGAGTTGGAGGCCGGCGTCTGTGGGATGAATCTGTTTGGCCTTCTTCTCGAGTTGGCCCTGTTTGAACAGACCGGCGATGATGCTGTCCCGGGTCGCAGGCGTGCCGATGCCGCGCGCGTCCTTGAGAACGGCGCGCTGCTTCGGGTCCGTGACGAACCGCCAGGCCTGCTCCATGGCGATGATGAGACTGCCTTCCGTGTAGCGGGCCGGGGGCTTCGTCTTCTTTCCGTCGACAGCCGTATCCGTGACGCGGACGATTTCCTCGTGCTTGGCATGAGGGAGTTCGGCTGTGTCGTCTTCGGTGCGCCCGAGGATCGCGCGCCATCCGAGGTCCTGCGGTACGGAGCCGGTAACGGCAAATTCCCATGCGTGGTTCGAAAATGACACGGCGATCGATAATCGCGTCTGCCGATAGCGGTAGTCGGGTGCGAGAGCAGCGAGGTAGGAGCGGGCGACCAAATCGAACAACTTCATCTCGTCAGCGTCGAGCCGGCCGACAGCTTGGGCGAGGCGATCCGCGAT
Organism: Amorphus sp. 3PC139-8; assembly: GCF_040750475.1. Taxonomy (NCBI): domain Bacteria; kingdom Pseudomonadati; phylum Pseudomonadota; class Alphaproteobacteria; order Hyphomicrobiales; family Amorphaceae; genus Amorphus; species Amorphus sp. 3PC139-8. The sequence goes on along the minus strand of NZ_JABJVY010000022.1, from coordinate 45,470 downwards.
GTTCACGTTGGGGACAATCGCATGGTGGGAAAGGCCCGCCAGCGCTTTATCGGAAAAGTGGCCGGACTTACCCTTCCGCACTTGCGGCGGCGCCACGAGAGCGGCGTGTGCGGCGTACTGCGGGAGCGAGCCGAGAGCGGTTGCAAGTGGTCCGGTGTCGGCTATCGCGTTCTCGGGCAGATACCGAGCCTCGGCGCGGGGATAGGTGAGAACCTGGTGCTGCTCGTAGAGGCTCTGGGCCACCGCGAGGGTATGACTGGCGCTCCAGCCGAAGCGGGCGGAGGTGGCAGCCTGGAGAGCGGGAAGATGGTACAGTTTTGGAGGGGACTGGCGCTTGTCCGACTGGACCACGGACAGGGGACCCCGGTGGCTGGCGGCAGCGGCCGAGAGTCGATCGGCAACGGATTTGTCGGTGATCCGCCCGGACAGGGGATCGGCGAGGGCATCTGGCAGGGCCTCCTGATCCGCTTCGTCCTGGCCTTGGTCGGACTGATCGATTCCGTCCTTGCTCTGTTCTCCTCGCAACGCCTGCGGGAGATGGGTGCAGGTGAGAACGGCCGGCCCGCCGGAGGTGGCGACGGTCGCTCGAACCTCAAAATAGTCGCGGGGAACGAAGGAGCGAATTTCGATCTCCCGACGGCATACGATGGCAAGCGTGGGCGTCTTCACGCGCCCGATGCCGATCGCGCCTTTCGCGCCGGGTGGTCTGAGGGTCACCGTAGCGGCTCGGGTGAGGCTTAGGTTCGTGATCTGGTCGGCCTGTTCCCGCGCGACGCCCGACGCATACATGCCGGCAAAATCGGAATTGGGGCGCAGGCTGGAGAAGGCCGCCTGGAGCGTTTTCGGATCTTCGGCGGTGAACATGGCGCGTTGGACGTGACCACGAAAGCCGAGAAACTCGAGGATTTCCTGGCCGATCACCTGACCTTCCCGATCGCAGTCGGTGGCAATGATCACCTGATCGGCGCGGCCGAGAGCTGCCCGAATGCGGTCCAGGGCTGCGCGTGCGTGCGCTTCTTTCACCGGCACCTTGCCGTAGAAGCGGCCTGGGTGAAGCAGGTCGATGGTCCAACGGCCCCAGTCGGGGTTTTCTTCCTCGGGCAACTTGAGACGGACGATGTGCCCCGCAGCTGGGAGCACAGGACCGTACCGGTCTCCGATAGCGGCTTTGATGTTGCGCGCCTGGCTTGGTTTTTCGCAAATCACGACTGATGGCATGGGTTGACCTAAACGCGGAATTCACCACGGGTTCGCGGTGGAGTTGATTTCGCTATCGATTTTTTCAGAACCGTGTTGCAGAGTAAAGAAGTCCTAGAACGGAGGCGGCTTGGGGCTCGAAGGAAAGTCGGCTCGGTACGGGAGACTTGGTAATACCCAAGATTTCGGGGGTAAGAACATGTACAGTGCGAGTGCTGGAATTGACAACGATCAAGAGATCCTGCGGGGCCCGGGTCTCAACCGAATTTCATCGTCTCCGCTCATCCTAAAAGATCCGCAGTCCTTCGCAGCCTCCCTCGAACGAGCGGATCTCAGCTTCGGAGGGGAAATGCGGATCGGCTTGACCGACAGCGGATATCAACTGGAGGTAAGCGGCGAGGACGTCGACGGCATGCTCTGGAATTTGGAAGAAGGAGCGTGGGCGGAGCCGGAAGAAGTGGCGGATGGCTTAGGGCCGTTGATTGTTCCTGGGGCCGTGGTGTCGTTTTTCGGCGTTTGCTTCGGCCGAAAAAAGGACACCTTCTTCACGGTGATTACAGTCGAACGGAATGCGGCCGGTGAGGTGTTCGCCGACATCAATCGGCGTCGGTATTCTTGCGATGCGCTCGAGGCGGATCGGTCTTCGCAGGTGGTCATGTCCGTTTCGAATCGTCCGCGGTGTCCGGTGGTCGAGTTGGCGACATCCGACCGGACATCGAGCGTGATCCACTTTCGCCCCGGTGCGTGAGCTGGCCGGTCCTCTCGGGTTGGAGAGGTGGATCTCGATGTTGCCGCCGAGCCCCTGTGATGGGGCGGCCAGGTCTTATTGGAAGGCCTGGATCGAAGGCGAGGCCGTTGGCTACTCCCTGGGTGTTTCGAAATCGGATCGCGCTCGCCGTCCATCGGCGGGCGCGCTTGCGTTGGTCCGTGCGGAGATCGAGGAATTCGGCGTTTCACATGTTCGAGCCGTCGTTTCGTCAGGAGGCCACCATTGGTCGGAGCAAGAGGCCGAGCAGTGGTTCTCTGCGTTGATCGGCGAAGGCGAGGCGAGGCATCTGCCGGTTAGGCGAGAAGGGTGGGATCTCCCGCGCCTTGAAGAGTCGTTGAGCTCAGTGAGCGGAGAAGATCGTTCAGAATTTCTCGCTTTATTCGAGCGGGCAGGGCTGTCGGCCGACCAGGTCGGTGGCAACCTTGGTTGGGAGGATATCTGCAAGTATGCGCTTGCGAGAGCCCGGTGGGACGACGGGTATATGACCCGATTGTCGGCAGCTCTGGGCGAACGTGAAGCAACGGCGGAGGCGGAAACGCAAGCGCGATCGGCGGTGACGTCCCTGATCGGGCGCTTGCCGACGCCGCGGTGGCGTGGGGATATCTGGCCTACAATGCCGGTGCGGTACGAGTGGCAGACCGACGCGCCCGCTCAGAGGGCGTTGGAAGGGGTCTACAGGACGCTTTCCGAATGGGGTTTCTCCGGCGGTGAAGGGGAGCTCAACTCCCACCCGTTCGGAAACCTGAATCCGCGAGCAAAGCTCACGATAGAGGATGTCTGCGCTCGACTGACATTCCTGCACTTCGTGGCTGGAGAGCCGCTTCATCACGCGTTGAAGGATGTGCTGGCAGAGGCGCGGTGGGCGCGGGTGGTGCAGTCCGGACTGGATCGGGAGCTGGCCCGCGACTTCAATCGCTTGTTCGTCGAAGGTCCGCTCAGGAGCATCGCCGATTTGGCCTCGGCGGCTCGGGAAGGCGGAACCTTCCCGAGCGCAACCGCGACAGCTTGTCAGTAGGTCTCGTCGGCGACTTGGCCGGTAGCGCCACAGGTGTTGCCGGCGGGGACATGGGGCACCGCGCCGTTGGTCGGACACAAACGGGCGGCAACATCCTTCACCAGATTGTAGACAGTCCGCTGGTCGTCGGGCGAAAGGTCCTTCGTAAGACGAGCGATTTTGAGGCTGACGTCCGACAGGACAGCCGGATGATCCGCTGCGGCAAGATCATCGGGGAAAAAGAAGGTGTACGACACCTCAAGCACATCGCTGAGTGCAGGCAACCGATTGGCGGCGACCCGGTTGAGACCGCGCTCGTACTTCTGGATCTGCTGAAAGGTGACACCGATCCGCGTGGCAAGATCTTGCTGGCTGATCCCCAGCTCGATGCGACGGCTGCGGATCATTGTGCCGATGTAGGCGTCGAGCGTCGTTGCGGCGCGCGGCGGAGCATCGGCGAGGGTATGGTGACGCTTGGGCGGCTGCGTCGCGGGGCTGGTCATTGCTTGGGCGGTCACGACAACAATCTCCGGCTAGTTTTGGGGACAAGTGCCCAGTGCCCTTTCGAGGGCCTGTTTTTCGGCGGGATCCACCGAGAGCGACCACCGCAGTTTAACGGCGGTCCACATCCGGGCGTAGGCGCAATGGAATTCCTCGTTGGGGGGGAGCCACTCGGCTGGGTCTCGGTCACCCTTCGAGCGATTGGCCGAGTTGCTGACAGCCAGGAGAGCCCATGGCTCATCGACGCTGTTTGCATAGGCGGCCTTCTTGTCGCTCGACCAACGGGCAGCTCCCGATCGATTGGCTTCCGCAAGCGGAACGACATGGTCGATGTCCAGATCTCCGGGATCGTCTACGAAGGCGGCGGTGTAGGGATCGTACCAACGGCCGGTCGCAACATGACAGTCGGAAAAGCTGGGGGCGACCAGGCTCTCCTCGGCAAGCACAAATGCGCGAGTGTCGTAGCATCCGTCGGCGTCCTTCAACCACACGCTCCAGTCGTCCCGATCGTACGGATCGTGGGCAGGGGGAGCGACGACGAGGCGGTCCAAGTGCTCGAGCTGTATTCCTGGAACGGCGTGGCCGCCGCGGGAAGGAAGATCGGACGATGTCGTCCTGGTGTTGCGTCCAGCAGTCCGGTCGGTCCTCGAAGCGGTCTCGATGTTCTGTTGGACCTGTAGCCTCAGAGCAGCTCGATTTTGTGGACTGTCCGGAAAAAGGAAGGCAGCGCCGCTCGCCAAAAGCGCGGCGAGAAATGCCAGCAGCGCGAAGAGCGCCACACGCCGGGCGCGAAGATTGTTCCGCGCTGCCCGCTTTCGTTCATCCATCACCCGCTGCGCGATCGCTGTCACTCATGTGCTCCGGCTTCAATCGAGAAGTAAGGGAAAAACGCTTTTTCGCAAAGTGCAATCCATGGTAGGAGGAAAAAGGAATTCCGATTAGGAATGAAGACAATCCTCCATGGATAAGCCGTCCAACAGGTTCGACGAGCTGTTTTCTAGGCAACCGGGTGAGAATGCCGATCCGCGATGGGGTGTCCGACGGGTCGGTCGGCCGGAGCGGACAGCTGAAGAGGTTGTGGATTCCCACGGCCGCCTGGGTGAGTTTGCCAACTTCATGAGATGGCTCCGCGGAGCACGGGGGCTGAGCGGAGCGGAGGCAGCGAAGCGTGCAGGCTTCTCCTCGCCGCGTCGGCTGGGAGCGTACGAGGGCAGGAGCTATCCGCGCGGGGATGCGATCGCAATCCTGGCCCAGGTGTACGAAGTGCCCATGGCAGAGCTGGCCCAGGTCACGATCTTCTACTCAGACCCGGACATGTATCAATGTCTGTGGGGGGATCAGACCTGCACGCTTCACGAGGCTTTTCGAAGCGCCATCGGCGCCAGTTGATGTCTACGATGTGACGTGGGAGCCAAGGCATATGACAGCAGAATCTGTGTTCAAGATCGGGCGGACGATGCGGCTGTTTGCCGGGGTGGCCGCCGCTGGGCTGGCGGCCCTAGCGGCAGGTCCGGTGGCCGGCCAGTCCGAGGGAAAGCGCGTGGAGAGTGCCCCGGCCGCAAAGGTCGCGCCGTTGCCGGTCGACGGCGCAGAGTATGCCGGCAATATCGGCGGACTTGATGCGTGGCGCCGTCCAGGGGCGCCCGCACTCGCGTTTCTGGCACCGGATGGCAGAACCGTCGTCATCGGATTCGCATTCACCGGGGCCGGTCGCGATTTGACGGCCGCCTTTACCGGCGGTGAACCGCAGCCGCTTGCGGCGATGTTTCCTCAGACGGTGATCTCGGGAGACCAAAAGGCTATCGCAAATGGGCTCGGCGCGGCGGCGAGCAAGCTTGACCTCGGAGAACCTCACCTGAACGACCTGGCCGAACGATTGGCGCGGACATCGACACCAGAGGAATATCAGAAGGTCCTCAAGGACTGGTCGTCTGAACTCAGCGAAAAGAGCGAGCCCTCGGGCGGAAGCGGCTCCGGTCAAATCCGGGAGGATGAGATAACGCCCGGGATCGGGTTCGATGCAGCTCAGGCGCCTGAGGTGAACGTGGCGGCTAAGTCCGAAACAGCGGCGAGCGGTTCGGCGGCAACTGCAGAGGGCGCAGTCTCAGGCAAGAGCGTTCTCGAGCGTCTGGAGCGGGACGGGTTCTGGTTCAGTGTAGGCGCGACGGAGGATGTCCCGACAGTCTATGCCATCGTGGATCCGGAGTGCCCCTATTGCGCTCGCTCGATCGAGATGCTCAGCGAGCGAATCCGGGGCGGCCGGTTGCAGTTGCGAGTGCTGTTGACGCCGGTGCTGTCGGAGGCGTCTGTGGGTAGAAGCTTGGCGATCCTTGAGTCGGACGATCCAGCCGCGACGCTGTTGGAACACGGGATCTCCAAAGCGAAATTCGGGCGCTCCGAAGTGGCGCTTCCGAACAAAGGATCGATCCCGGCCGAAGCGGCAGAGAACTTGCGAAAAATACTGCGGAGCAACGCCGGACTGGCGAGCGCTCTGGGTGTCGAGGCTGTGCCTTTCTTCGCCTGGTCCGAAAACAATGTGCCGCGGACGCTGATGGGAGCACCGTCGGACGCCGCGGCCTTCGACGGTGCCGATAGCCTTCCAGCTTTCTCAAGAGATGCAGAAGCTGTTGGCGAATAGAAAAGCTTGGGGTTTTCTCAAGGCCGAATAGAATGGGCGCAGCACTCTCAAAACCTGCGGGAGATCCGGATGCTAGAGTTCGTTCCAGAGCTGGAGATGAGCGTCCCATTCTTGGCGTTGATATTGGCGATTGTCGCGAGCTCGGCAGCACTACTCAGCACCCGCCGAATGATCACGGCTGCCCTGGCACGTCGTGCTGTTTCGTACAGCTATCGGCCGGTGATGACGAAAAGTGAGTTCTCCTTCCACCTAAAACTCAGTTCCGCCCTCCACGATTGTGATGTCTGGCCGCGGGTTGCCATGAACAGCCTTGTGAAAAAAGAACGCGGTCGTGCCCCTATCGGAAGTGAGGAGCGCGACGTCTGGGCCGGGATCCACGTCGATTGGGTCATTGCGCGGAACGGCCGGCCGTTCGCGGTCGTCGTGCTCGATGATCGCACCCAGCACCTCGCGGCAGCAAAGGCGCGCGCGGAGTATCGGGACGAGATTCTGTCGCGCGCCGGTTACCGGGTCGTCCGGTTCGCAGGTGCTCACCAGGATCGCGAGCAGATCCGACGACGGGTCATCCCAGCCGCCGTTCGCCCGGTGCGTCAGACGGCCACCAAATCGGGGAGTCAAGAGAGGCGCAGCAACACGATCGCCGGCCGTGAGCGGGACGGAAGATCGAGCGATGAAGCGATTGAGGGCAGAGACGTATGGTAACGTCGATCGGCCGGAACGCTGATCGCATCGCCGACATCATCCGAAAGACCACTACTGCGGCCGAACTGGCCAGCGGTCCCCTCTTGTTTCATGGCACCCTGGCGAAGGTCGACGGTGCGCTTCGCCCAGGCGGGGATGGCGTGTTCTGGACCGCGGACTCGTCGACCGTTGCGCAATCGTACATACCGGCAGCCGGCGTTTCGGCGATCGTTCCCCAGTGTCTGGATTGGGAGCTTGGTAGCCGGTTTCCTCCGAGCGCGGGCGATGACTTGCTCACACGGGTCGCTTGTCAGTTAGCGGGCTGCACGATCGAGGATTTGCGCATTGAGACGGATTCCGTGGGTCGAACAACGTCCTATCGGATCGTCGATGGATGGCCGTGCTACCGAGATGTGATGGAGCATCTCGCGAGCCTTGGCTATTCGTTCGAGCGGGGTTGGGCTGAAGTGAAGCTGAGACGCGAGGAGATCATGCCCGCTTCCTGGTCCGAGCTGGGCAGTCTGGTGATCCTGCATATCCCGGAGATCGATGTCGTCGATATCAGCGGGGGGCGAGAGGGCGATCTGCTGGAGCCGCAGCACCTGGCTCTCTCGCGGTTCGACGAGGCCCGCGCATGCGATGCCGATGCGATCGCCATAAGCGACTTTCTGCAGTCCAAGACGCTGGGAAACGTTGGCCATCGCGCGATTGGACTGTTGCCTCGAGCGCTGGAGCGGGCCGAGTGGCTGGTTATTCCGGCGAGACGGTTTGAATTTGACGGGGTCGACGAGCTGTCGGAGACGATCACCTCGGAGCTCGCACAGCTTTGGGAGGACTTGAGGGTAGAGCCCGCGTTGAGGCCCTAATCGCCGTTCAAGTCTCACGCGAGCGCCAGATAAACAGAAATACTAATCTGCTTCGAACTTTCATAAAACGCGCGTATATTAGAGCAAGAGCCAATATAACGCGAATAAGAGCGATCGGAGCAAATTATGGCAGCTGACGCAACTGTGACGCCGATCAGTACCGCGAAGAAAAACAACACAAAGAGCACTGCCGGCAGGGCAAGCCCGAGAGAAGGGACTGGTCGGAGGACGCAAAAGGCAGGGCAGCGACGTCCGCAAAAGGCAATGAGAAAACAGAAACGGCTTTCGGTTGCCGTCTCGGCTGTTGCCTTCGTGCTCTTGACCCTGTCGCTCGCGCACTTGGCACACGGAATTGCGATCGTGACAGGTGCACCCCTGTGGGAGTGCTGGGCGTTGGCCGTCGGCATCGATATGGGATTCGTCGCGCTCGAGCTCGCGGTGATCGGGACCACGAACCAGACCCGGGTCAAGGTGAGCCAATTGGCCTGGCCGGCGATCGTCTGCACGCTCGCCCTCTCAGGCGCGATGAACGCTTTCACGTTCGCGGAAGGGGCCGGCGGTGGCTGGCGAGTGTATCCGGCAGTGGGGCTGGGGCTCGCAATTCCAGGCCTGGTCTATGTACTCACCAGGATCGCCGGAACGATGTATCTCGAAGCGCGCTGAGCGATGCGAGGCGCAGAAGAGCCTGACTTCGCCGGGCGCGCGATCGCCAGTCTCGTGTGACCTAAGGCCCCTCGGGGCCATCGGTGCCGAGGGGCTCCCGACCCGCTGACTGATCGTGATCGACCAGAATCCGGTATGTGTCGTCGGGAAAGACTTTCTGGCGGAGCCAGTCGTCCATATCGGACACCCCTGCCGACCCGTCGGCGAGGGCGAGGACGCGATCGGCCGCGTCCACGGGATCGGTTTTGAATGATAACCCGTTGATGGCGAGAAAAGTCGACATCGCGCCGTATGCGGCCCGCTTGTTGCCGTCGACGAAAGGATGGTTCGCCACCAGTGCATGGCAGAGCGTTGCGGCCAGCCGCACGACGTCGGCTGCTTCGTCGTAGGCGTGGACGGACTGAACGCGGCCGATCGCGCTTTCAAGCATTCCGATGTCGCGCAGGCCAGCTCCGCCGCCGAAGCGGCGAAGCTGCAGATCGTGAATGACCACGACGTCTTCTACGCTGAGAAATGACGGGTCGCTCTGATCGGTCATAGCTCGCTCACGGAAAAATGGCGGAAGACGTTCGCATGCGGTGCGGCAAACCGATCAGCTCGCGAGAATCCGGAAGACGTCGGCATCGTCGTCCATCCGCTGGTTCATTGCCGCGATGATTTGCCCGCGCCGGCTGTGGCGCGGAGCGATCACGAGACCTTCGGAGCCGGTTCCGATGACGACCTCGTCGTTCGGTTTCATGTTGGCGGCCGCCAGGGTTTCGCGACTGAGCACCACCCCATAGCTGTTTCCGACCTTCGTGATTTTGGGCATCAGCCTCTCTCCGAGCTGCAGTGAAGTACGCACATTCGTAATTACATCGAGACTTGGACGCAAGCTCCTTCATTACCTTTTTCGCGTAGCCCTGTTAGCCTGCTCCCTCCAGTGCGGTGCAAGGACGGAGATCCCAGTCATGCCGATCCGGTTGCTCTACGCAAAGCTCATAACCTGAAGGTCGTAGGTTCAAATCCTACCCCCGCAACCAACTAACTATCTGAAAAGATAGCGATTTTCCGAAAGCCCCGTTCTCGCCGAACGGGGCTTTCGGCGTTTTTGGCACACTTTTGGCACAGTCAGGGCCAACGCCGCTCGGATTGTGCCAACGATTTTCAACATCCGAGCTGCGCCATTTCGATCACAAAGAGCGTCGGCAGCGGCAAGTGCGGGCTGGAAGACAAGTTCTGGCAGGATTTCTATGAGGGTGTGAAATGACACATAACCTTGGACTGTCGGCGTCCGATATCCGCGACCGGCCAGGCATAATCCTGGAAGAACATGACACATTTCCTTGGAATAATGTGTCACGATCGGACTGTTTCGGGATGCGTTGTCCCCGTCCGGTCATGATCGCGGAAGAGACGTATGATGCGCGGGGCCCGATGGACCGCGTGTAGCCAGATCCGGACCATCCGACCTTGGCCGCCTATTGCCTATTCTTAGCCATTCGGCGACCTCACAAGTCGCGTCGACGCTACGCCTGAGTACTACCTCGACGCCGCCAGTTTCGTTCCGATCACATGATAGTTGACGCGTCTACGAGCCGTGGCATCGTGGCGGTTCCTGGGTGATCTGCGTCAAACTCTTTCGATCACGGTCGCGATCCCCTGGCCGACGCCGACGCACATGGTGCAGAGCGCGTAGCGAGCCTGGCGGCGCTCCAACTCGTAGAGCGCCGTCGTCAGCAGCCGCGCCCCCGACATGCCCAGCGGATGGCCGAGCGCGATCGCGCCGCCGTTCGGGTTCACATGCTCCGCGTCGTCGGGCAGGCCGAGCCGGCGCAGCACCGCCAGCGCCTGGGAGGCGAAGGCCTCGTTCAGCTCGATCACGTCCATGTCGGTGATCTTGAGGCCGAGATTGGCGAGCAGCTTCTCCGACGCCGGCGCCGGGCCGATCCCCATGATGCGCGGCGGAACGCCCGCCGTCGCCATGCCCAGGATGCGCGCGCGCGGAGTCAGGCCGTTGGCCTTGGCCGCGGCCTCGGAGGCGACCAGCAGCGCCGCCGCCCCGTCATTGACGCCCGACGCGTTGCCGGCGGTCACCGTGCCGCCCTCCTTTCGGAAGGGCGTGGGCAGCTTGGCCAGCGCCTCCGCCGTGGTCTCGGGCCGGGGGTGTTCGTCGACCTCCACGAACAGGGGATCGCCTTTGCGCTGGGGAATCGCCACCGGCGTGATCTCGGGCGCGAGGCGCCCGGCCTCCATCGCAGCCGCCGTCCGCTGCTGGCTGCGCAGCGCGAAGGCGTCCTGATCCTCGCGCGTCACCGCGAAGTCCTGCGCCACGTTCTCGCCCGTCTCCGGCATCGAATCGATGCCGTATTGCTCCTTCATCAGCTTGTTGACGAAGCGCCAGCCGATCGTGGTGTCGTAGATCTCGGCCTTGCGGGAAAAGGCCGTCTCCGCCTTCGGCATGACGAAGGGGGCGCGGCTCATGCTCTCCACCCCGCCGGCGAGGAACAGCGCGCCGTCGCCCGCGCGGATCGCGCGCGCCGCCGTGCCGAGCGCGTCCATGCCGGACCCGCACAGGCGATTGACGGTGGCGCCCGGAACCTCGACCGGCAGGCCGGCCAGCAGGGTCGCCATGCGGGCGACGTTGCGATTGTCCTCGCCCGCCTGGTTGGCGCAGCCGAAGATCGCGTCGTCGACCGCGCGCCAGTCGAGCTGCGGGTTGCGCGCGGCCAGCGCCTTGATCGGAACGGCGCACAGATCGTCCGCCCGCACGGGGGCGAGCGCCCCGCCATAGCGCCCGATGGGCGTGCGGATCGCGTCGCAGAGATAGGCTTCGGCCATGGATCAGCTCTCCTTCAACATCTCGCGAGCGATGATGAGCTGCTGGATCTGCGAGGTACCCTCATAGAGCCGGAACAGCCGCACATCGCGATAGAAGCGCTCGACCGGATAGTCGGCCATATAGCCGGCGCCGCCGTGAATCTGGACGGCGCGGTCCGCGACGCGTCCCACCATTTCCGAGCAGAACAGTTTGCAGCAACTTGATTCCAGCGTGACGGCCTGGCCCGCGTCGCGCTCGCGCGCCGCGTCTCGCACCATGGACGTCCCGGCATAGAGTTCAGTCCGGCTTTCCGCCAGCATGGCCTGGATCAACTGGAATTCCGCGATCGGCTGGCCGAACTGCTTGCGCTCCCGGGCATAGGCGAGCGATTCGTCGAGCAACCGCGAGGCGGCTGCGCAGCAGATCGCCGCGATATGGAGGCGCCCGCGATCCAGCACCTTCATCGCGGTCGCGAAGCCCCGCCCGGGAACACCGCCGATGATGGCGGAGGCGGGCACGCGGCAATCGTCGAACATCACGTCGGCGGTTAGGGTGCCGCGCTGACCCATCTTCCGGTCGGGCTTGCTGACGATCAGGCCGGGCGTGCCCGACGGGACGAGGAAGGCCGACACCCCCTTCGCCCCGCGAACCGACGGGTCGGTCCGCGCCATCACCGTGAAGAGACCGGCAATCGGCGCGTTCGTGATATAGCGCTTGGTCCCGTTCAGCACATAGGACTCGCCCTCCGACCGGGCGGAGAGCGCGACCGCCGCGGCGTCGGAGCCGACATCCGGCTCGGTCAGGGCGAAGGAGCCGACAACCTCGCCCGAGGCGAGGCGCGGCAGCCATTCCGCCTTCTGCTCCGCCGTCCCGTCGATGATGATGCCTTGAGAGCCGATACCGTTGTTGGTGCCGATCAACGATCGGAAACAGGGCGAGGCCCGGCCCAACGCGAAGGCGATCTCCACCTCCTCCGCCATCGACAGGCCGAGGCCGCCATGCGCCTCCGGGATCGACAGGCCGAAAAGCCCCAACTCGCGCATCTCACGCACGATCTCCGGCGGGATCGCGTTCTCCTCCTCGACCCTCGGTTCGACGGGAATCAAGCGTTCATCGACGAACCGGCGAACCGTATCGATCAGGTGGGTCAGGGTTTCCGTATCCAGTGCCAAGCCTCGGCCTTTCCTTGCTTCCGCGAGGGCCCGCGCGTCAGGCGCCGGCCGCCTCACCCGCCTCTCCGATTTGGATGAGGATCTGTCCCGCGCGCACCGAGGTGCCGACCGCGCAGTCGATCGCCGCGACGATGCCATCGCGCGGCGCGGCGATCGGGGTCTCGAACTTCATCGCCTCGACGATGGCGAGCGTATCGCCGCGCGCCACGGCATCGCCGACCGCCACCTGTAGCGCCACGACGACACCCGGCATCTCCGAGGCGACGGCCCCGTCACCGCCCGCCGTCCCGTCGAGTGCTTCCAGCGTGCGCTCAACCCGGGCGCGCGTGCCGGCGATGGCGATCTCGATCGCATCGGCCCCGACGGCCGCGGCCCAGGGACGACCGCCGAGCATACCCCGCACCAGATCGCCGTCCCGATGCATGGTCACGCTTCGCAGCCGCACGGCCCCGCCGCCGCCCTCACCGCCGACATCGATGACGGCATGCGCGGCATCGATCGCGCGAAGCCGCGCGATACGCCATTTTCCGTCCATAACGAAGCCGATCCGCCCCATGGGCGCCGCCGGGTCCAGCACCCCACGATCCCCCAGGACAGCGCCGCGCCAGGGCGAGGCCATCTCCTCCGCCTTCGCCGGACAGGCCAGCGCCGCCGCCGCGACGGCCAGGATGTCGTGCGCGTCCGGCATCTCGACGAGACGCGGCAAGGCCTCATCCACGAAGCCGGTGTCCGCGCCATCCGCCTGAACCACCGGATCGGCGAGCAGACGAGCGAGGAAGCCGAGATTGGTCGTCAGCCCCAGGATCGTGGTCTCCGCCAGGGCCGCGCGCATCCGCGCGAGCGCCGCGTCGCGATCCGCGCCATGGACGATCAGCTTCGCGATCATCGGGTCATAGTCCGGCGGCACGCTGCCGCCGACACGGACCGCGCTTTCCACCCGGATGCCCGCCGGCCAGCGCAGCGCGGCGACGGTTCCCGGGGCTGGGCGGAACGCCGCCGCCGGGTCCTCGGCATAGAGGCGACATTCGACGGCATGACCGCTTGCGTGGATGGCCGCCTGCGTGCGCGGCAGCCCCTCTCTCGCCGCGATGCGTAATTGCCATTCAACCAGATCAAGTCCGGTGATTTCCTCCGTCACAGGGTGCTCCACCTGAAGGCGGGTATTCACCTCCAGGAAGAAGAAGGCGCCGTCCGCGCCGACGATGAACTCGAACGTCCCCGCATTGCGATAGGCGATGGCGCGGGCACCGCGAGTCGCCGCATCCAGCAGGCGGGCCCGCAGATCGTCCGACAGGAAGGCGGCCGGCGCCTCCTCCACCACCTTCTGGTGACGCCGCTGCAGGGAGCACTCGCGCTCGTGAAGATGGACGGCCTCCCCCTTCCCGTCGCCGAAGATCTGCACCTCCACATGGCGGGGCGCCGTCACATAGCGTTCGACCAGAAGGCGCCCGTCCCCGAAGCTGGACCGCGCGGTGCGGATGGCGGAGTCGATGGCCGCGTGCCCGTCGCCGGAGCGGATGACGGCCATGCCCTTGCCCCCGCCGCCGGCGACCGGCTTGAGCAGCGCGGGAAAGCCGACCTCGGCCAGCGCCGCCTCGATCGCCGAGGGATCGTCGCTCGCGCCTTCCGATCCGGGGACCGTGGGAACCCCGGCCGCCGCCATCAGGCGCTTGGCGGTCGCCTTGTCTCCCATGTCGGCGATGGTCTTGGGCGTCGGGCCGATGAAGGTAAGCCCGGCTGCCTCCACCGCCGCCGCGAAGGCGGCGTTCTCCGACAGGAACCCATAGCCGGGATGCACCGCCTCGCAGCCGGTATCGCGGGCGACGGTGATCAGCTTCTCCGCGTCGAGATAGGACTGCGCCGCCGCCGCCGGTCCGATCGGGATGCTGGCGATTGCACCGTCCAGATGCGGGGCGTCGCGATCCGCTTCCGAATAAACGGCGACATAGTCGATGCCGAGACGCCGACAGGTACGCGCGACGCGGCGGGCGATCTCGCCCCGATTGGCGATCAGGATACGTCGAAACATGGCCTACATCCGGAACACGCCGAAGCGCGTCTCCTCCTTCGGCGAGCCCGCCGCCATGGCGAGCGACAGGGTCAGCCAATCGCGCGTGTCCGCCGGATCGACGACCGCGTCGACCCACAGCCGCGCGGCGGCGTTGACCGGATGGCTCTCGCGCTCATAGGCGGCCAGGACGGGCGCCTCCATCGCGCGGCGGTCGGCCTCGGTGAAATCCTGACCCGCCTTGCGCATCTGTTCCTCGCGCACCAGGCCCAGGACGGTCGCCGCCTGCGCGCCGCCCATGACGGACGTCCGCGCGTTCGGCCACATCGCCATCAGGCGCGGCCCGAAGGCGCGGCCACACATGGCGTAATTTCCGGCCCCGTAACTGCCCCCGATCAACAGGCTGAATTTGGGAACGCGGGCGGTGGCGACGGCGTTCACCATCTTCGCCCCGTGGCGCGCGATGCCCCCGGCCTCGTAATCCCGTCCGACCATGAAGCCGCTGATATCATGCAGGAAAAGCAGGGGAATATTGCGCTGGCAGCAGAGTTCGATGAAGTTCGCGGCCTTCTGCGCGCTCTCCGAGAAGAGCACGCCGTCATTCATCACGAGTCCCACCGGATAGCCGCCGACGGCCGCCGTGCCGCAGATCACCGTCGTGCCGTAGCGGGCCCGGTACTCGTCCAACCGGCCGGCGTCGATCAGGCGTTCCAGGATAGCGCGCGCGGGCATGCGCTGGCGGCTGTCCACCGGGATCAGATCGGCGATTTCGGAGGGCGCGCGAAGCGGCGCCCGCGGGGTCAGGGGCGGCGGCGGCAAGGGGCGCGCCGGCCCGCGCGCCACGATCGCCCGCACCAGGGACAGCGCATGCAAATCGTCGCGCGCCAGATGATCGGCCACGGCCGATTGGCCGGTATGGACCGCCGCCCCGCCCAATTCCTGGGCGTCCACGACCTCCCCCGTGGCGGCGCGGACCAATTGCGGCCCACCGAGATAGATCGTGCCGTTCCCCTCGACGATGACGGTCTCGTCCGCCATGGCGGGCACATAGGCGCCGCCGGCGGTACAGGCTCCCATGACCGCCGCGATCTGCGGCAGGCCCAGGGCCGACATCTCCGCGATGTTCCGGAAGATGCGGCCGAAATGATGCGCGCCGGGGAAGAGGTCCTGTTGCATCGGCAGGAAGGCGCCGCCGGAATCGACCAGATAGAGGGTGGGCAGACCGTTCTCCCGCGCGATCTCTTGCGCGCGGACCTGCTTCGCCACGGTGAGGGGATAATAGGTGCCGCCCTTCACCGTGGCGTCATTGGCGACGACCATGGCCAGCCGCCCCTCGACCATGCCGATCCCGGTCACGATTCCGGCGGAAGGAACGGGTTCCTCATAGATGTCGTGGGCGGCGAGTTGGCCGACCTCCAGGAACGGCGTGCCGGGGTCCAGCAGATGGGAGATACGCTCCCGCGCGGTCAGCTTGCCGCGCGCGCGGTGACGCGCCAGCGCCTTTTCCGACCCGCCGGCCAGTGCCGCGGTGTGGGCCGCGCGCACCGGCGCGCGGTGACGCTCATATCCCTCGGGCGGCATGTCGGTCGCCTCCGTCGATGATGCCATGCCGTCCGGCGCGTGCGGGGGATGGGTGGCCATCGCTAGGCTCCCGCCCCTCCTCGACGACAGCGAGACGCAACAGCCCGTTGCCGAGCGCCTTGCCGGTCTGGTCGAGACGCAAGGTCCGGGTCGCCCCGCCGCCCAGCGCGTTGCGCATGAGGACGACGACCGCCTCGATATTGTCCATCGGGTGGACCTCGACCTCGCCCTTCACCCAATCGCCCATCAGCGCCTTGACGGCCGCCGGAGTGACGCTGCGCAGCAGGGCGGGATAGTCCTTGGGCGATTTGGCGATGACGCCGACGGAGATCACGTCGCCCTTGTCACCGGAACGAACATAGGCGATGTCGCGGAGTAACGGCATGACTCAAGCCTCCAGGATATCGATCGTCTGGCGCACGGCGTCGCGGGACACCAGGGTGGGCCACAGGCCGAAGACGGGCCGGGCCTTCTGGGGCGTCCCGAAGGACGTGCCGCCCGGCCCCATGATCCAGAGCTGCGAACAGGCGCGGCGCACCTTCTCCGCCTCGTCGCGATCCTCGGTATGGACCGCCACGCGCAGACCGACCTCCGACGGGTCGTAGTCTGGCCGGGGCGAGGCAGGGCCGTGCAGCATATCGACGCCGACCAGATCGAAATGCATCTGATCCGCCTCCAGGCCCAACCGCTCGAAGCGTTGAAGCAGGGTTTCCCGCGCCTTCTCCGCGCGCTCCAGGGCATGGGGCCAAGGGAAGAACAACATGCCTTCCCCAATCCAGCCATCCTCGTAGCCGATGACGAGCTTCAGGCGTTCCGGACGCGGATGGCCGGTCATGTTGGACAAGCGCACGCGATCCTTGCCCACCTCCTCGATCCGAACGGTCGTGAAGTCGGCGATACCGTCGGGCATCAGATATTGTTTCGGGTCGCCTATCTCGTAGGTCAGATGCTCCTTGACCGTGAAGGTGTCGACACGCCCGCCGGTGCCCTCCAGCTTGGTCACGACGGCCGTGCCGTCCGCGTCGAACTCCACGATCGGGAAACCGACCCGGCCCATATCCGGCATCTCGTCGAACCGCGAGGACATGCCCCCCGTCGTCGCGGCCGCGCATTCGACCACATGGCCGATGGTGATCGCGGCAGCGATCCGGTCGGCGTAGGCATCCTCGTAGCGCCAGCCGAACTCATGCATGATCGGGCCGACATAGAGGGCATTGTCCGAGACACGGCCCGCGATCACGACGTCCGCCCCCTCGGCGAGCGCCGCCTGGATGGCCGAGCTATCGGTATAGGCGTTTGCGGCGACGATGCGGTTGCGGATACCGGCCAGATTGCTCTCACCGGTATCCATGTTCTCGAACACCGCGCCGGAGCCGAGTAAGTCGTCGAGCGCGCCGAGAAGATCGTCACCCTCCACCACCGCGATGCGCATGCCGTCGAGGCCGAGTTCGCGGGCAAGCTCGCGGATGCGCTCCGCCGCCGCGCGCGGATTGGCCCCGCCCCCGTTGCAGACGAGCCGCGTCCCCGAGGCCTTCGCCAACGGCAACAGCGCGCGCATATGGGAGGGCAGATCGGGGATATAGCCCTTGCGCGGGTCCTTCAGCTTCTGGCGCTGGAGAAGCGCCATCGTCAGTTCCGCCAGATAATCCATCGACATGTAGTCGAGATCGCCGCGCTCCAGCAACTCGACCGCAGGGTCGAGCGCATCACCCCAAAAGCCGGAGCCAGCCCCGATCCGTACCTGTCCACCCATATCCTGCACCATGTCCTTCCAGTTCCATCGGGCCAGTTCCATCGGGCGTCGCGCCGCCCGCGCGTCCACCATCGGCATGATTACTATTTCGGAACCATGTTCCGCAAGATGGAAATTTATTTGACGCTTCGACGGCCCTTTCATACTCTTCGGCACATCGGACACCGGACCGTGCATGCATGCGAATCCGGCGCCGCCGGAGGCAGGAGGACCACCAAGCCATGCAGATCGAAGGGGATAAGGACGACGCACCGCCCGTTCGCGTCCAGGTTGCGGACGGGCTCGCGCGGGTCACCCTCGACCGGCCTCGTCGGCTGAACGCCATTTCCATCGACATGGCCAATCGGCTGACCACGCTCTGGGAGGAGCTCGACATCGACGCGGCGGTGCGGGTCATCCTGCTCGACGCGGCGGAATGCGGCGCCTTCTGCGCGGGCATGGATTTGAAGGAAATGCATGCGCTGCGCGCCGCCGGCGACGATCCGTTGGCCCGAATGGCCGATCCGTTCCAAGACCGCATGCGCGCGGTCGTGAAACCCATCGTCTGCGCCCTATCGGGGGATTGCCACGGCGCCGGCGTCCTGCTGGCCATGGGCGCCGATATTCGCGTCGGCATGGCCGGCGCGCGGATGGCGATCTCGGAGGCGCGATTCGGGCGCGGCACCGGCTGGGCCGTCCCGCTTCTCTGGATGGTGCCGCAGCCGATCCTGGCGGAGATGACGATGACCGGAGACCCCCTTTCGATGGAGCGGCTGGCAGGCCATGGCTTCATCAATCATCTGGAGCCGGATGCCGATGGCGTCCGGGCCCGCGCCCGGGCGATCGCGGAACGGATCGCCGACAACGCGCCACTCTCGGTGCGGGCGGCCAAAGCGAGCCTCGCCGCCGGCATGGATCTCGGATGCGCCGCCGGTCTGGCACGCGCGGCCGACATTCACCGACCCGTCTATTTCAGCGCGGACGCCGACGAAGGCGCGCGCGCCTTCGCAGAGAAGCGCGCGCCGCGCTGGACCGGCCGATAATCCCTTCGAACCCCGTACCGAACGACGGAGCCCCCATGATCGATCACCCCTTCCCGGAACTGGAGGTCGGACAGGTCAAGACCTCTCGCGGCCGGACCCTGACCGAAACAGACGTCGTGAATTTCTGCATGCTCACTGGAAACTGGCTGGAGATCCACGCCAATACCGAATTCGCGAAATCGGCGCTTTACGGCCAACGCCTGGTCCAGGGCTCGCTCGTCTTCGCCATCGTCAATGCATTGATCCCGTTCGATTCGACCGTGGTCGAGGCCTTCTATGGCGTCGATCGCCTCCGCTTCCTGAAACCGAGCTTCATCGGCGACACGGTTTGGGCGCGCACGAAGATCATCGATCTTCAGGCGAAGAAGAACGGAGCCGGCGTCGCGGTCAGCGAGCTGCTGGGCGTCAATCAACGACACGAAACGATCCTGCGCTGCGAATTCAGCCTTCTGATCCGCGGCCAACGGCTGACCCCGACAGGATCCGACCCCTTCTCAAGCATGGAGTTCCCGGAATCATGAACTTCCTCACCAGCGAACAGAAAGCCTGGCGCGAGACCGTCGACCGCTTCATGGAGAACGAGATCACGCGCGATTATATCCGCGAGCACGACATGGAGCGCGCCTATCCCTACGAGGCCTATGAGCGGATCGCGGCCGAGGGTTGGCTGCGCCTCCTCATCCCGGAGGATCATGGCGGCTTCGGGGGCGACATCTTCGACTACGCGCTGATGTGCGAAGGGTTGGGCAAGTTCGGTTTCGACTTCGCGACATCCGTCCTGGTGCCGACCTTCACGGCGATGAACATCGTCAAGTTCGGCACGGACGCGCAGAAGGAGGCCTATCTGGAACCCTTCATGAGCGGCGCGATCCGCTTCTCGATCTCGATCTCGGAACCCAGCGCCGGCTCGGACGCGGCCGCCACCCGCACCCGCGCGCGCCGCGACGGCGATTCATATGTCATCAAGGGTCAAAAGCTTTGGTGCAGCGGCGCGGCGGCGCGCGACGTGAAGATCGCCATGCTGGTACGCACCGATCCCGACGCGCGGAAGCACAAGGGCCTGTCGGTCCTGTTGGTGCCGAACGATACCGAGGGGCTGGATATCCGCAAATTGCCAACCCTCGCGCGGCGATCCACCGGCACGACGGAAATTTTCGTCGACGATGCGCGGGTGCCGGCGTCGAACCTGTTGGGCGCCGAGGGCCAAGGCTGGGAGATTATCACCGACCATCTGGAACTGGAACGCATCGCGGTCGCGGCCGCCTATGTCGGCAACGCGCAAACGGCGGTCGACGACGCACTGCGCTATGCCCATGAGCGCAGCCAGTTCGACCGCGCCATCTTCGACTTCCAGGTCATCCGGCACATGCTGGCGGATATGCAGACCCAGGTGGATGCCGCCCGGCTTATGGTCTACCGCGCCGCCGAGATGGCCGCGCACCAAGAGCCCTGCGCGAAGGAGGTCGCGATGGCGAAGCTGTTCGCCTCGGAGACACTGCAGACCGTCTCACGCAACGGGATGCAGATCCTCGGCGGCCATTCCATGCTGCCGGAGGCGGATATGGAGCGCTATTTCCGCGAAGGCATGCAGTGCACCATCGGCGGCGGCACCTCGCAGATTCAGCGCGCAATCATCAGCAAGGCGATGCGTATTTGATGACGCCCGCCCTGTTTGAGCCGTTCCGGCTGCGCGACCTGACATTGCGCAACCGAATCGCCGTCTCGCCGATGCAGACATATTCCGCGCCGGACGCGCTGGCCGGCCCCTGGCATCGGGCTCATCTGAGCCGCTTCGCCGTCGGCGGGGCGGCTTTGGTGATGGTGGAGGCGACGGCCGTCACACCCGACGGACGTTCCACCGCCCTCGACCTGGGCCTGTGGAACGACGGCCAGGAAGCGGCCTTTGCCGCCCTGGTGGAGAGCGTCCACGACGGCGGCGCGGCGGTCGGTCTGCATTCAGCATGCCGGGCGAAAGGCGGCCACGGCCCCGCCTTGGGAAGGGTTCGGGCCCGTGCCGCTCGCGCCCGGGCAGATCGTGCACGGGCCGGACGAACGCCCGGCGAGCACCGGCGGGCATGCGCCGACACCGCTGGACGAGGCGGGTAGCGCGCGCGTGATAGACGCCTACCGGGACGCGGCGCGCCGCGCCGACCGCGCCCGGAGTCGACATGGTCGAGATCCACATGGCGCACGGCTATCTGCTGCACAGCTTCCTGTCGCCGCTCTCCAACGGCCGGACGGACGCTCATGGCGGGGACCTCGACAACCGTCTGCGTTTTCCCCTGGCGGTGGTCGAGGCCGTGCGAACCGCCTGGCCGAAGCATAAGCCGCTCGCTTGCCAGATATCCGCCGTCGACGGGATCGATATCGGCTGGACGATCGAAGAGTCGGAGCATCTCGCGCGGCATTTGAAGTCGGCGGGCGTCGATCTGATCGACTGCTCCTCCGGCGGAATGCCCATCCCCGGAAGGAGATGGTCGTGCCCCGGGCCCGTGGCTTCCAGGTGCCCTTCGCCGAGAGAGTGCGCGAGGCCGTGCCGATTCCGACCATGGCGGTGGGCCCGATCACCGACCCACGTCAGGCCGAGGCCATCTTCCGTGACGGCCACGCCGACCTGGTCGCGATCGGCCGGTAGATGCTGGTCAACCCGAACTGGGCGAACAACGCCGCCACGGCACTGAAGGGAACGGCGGGCTATTCGCTCTGGCCGAAGCCCTTCGGCTGGTGGCTCGCCCGCCGGGAACGCGCCACGCACACCCGGGGCTGACCCCATCCGAGCCCATCTAGGGGCACTGGCCGCGAACCCGCCGCACGCTATCGCGCGTCCTCTTTGGCGTCGACTGCGGCTTCGGCGTGCCGCGCCGCCGATCCGTGCAACCAACTCATCGCGGCGACGGCCGCGAAGACGATGAGACCGGCCGTATCGGTCCAGATCGCCGGGTAGAACAGCATACCGCCGCCGACATAGAGTATGACGCGCATCGGCCATGTCATCCGGCCGAGAAGATAGCCCGCCGAAGCGCAGGTGATCGACACCACGGCCAGGCCGGTCGCGGTGGTATCGTAGATCACGTCGAACGCCGTCCCTTCCATCAGGACGCCCGTGCGGAAGATGAAGAGGAAGGGGACCAGATAGAGCGCGATCGCCATCACGACCGCATGCCCCGCGACCTTCCAGAAGTTCTCGCCCGCGATCGTCGCCGCCGCGTAGACGCTGGCGCAGACCGGTGGCGTTATTGCGGACATGATCGCGAAGTAGAAGATGAAGAGGTGTGCGTTCAGCGGCTCGATCCCCATATTGATCAGGATCGGACCCGCGACCGCCGAGGCCAGGATGTAGGAAGCCGTGGTCGGCACGTCCATGCCCAGCAGAATCGCCAGCACCGCCGTCAGGATCAGCACCAACACCAGATTCTCGTCCGACAGCGATAGGATGAAGCCGGAGATCTTCACGCCCGCGCCGGTAGCCGTCAGCACTTTGACGACGATCGCGGCGCAGGCCAAAAGGACGGCCACCATGGCGATCGCCTTGCCGCCGCTGTAAAGCCCTTCCAGGATTTCGCCGAGAAGCGTCCGGTAGGTTCCGATCAAGCCGCGCGGCCCTTCCTCGAGCAGACACCGCACGGACCGGACGACCAGCAAGGTCCCCAACAGCACGAAGACCGCGACCGACCCGGAAAGCGTCGGTGTGTAGTCCATCGCCAGCAGGGCGATCAGGCTGACGACCGGCAGATACATCGGCAGCGCGGTATAGGGATCGACCAGCTCGCGCCAATGGGGCATCTCGCTCGCCGCCAGCGGGCGGATGTCGAGGCGCCGCGCGCTCATCCCGACGCTGAACCACAGCACGGTGAAATAGAGCAGCGCCGGAATTATGGCGGCCGTCATGACCTGGGAATAGGGGATGTTCAGGATCTCGGCCATGATGAAGGCGCCTGCGCCCATGATCGGCGGCATGATCTGCCCCCCGGCGGAGGAGACGGCCTCGATCGCGGCGGCGAAACTGCCGCGATAGCCCGCGCGGCGCATGGTCGGGATGGTGACCGGGCCCATGGCCATGACATTCGCGACGGCGGAGCCCGTGACCGTGCCGAACAGCGCCGAGGACACGGTGCAGACCTTGGCCTGACCGCCATAGCTGCGCCCGGCGATGATGGTCGCGAGCTTGATGAAGATCTCCGTCGCGCCGGTACTGAGCAGCAACGCACCGAGGATGATGAAGATCGCGATCACCCGCGTGCCCATATCGACCATGTAGCCGAAAATGGTCTCGGTCGAGGCGTAGTACGTTTCGATGAAGGTGAGCAGCGAGACCGGCGGCGGCTGCCACGTTCCATCGATCAACTGATGACCGAACAGATAATAGCCGATGCCGAGCAGGGCGAGCAGCGGCAGGAACCAGCCGATCGTGCGACGCGCGGCCTCCAGCACGATCACGACGGCCGCCATGCCGAGAAGTCGGTCCGACCAGGTCAGATCGACCATGAAGTCGGAAAGGCGCGTGGCGCTGAACGCGACATGGAAACATACGTAATAGCCGGCGAGCGCCAGCATGATACTGGCGAGATCCGCGAGCAGCGGGTGTTTTCCGCCCCCGGCGCGCAGCCTGATGATCAGGAAGATCGACCCGAGGCCGAGCCCCAGGAAGATACCGCGCTGGATCAAAGGCTCCAGGGAGCCGAAGAAGGCGGTGTAAATCTGAAAGACGGCGTATGCGACAAGGATGACTCGAAGCACGCGGTCGATGCCGGAATGGAGACGACGCTCAGGCAGGTTCTCCGCCATGTCGGTACCCTTGCACTATGCTTGTTCGCGGAACGACGCGGTAGGATGCGATGATCCGCCACCCGGCCTTTGCATAACGGCCGGGCGGCGGGCACATCGACGATCGGGCACGCTTACTGTGCGGCTTCCCAATAGGACATCGCGCCCGGATGGACGGCAATGCCGATATCGCGGGTCGACAGGATCGACTGACGGAAGTCGTAGTCCTTGAGCTGCGGCCACACGTCAATCAGGATTTGCTTCTTCTGATCGATCGCCTGGGCAATCTTACGTGCGGTGTCTTCGTCCATCAGGGAGAGACGGGTCGCATAGAGGATCGGCACGGACGGGGTCACGACCTCCGGGTTCCCCTCGATGAAGTCGGCCGGCAGGGTCGTGAAGCCGACTCCGGGGATGTTCTCCTTCACCATCTTCTGCTCATCCGGAGAAAAGCCGAGGATACGCATGTCCACCGAGGTCAGAAGTTCCTGAAGCGTGGCGTCGACCCGGTTGGCGGCGGCGTACTTGCTGTAGCCGACGATCTGCTTGTTCCGGACCGCCTCGATCGCATCGGTGATCGTGCCGTAGATATATTCGGGCTGCACCCCGAAGAGCTCCAGGCTCTGCGTCATCAGCAATTCGCCGCCACTGCCGCGAATGCCCGGCGCGAACGCCTCGCCGTCGAGTTCGGACAGCATCGTAATGCCCGAATCCTCGCGCACCGCGACGTTGATGACCGAATCCGAATAGGGGTAAAGCGCGACGAGATCGTCAACCGCCTTGCCCTCGAATTGGCCCAGCCCGTTGCGCGCCTGAACGAAGACGTCGCCCGCGACCAGGCCGAGATCGATTTCGCCGCGGGTCAGGCGGCGCACATTGTCGACGCTGGCCCCGGTCTCGACCACCGAAACGGTCGTGCCGTCATTGTTGGCCTCGATCGCCTGGGCCATGGCGACGGCGATTTGATAGTGGCTGGACGTGGCATTCGTGGACCCGAGCGCCAGCGTCTTCGACTCCGCGTTGGCCACGTTGAACATGCCGGCCGCGAGCAGAAGCGCCGCCCCGGAGATTGTATAACCTAGTTTCTTGAACACCTGTTTTCCTCCCGTAGCTGATCGCAATCGATTGCTTGGCTGTCTTGTTCGTATCGGACGCCGCGAGACGCCCGACACCCGTGTTCGCGTCCTCAATCCCGATCATCCGCCCAAATCATCCGCAACGGACGGCACGGAAACGCGACGTACAGTGTTTTCCAGCGTTGGAACCATTGCATGAGCCAATGGCGAGACTCAAGCATTTTTTGGAATAGAATTCCGCATTGTGAACTTTCATCGATGACTGCTACTCTCCCCACCGACAAGAAGACCCAGTGTTCCGATAGGGAGTGGATCGCATGGAAGCGGACGAGATCGTCCTGTTCGACGTAGCGGACGGCATCGCGGAGATAACTCTGAACCGGCCGGAACGGCGCAACGCCCTGTCCGTCGCCGCAGCCGAGCGGCTCGACGATCTGTGGGAAACGGTCGACTCGCGCGACGACATCCGCGTGGTGATCCTGACGGCGGCCGCCTGCGGGACCTTCTGCGCGGGCATGGATCTGAAGGAGGCGAGCGAACTGCGTCAATCGCGCGGCGTGGACGTTCTCACCCTGCTGCGCGACCCTTTCCACCAGCGCATGCGGGCGGTTCGCGTGCCGATCATCGCCGCCATGACCGGCCATTTCGCGGCCGGGGGCTTCATGCTCTCCCTCAACGCCGACATTCGCGTCGGGTTGGCCGGAACCCGTGGCGGAATCACGGAGACGAAACGGGGGCGGGGCTCGCCCTGGGCCATGCCGCTATTGTGGCAACTGCCCCAGCCGATGCTGATGGAAATGGTCCTGACTGGCGACCTTCAACCGATCGAGCGGCTTCACGCGCTGGGCTTTGTCAATCATGTCGAGCCGGACCTGGCGGCGGTCCATGCCCGCGCCCGCGCCCTCGCGGAAACCATCCGCGACAACGCCCCTCTTTCCGTCATGGCCGGCAAGCAATCGATCCTGAAGACGATGGATGTTGGTTGCGCGGCCGGCCTTGAACACGCACAACAGATATACGAACCTGTCTATGCGAGCGAGGATGCGCGGGAGGGGCCCCGCGCCTTCGCCGAGAAGCGCCCGCCGGTCTGGAAAGGCCGATAACAATCGACCGGACCGTCCATCGAGGATATCCCGACATGCCGCCAGCGAGTGCCAAGGAGACGTCCGAACCGACGGAGGTGGTCTCGCTGACGCGCGGGTTGGCGATTCTGCGCGCCTTCCATGCGATCGACGCGCCGCTCGGTAACAAGGAGATCGCGACCCGGACCGGTCTCGCCAAGGCGACCGTCGCGCGGTTGTCCTATACGCTGGCGCAGATGGGTTACCTGCGACAGGTCGGCCCGCACGGACAGTATCATCTGGGCGACAAGGTTACGCATCTGGGGTATGCGCTGTTGCGCAGCCTGCCGGTGCGCCGTGTGGCGGAACCGTTGATGCAGGCCCTTGCCGACAAGCATGAGATGTCGGTCGCGCTCGGCATCGGCGATGGCACCCGCATGATCTATCTCCACTATTGCTCCGGCCCGGAGACGGTGACGATGCGGCTGCGCGTCGGCTATCTCGTGCCGATGGCCAGGACGGCGATAGGGCGGGCCTATCTCTGGGCGCTCGACGACGAACGCCGCCAGGAATGCATCGACGCCATAAGGTCGGAGGCCGGCGAGAACGCGGACAGTGTCGAGGCCGAGCTCCGCGCCGAACTCGCGGCCGTCGAGGAACGCGGCTTCTCCGTCTCCTTCGGCTCGTGGCGGCGGGATATCTTCGCTGTCGGCGCGCCCGTCTGGCTCGACCAGGGCCATACGATCCTGGCGCTGAATTGCGGCGCGCGGCGTCTGGGCATGGATCGCACGAAGTTCCACGAGACCCTGGGGCCGGAGTTGCTAACATTGTCAAGCGAAATCAGCCGCCGCATGGATCAAGTCGGCGCCACCTTCTGGAACGAATGACGATGAAGGCGGACAGGACCGACCAATCGAGCAATGGGCGCACGCCCGAAGCCGACGGCGAGGACGAGCCGCCGCGCCGACGCGTGCGCCGCCGCCGCCAAAGCGGGATCGTCGCCAAGGACCGCGACTTCGTGAACACGCTCGGCCGCGGGCTCCTCGTGCTGGAGGCGTTCGGGGCCTCCGAACAGGTCTGGATGAACGGGATGGAGGTGGCGGAGCGGGTCGATCTGCCGAAGCCGACGACGTCCCGTCTGCTTCAGACCCTGAAGTCGCTCGGCTATCTGCATTATTCGACGCGACGGCGGCAGTATCGCCTCGGCACCTCGATCCTCGGCCTCGGCTTCGCCGCGCGCGAACCTTTCAGCCTGGGCGATCTGGTCCGACCCTATCTGAGCGAACTGGCGGACACCTTCAACGTTCACGCCTCGCTCGCCGCGCGCGACCAGCTCGACGTCATCGAACTGGAAGTCACGCACAGCACGAAGACGCTGATGACGCTCCGCCTCGAGGTCGGCTCCCGCATTCCGCTCGCCGGAACGGCGACCGGCCACGCATTGATCGCCCCCCTGCCGGAAGCCGAGTTGAACTACCTCTACACCCTGCTGCGCGAACGCCACGCCAAGCATTGGGAGGAGATCAAGGCCAATATCGAGACCGGCCGCCGGGAGGTCGCGGCGCAGGGCTATACCACCGCCCAGTCAAGCTGGTTCACCGACATCAACGGCGTCGCGGCGCCGTTGGTCTTTCCGGGGGGCTCGCCGGTCTACGCGCTCGCCTGCGGAGCGCCGGCCCGCCACCTGAACGCCACCCGGCAACGGGAGATCGGCCAGCGGCTGGTCGACATGACGCGGGAGATCGAGCGGCATCTCCAGGATGGCGATTTTCGCGACGAAGCGAACACGCCCTGAGCCGACCGCCGTCCGACCTACCCCGGGCGCGTCCGGTCAATGGCGCAGTATGCCGGCCGTGTCCACCTTCCGGCGGAGAAGATCGAGCGTTTCGGCATCCGGCAGATCGGTGTCGGGCACGCGGTCGGGCAGGCCGAGCGCGAAGCCGGTCTTGGCGACGACCTCCTCCACCGAACCCCACGGATGGACCGACTTCAGGCGCATGGTCAGGCTGTCCGGATCGAAATCCATGACCGCAAGGGGCGTCACGCACAGGGCGGGCCCGCCCTTCAGGCCAGCCGCTTGGAAGCTATCCGGTCCGTCGAGATAGCCGGGCGAGGTGATGAAATCGACTCGGGGAACGAAGCTTCGCGGCGAATGCGCGTGCGTGCAGATATAGAACCGCCGCGAAGTCCCGGCATAGGAGATATTCGCCGCGCCGGGGCCGCGCATGCGCGGGCGGTCGATCGTCCCACCGATGAAATGCAGATTGATATTGCCGAAGCGGTCGATCTGCATGCCGTTGTGGAAGAAGAAATCCAATCCGCGATGCGAATGGCCGAACAGTTCCAGGAAGGTCTCCGCCCCCTCGCAGGCGCCGAGCGCGCGGTCGTCGAGCATCGAGTCCCAGAGCTGCCTCGGCCGGGGATTGACGAACATCTCGCCCGCGATCTGGATGTTCGGTGCGTGCATGTGCCGGGCGAGCATGATGGCCGCCATCGGAATCGCGGCGGACGCGCCGGCGGCCCCCATCTCCCCGTCCTTGAGTTCGCGGGAGAGGACGAAGGCCTGAAGTTCCGCCGGGGTACAGCTTGTATCGGTCATAGGCTCGCGGCCTCCCGCTCCAACGCCGTGAGATGCTCCTCGCCGCCGATCGCCTCGAGATAGTCGGCTTGCGTCGCGGGCACATGGACGACGCGGTTCAGATAGTCGGCGAGGCCATAGCCCGCTCCCCCGCTACCGTCCCGCCCGGATTCCGGCCCGCCATCGCGCCGGGCCCGGCGCGCGGCCTCGGCCACGTCGGCATAGGTCTCGATATGGGCCTCGTCGATGCTGTAGAGCGGGAAGCTCCCTGTCGGATGCGCGCCATAGGGCATCTCGACCACCGCATCGACATAGATGCAGGGGATCGTCGTTTCCCGCGAGCGGGCGACGATATCCTCCGTCGAGACCAGTCGGTCGACGCTGACGATCACGCGTTCGGACGCCCGCGCCATCATCTGGTCGGCATAGGTCATCGTCGAGAGATGGCGGATATTACCGTATCGATCGCCTTCCTGGGCATGCAGCAGGGCGAGCTTCGGACGGATCGCGCGGGTCGCGAACAGAGCCTCGCCGGTGAAGGGACAGGTGATCTCGGCCGCGAGCGGGTTGTTCCGCGGCACGTCCGATCCTTTCCAGGCGACCACCGGCTGGAAGGGCACGCCATGGGCGGCGGCCATCAAACCGCCCACGACGGACAGCGCGTCGACGCAATGGGCGCGCACCGTGCCCGCCTCCACCGCGCCGCGAAAGGCGGGGCACATTCTGGTTTCCAGCGTAACCGCCGGAAGGAAGGTTTCCGCCACGCAATCGGCCGCGATCAGGACATCCACGTCGAACCCGGATCCAGGCGAGGAGACGAGCTTCAAATCCCGCCGGCCGCCACGGATTACCTCGCGCACCAGGGCGCAGGGACGTCCCTGCTTGAATAAGCCGCCCAAGGCCAGCAGATCGGCGTCGCCCAACCATGCCGCGATCAGGTCCCCCAGCGCCTCGGGCGGGACCAGCTTTTCCCTTCGACCGGACGACATCACGTCCCCTCCTCATAGGCGAACACCGTCGCGTCCAACGCCCACACGCCCTCGCCGGCCGCGCCGACGCCGACGGGATTGATCTCGACCCCGGCGAAATCCCGGCCGAGTCCGGACGCGAGGCCGGCCAGGTTCTCCAGGAACGCGACCAACGCATCGACATCCAACGCGGTCTTGCCGCGCGCGCCGTGCAACACCTTGCCGATGCGGCACGCCTCGATCATCGCGCGCACCTCCCCGGCATCCATCGGCAAGAGCCGGACGGCGGCATCCTGCATGATCTCGGTCAGGATGCCGCCGGCGCCGAAGGTGAGCATCGGTCCGAATTCCGGATCGAGGCCGAGGCCGACGATGACCTCCGCCCCCGGACGGACCGTCTCCCCCAGGAGAAATCCCTGGAAATCGAGACCATGCCCGTCCGCGCTCTCCGACATCGCGGCGACTTGCGTGCGCAGGCTGTCCGCGTCCGGCACGCCGACGGCCACGAGACCGAACTCCGATTTATGCACCACGCCGGCCGCAATGCCCTTCAACGTAACCGGATAGCCGACATCCGCCGCCGTCTGCAGAACCGCCTCCACGTCGCGCCCGTCCACGAAACGCTCGGCCGGGAACCGGACGCCCAGTGATTTCAGCATCGCCTTGCTGCGTGATTCGTCGAGCGCCGGGCCGCCCTCCTCGGCGCGTGATCCGCCCGTGCCCCAACCCGCCGGCCGTCCCTCGCGCAGCAGTCGGGAGGGGGCGGCCCGGCTCTCGGACGCAATGGCGACACCGGCGACGGCGGTGGCGAAGCTGTCCACCCGGCCGAACACCGGCACCTTGTCCGTGCGCAGCGCCGCGAGCGCGTCAATATTGAAGATTTCCGACGGCCAAATGACGGAGACGGGCTTGCCCGTCCGCGCCCGCGTCCGCGCGGCCGCGGACGACACCCGCTCCGCCCAGGCGGGGACGATGGGCGTGTTCGCGATGACGACCCCGTCGATCGCCGGGTCGTCGGCCAATGCATCGAGGCATTCGGCATAGCCCTCGGCGGTTCGGAATGGGGTACCACCGACATCGATCGGATTGCTGGCGCTGAGAAAGGCGGGCACGTGATCGCGCATCCGCGCCACCGTTCGAGCGGACGGCGCGGGCAACGTGACATGTCCTCCCTCGGCCAAGGCATCGGCGACGCAGCCGCCATAGCCACCGGAGATCGAGATCACCGCCATGGTCCGGGCCACGCCGCAGCGCGCGGCGTAGTTGGCGATGGGCAACAGATCCTCGATGGCCGTGACGTCGATCCAGCCGAGTTGCCGGACGGCCGCGGCATAGGCATCGCGCGTGCCGACAAGTGCGCCGGTATGGCCCGCCGCCGCGCGGCGGCCAACATCGGACCGACCGGCCTTGTAGACGACGATGGGCTTCCCCGCCTCGCGGGCGCGGCGCGATACGGCGATCATCCGATCCGCCTCGCGGAAACTTTCCACGTAAAGCGCGATGACCTTGGCCGACGGATCGTCGATGAGATGTTCGATGCAATCCACCAGACTGGTCACCGCCTCGTTTCCGGTCGAGATTAGGTGACTGAGACCGATGCCGTTGCGGACCGATTCCTCCAACAGCCCACTGCCGAGCGCGCCGCTCTGCACGACGAGGCCGACATCGCCGACCGGCGCGAGTTCGGCGCTTACCCGACTGGTCGAACTCAACGCGATCCGGTTAGCGAAATTGACGTAGCCCGTGGTGTTCGGACCCAGCATGACCGCGTCGTGGGCGCGGACCAAACGCGCGATCCGCTCCTGGTCGCGTGCGCCCTCCTCCCCGGCTTCGGAGAACCCGCCCGTCAACACGACGAAGGCGCGCGAACCGAGCGCCAAGCCCTTCTCCACGACCGAATAGACATCGGCCGCCGGGACCGAGATCAGCACGCAATCCGGCGCATGCGTCAATTGAGAGAGGTCGGTGACGCTGTCGACCCCGTCGATGGAGGCCGGCTCGCGGGTCACGATATCGATCCGGCCCCGATAGCCATGCACGCGCAGATGATCGAAAACCGCGCGCGCCCCGACCTGGAAGGTGGCATTCTTCGTGGACACGCCGACGAGTGCCACGTTCTTCGGATTGAGCAACTTTTCGATGGTCACGACACTTCCCGACATCGTTGGAAACCTTGTCGGTTCAGAATGCCCATCTTTCGCCACCGATCAAGAAAAATAAAACAGCGTTCCGCATAATGATCTTCACAATGGACATCTCCAAGGTAACCACGGACTCACCAATGCGGCGCCGCTTCCTGGCGCGGCGCAAGCTCTATGAGGTGGAGAAGAGTTCTGGCTCGGCGATCGAGGCCGAGGGGCTCCGGTGTCAACGCCGGACTAAAAATGCCTCAGTTGGCCGGAGTAAAATGCATCACTTGTGATCGAGAGAGGGCCCCCGCGGGGGCCCTCTCTCGATTGCGGATGGTCAGTCGTGGTCGGCGTTCTGTGATCGTCCTTTAGCCTGCTTGAGGCGGAAGCTTTCGCGTTCATCTCGAGGATGTGGACGTGATGCTTCAGCCGATCGAGGAGCGCGCCGGTGAGCCGCTCAGAGCCGAAGACGGAGGTCCATTCGTCGAAGGGCAGCTTGCTGGTGACGATGGTCGAGCCGCGCTCGTTGCGCTCGCTGAACACCTCGAATAGTAGCTCGGCGCCGGTCGAGGAGAGCGGCACGTAGCCGAGCTCGTCGATGATCGGCAGCTTGTATGACCTGCGACCCATTCTCTCCTCCACTTCTCAGGAAGCCTCTTCCGGGTCAGGCACGGTCGTTCCGGTACGCGCGGCGGATCGCCCGGCTGGACTTCGCTAGCAGACGGGTCGATGACCGCCAGGCGCGCCGCGATCTCCAAGCGCTGTCGAGTCCAAATTTTATGCGTCAGGATTCCCAAGGTTATGTGTCATTTCAGAGAAGGAGTGCGAGATTGAAGGCTTGAGGCACAAGCGCGGTTTCAAGCAGAACGAGATAACGGTGGAATTCAACGACGCGGCGGAATTCGTCGAAGGGGCGGGTCAGGCCGGCAGCGATGACGATCGGGCCCCGACCTGGAAGCAGCGCGCCGACGAAAAAGCGCGCCATCACCGGCCGGGACAACGGCGGGGCAAAAGACGTGATTATAGTCAAACATAACCCCATGCCTGAAGCATGGCAAGCAATGAAGAGGCGGACAGTGGTATGACTGATAGACCCGAAGACCAGTCATCACCATCACAAGGGCCGCGGTTGGGGCGGACCGCTCAGCCTTTCCGCACCACTGATGCCGCACATGCGATTGTCAAGGCGGCCGAGCGACTCGACTGGGATATCGACGATGTCGACAGGTTTGCCCGGCAGGTGCAGCATGTCGAATACGGGCTATCCGCTGAAAACGAATTCGCTGCCGTTCTCCGCTGGCTTGGATGGTGCAGTTTCGTCCACCGGCTGAGTGAAGTCGCGCTCGAAGATGAAGCGCGCAGCCAGTAGGTCGTGCCCGACCTGCTTGCTGTCTTCCAGACAGGCGGCGAGACGTGCAGCGCCGTGATTGAAGTCAAGACGACGGAAGATACAGTTCTAAAATTCAAGACCCGGTACTTGCAGCGCCTGAAGGAATATGCCGCGCTCCTGAACCAGCCGCTCCTGATCGCCTGGCGTCCACGGGACGTCGGGTTCTGGATACTGTTCGATCCCGCCATCGCCGAACCTGCCGGTGAGGATTCGGTAACGGTCGGCTTCGAAAAGGCAATCAAGAACGATCTGATGAGTGTTCTCGCCGGTGACTACTATCTCGTCCCGAAGCAAGGTGCCGGCCTGCGGATCGAACTGGAGCGCGTAGGGGAGAAAGAGCCGACCGCTGACGGTTATCAGGCGGTATTCCGGGTGTCCGAGGCATACCTGCACGATGCGGCCGGTGAGCGAGGCGCGGACGTCCCGAACGCGCTCGTATGGGCAATCTTCTCGACCCTCACGGATCACCAAGAGATCAACGACGATGTTATCGTCCAGTCGTTTGTTGCGTCCGGGGGCATGACACGCGCCCAGCTCATTCTGCGAACGGCCGTCGGCTTCTCCCTCAATGAAGGCGCGCGCATCCACTGGAGACAGGTCGGCACGAACCTGGACGCCATCCTGCGATGCGACGACCTGCTGCGCGACGCCCAGGCTCATTTCGGGACGTTCACGAGCTACATCTTTTACCAGCAGCCGCAGATTATGCCGTCACTCCTGCCGGACGGTTGGGCCGGTCGCTCGGCTGGATCACCGGCAGTATCGAAGGACGATGGCGATTAGCGCAAGGCGCTACAGATCTGTAACCGCGCATTTGGCACACTCAACTGCATACGAACCCAGGCTGTGCCAATGATCCTCAACATCCGAACTGCGTAATACGCGTGCGTGCAAGAGGTGCCGCGGTCGCGGTCCTGTCCCTGAATGCGAAGGGGCGGTAGGCCGAGACACTCACCCTCCATCGCTTGATGGAATACGATTGCGAGGCGCACACGATCTGACTTTGGCGCGGACCCTGGCCGACGACCCGCTCGACGGCAGCGGCGTCATCAGCCTGAGCAGGGGCCTCGATGCCGAGACATTGTCCGGGAGCGTTATCGCAGCGAGCGGGCACATGATGCTAGGTTACGCGCGCGACAATGACGGTATCGGCCTGACGGCGTCGGGGGCGTTGAATCGCAGGTTCCTGGCCTGGCCTGGGCCGTCGAAGCCTTCGAATGGGCGGGCTACGAGCCGGCCGAGGTTTAAGCCGTCAACAAGGTGGTCGACGAAATCGACTATCTGCCCGGCCGGTACCTCCACGAAGTCATGAAGCGCCGGAAGCTCATGCGCAAGCACAAGGACCGGCTCCTACTCTCGCCGGCGGGGCGCGACGCGCTCGATCGGCCCGGCCTGGTGCAGGCCGAGCTCTTTCCCGAGACCTTCAGGGGCCGCTATCTTCCGAGCCTTGATGCGGCTTCCATGGGGGATTTCGATCTCTACTTCGGCCTGCTCGAACCGGCGGCAACGGACAGTCGCCGTTTCGATGCCGACGGGTATCGCTATCGCCCGCCGCCGCTGTTCGACCGCTTCGTGGATTTCCATGTCGCGGCCGACGGCGGTTCCGACGCGACACACTGACCGACACCCTGCTTGTGTGGAATTGTTTTCGAGCGGAGCTGTGCTGTGATAACTTGATTTGGAACAAAAAACGAACTTATAGGTAACGAGTTGAATGAAACACGCCGAAAAGATGGGGGAACGCCCCAAACATCTTACGACGCTCAAGCAAACGCAGGAACGCTTACGGAAGACCGTTCCCGGCGCTACGCCTGTCTCTTCTCTGGGCACGCCGCCGGCAAACGATAACCAGCTCGATTTCTTCGTCCCCGCCCTCCACGACATCCCGGTGAAGGACGGGGTCGGCTTGATGGATATCGCGGTCTTTCGCCTGTCGCGACGCCAAAGGCGGAACGCCGAGATTCTGCGTCATGAGACGAACAAAGCCGTGATCGAGGTGTCGAGCGGCGCCTACGGGATGGCGACAATCGACGACTACGACATCGTCTTGATGGCGATCTCGCATCTGGCGGATGCCGTAAAGCGCTACCGCCAGGGCCGGGGTCCGAAGCCGGGCAAAGTCTTTCGGCCGCACAGCGCGGAGGTTCTCAAGTTCCGCAGGTCGACGACGGGAGGGAAGCAGTACGCGGACGTTGAGCGTGCGCTCGACCGCCTCAACACCACGCGGATCAAGATCACCGGCAAGAACCGGCACAGCCGGCTTCGAGATTCGGATGGGTTCGGACTGATTGAGCGGTATCGCGTCGTCAGCCGGACGGACACCGGCCGCATCGGCCTCATCGAGATCACGATCCCGGATTGGATCTACGACGGCGTGATGACGCACAAGACGCCCGAGATTCTCACCGTAAATCCGGACTACTTCCTAATCCGCGGCGGGCTGGCCCGCTTCATCTATCGTCTGGCCCGCAAGGCTGCCGGTGTTGACACGGCGTCGTATTCCTTCCGGAGCATCTACGCCCGAAGCGGTTCCACGAGGCAATACAGGAAGTTCTGTTTCGATCTGAGATGCTTGATCGCGGCCAATGACCTGCCCGACTACCGCCTGACGGAGATACAAGGCCAGGACGGGCCCATGCTTCATATGGCGGCCTGTTTCGGCACGCCGACCCTCGAAAATCGGGCCACTGACTCGTGACACTTGAAAGCGTCGTGGCAGGCGTCCGCAAGGTACAGCGGATTTGCCAAGCCACGGCGCGGGGCAATGGGCGGCGTTCTCCCCTAGTTGCCGGCCGGCGAGGGCTGATGCACTCAAGTTTCATGGGACCGCGCGCACAAGGAACTCCCGATCGGATTGGATTAGCTCCTGGGCGAAGACGCTGTCCGGAGTCCGCGTCCGCAATGTACAGCCCGTGTTGGCCGCTGGGTCTTCGTCCTGTGGAGAACATGTACCTTGCGGACGTTGGGCCGTACCTTGCGGA
This sequence comes from Amorphus sp. 3PC139-8, assembly GCF_040750475.1. Classification (NCBI taxonomy): domain Bacteria; kingdom Pseudomonadati; phylum Pseudomonadota; class Alphaproteobacteria; order Hyphomicrobiales; family Amorphaceae; genus Amorphus; species Amorphus sp. 3PC139-8. The sequence continues at coordinate 9,878 of NZ_JABJVY010000022.1, read as the reverse complement.
CGTCGTCGTGTACCTTTCGGACGTTCGACCGTACCTTGCGGACGGGGTGCCTTCTGGAACCCCCGGATTGACTGGCTTTCGGCGCGCGAATTCCTCTAAAACCATTAAAACAAATTAAAACAACTAAAACCGGGTGCCTGTGGATAAGTTCCGGCCAAGCGTTCAGCAAGTATCGTATGGAGCGGCGAAATTCCAGATCGGGTTCGAGATTTTGTTTCAGACTTCCAGCGCCGGGCGGTGCGGCTGCCGCTTGATTTGCTTGGGAATGACGGTGTGTTTCTTGGCGAGGCGGGCGCTGACAGCATCGCCGGTTGCCGCACCATCGCAGCTTCATGCCGGGTGCCAGCCGGCATAGCCGATGGTCGGGTCCGGACACCCGCGCGGCCGCAACATGGCTTGGCTCTTGAAGGATAAGCGGCCTGAGCGGCCGCTGTGTTCATTTCTCGGATTGTCGAGGGGAAATCCCCTGCGTGCAGGTCTCGACGCATCAGAACGGGCTTTGAGGCCGTCTGAGCGCCACCGTTCTAAGCCACGGCGAGATCGCCTTTCAACTCGTGCAGATTCCCGATGACGGGACCGCTGGCGCCGGCGCGCTTGCGCACGCGCATGAGATACTCCCGTGAGACGGTCAGCCGCTCGGCCGCCGCGGTATCGGTGCCGGTCTCGACGGTGCCCCCGAGGCGGCGGGGATCCCAGCCGGCACGGCGCATGATCGGCTCCATCCGAACATCCGAGACGGAAACATAAGCGCTCAGCCCGCGATCGACGCCGAACTCCAGCATCGCGGCCATCAACAGGGCGGCGATGTTGCGGGGCGCGCGGCCGTGATCGGCGCAAAAGCGGGTGCTCTCCCAGATGCGCGCATCGCGCGGCGGCTCTCCGTCGATGAGGCTGGCGAACACGTCCCCGAGCAGATAGGGACCGGTCGTCGGCAGAAGGCGCGTGCACGCGTCAACGCGGCCCTCGACGTCACGGTGAACGATATAGTGGGCGTCCTGAATGTCGAACTGGTCGATCTCCAGGCCGTTGATCACCGTCACGCCCCAGCGAAGGCGCTCGCTGAAGACCTGACGGCGGAGTTGGTGCATGGACGCCAGCGCGTCCCAATGCAGATGGGCGTTCTCTTGCGATATGATGGACAGCACATGTCTTCCTCCCTTGGTTGCTCGTGGCGTCCATAGAGGGAGAAAGATCGAGATTTGTCATCCCGGTAAACGTACGGGGGCAATGGCCTCTGTCACGGGTTGATGAGCCCGCTCATCGTCGCGCGCAGCACGGCCTCCATGCTGTTCGCCGTACCGAGCTTCCGGCGGACGTTTTCCATGTAGTGGTGAACGGTGCGGCGGCTGATCCGGAGGATGGCCGCGATCTCCCACATGCTTTTGCCCTTGGCGTACCAGAGCAGGCATTCGCGCTCGCGCGCGGAGAGCTGCATCGGCGCTTGGCGGGCGCGGCCGAAGCCCCCGAGGTCGCGCAGCGCATTGTGGAAGGCCAGGGAGACCAGGTGCACCTCGGGACCGGTCTCGATCATGAGGCGAGCGAGACTCTCCGGTGGCTCGTCGGTCACCATGGAGGCCATGGCGAGCGCACCATTGGGACCGTGAATGGGAATGCCCACGCCTTCCGCGACGCCGAATTCAGCGGCTTCGTCGAACATGCGTTGTTGGTCCGGCGTCGGCTCGATGCCGAAGGAGAGGGCGCTCCACTGGAACGGCGTCACCTGACGCGGTCCGAGACGCACGACGGGATCGATCAGGTGATAGCCGCTGGCGGCATAGTGCGTGTGCCATTCTTCGGGGTAGGTCGTGAAGATGAGCGGTTCCTCGTCCACGATGGTGTCCGCATGAACCACCTGATAAGCCCACTCCCGAAAGCCCAGATCGGCGAGTGCCTGAGAAAACAGATGCTCCAGCTCCGCCGCATCTCGTGCGTGCCGGATTTGATCCAAAAAACTGAACACAGGGGTCTTTATTCAACAATCCTCCTTTTCTTTTTTCTTATGGAAATTGACGAAAGAAATAATTGATGATTTACTGAATTATATATTTAAGAGAATAAGTAACGGGTATTTTGATTTGATTATTGGAGTTGTTTCCCAGAAAGGCGGGGTCGGCAAGAGCACGCTGGCGCGGCTGGTGGCGCGGGAATACGCGCAGGCTGGCTGGCGGGTGAAGATCGCCGATCTCGATATCCAGCAAGGCACGGCGTTCAGTTGGCAGGCCCGCCGGCTCCAGCACGGGCTGGAACCTGTTGTCGCGGTCGAGAGGTTCGGGACCGTTGCCCAGGCCATGCAGGCCGCCGGCGCCTATGACCTGATGGTACTCGATGGGCCGCCGCACGCGAGCATGGGCACGCGGCAGATCGCGGAAGCGAGCGATCTCGTTCTCCTGCCGACGGGACTGGCTCTCGACGATCTGGAGCCGTCCGTGCTGCTTGCCCACGAGCTGCGCAAGGCCGGCGTCGGCGCAGGCCGGATTGCCTTCGTGCTGAGCCGTGTCGGGGACAGTGAGGCCGAGCTCGACGAGGCGCGCACCTATATCGCCCAAGGCGGCTATCGCTGCCTGAGCACGACACTCCCGGAGAAGACCGCCTATCGCCGCGCCAGCGACGAGGGCCGGGCGCTGACCGAAACGCGCTTCGCCTCGCTCAAGGCGCGGGCCGATGCGCTTGTCCAGGAAGTCGTCGACCTGCTCGAAACCAACGGCGAGCGGGAGGCTGCATAGCATGACGAAGATCGCTCCACCGAACCGCACGACCAAGGGCGCACCGCCGGCGATGAGCGAGACGCTCGACAATCTCGATCGGCCGGAAGCGGCGGATCTGAAACCGCTCAACTTCAAGGTGCCGGCGGAGTTTCACCGGGAGTTCAAGGCGCATGCCGCCATTCACGGCATCTCGATGGTGGAGCTGCTGAAGGAAGGCTTCGATCTGGTGAAGGCGCGCAAGGGCTAAACTATTCATTATTTGTATAAATGACGAAATCTTCAACCCGGTAAACATACGGGTTTGTAAATCGAAAGTGCGGCCACCAAATAAATAATGTCGCCGAATCCCGCTGGTTATACAAGTCACAGGGACATTGAACGGGATCCGGCGACATCTCTATTCTATTTATTATCCATTCCGATTTCCAGACGTCAGCGAAATAATTTTAGACGCGTGACATAAGCCCTCGGTTATACAAGGAGGGACATATGTCATGTCATTCATTCGTCTATTGTGGCGGACGCTGCGGTTCGCCGTCTTCGATCTCCCGAAATGGATTCTCATTCTCGCGGGACTCTATCTCTTTCTCCACTACGCCGCCCACACACCGTTCGGCGGCGCGCTCATCGCAGGATTCCTGCTGCTCGTCTGCCTGCCGGTCCTGGTCGGGCTGTGGCGCTATTTCCGCCGGCCACGTCAGGCCTACGGCTCGGCGTCATTCGCCAGAGGCAAGGAACTGCGCAAGGCGGGGCTACTCACGTCGACCGGGCCGATTATCGGCAAGCGCGACGGCCGGTTCCTACGCTATGAGCGGCCGGGCCACCTGCTGACCTTCGCGCCGACGCGCTCGGGCAAAGGCATCGGCGCCGTCGTGCCCAATCTTCTCGATCATCCGGGCTCGGTCTTTGTCACCGACATCAAGGGCGAGAACTATCGCATCGCCGGCGGCTACCGGGCGGAGCTCGGGCGCGTCGTCGTCTTCGCGCCGTTCGATCCGACGATTTCGAATGCCTTCTACAATCCGCTGGATTTCATCCGGGTCGGCACAGCCAGCGAGGTGGATGACGCCCGTCTGATGGCCGAGATGATCGTCGCCGCGAAGGCGGGCGAGGCGGATCACTTCGAGCGCGAGGCGCGCACCCTCATCATGGGGATGCTGCTTCATTTCGCCCGTGACGTCGAACCCGAGCTCCGGACACTCCACCACCTCCGGGTGATGCTGATGCGGTCGGACGAGGGCTTCGTGAAGGTGCTCGAAGGCATGCGGGGCTCGGAGAGCGCAACCGCGGCCCGGGTCGCCGAGGGCTTCTCGCAGAAAGAGGAGCGCGAGCGCTCCAGCGTCGTCTCCACCGCACAGGACAGCATGTCGATCTTCGAGAGCCCGCAGCTCTCGGCCATGACCGCCAAGACCACCTTCGACTTCGAGCGGATGAAGGATCGGACCTGTTCGGTCTTCGTGATCGTGCCGCCGGAGTTCGTCTCGTCCTATCAGCCGTTCATGCGGTTGATGGTCGGCATCGCGACGGCAGCCATGAGCCGCAATCCGGACGTGCCCGACACACCGGTCCTGTTCCTGCTCGACGAGCTTCCGGCCCTGGGGCGCATGCGGCCGGTCGAGGACGGTATCGGTTACCTCGCCGGGTACGGCGTGCGGCTCTGGCTGTTCGTGCAGGATCTCGACCAGCTCCAGAAGACCTACGCCAAATGGCGCTCGATGATCGCCAACTGCGCCGTGCGGCAGGCCTTCAACGTCCAGGACCCGGAGACGGCCAACATGCTCTCCAGCATGCTCGGTCAGCGCACGGTGAAAGTGCACAGCGGCGGCCGTTCGGGCCGCTTCCCGCTGCTCGGCCTGGTGCATGCCTACAGCGAGGGGGAGAGCGAGACGGGCCGGCCGCTGCTCTCGCCGTCGGAAGTCACGCTGCTGCCGGACAGCCGCATGCTGGTCTTCGTCCAGGGCTGCCGGCCGATCCTTGCCGAGAAGATCCGCTACTACGCCGACGCGGTGTTCCAACGGCGCCTGAGCCGGCCCGCCGAGGCGGCCAAGCGCGCCGGTTCTTCAAATCCAGAAATAACGAAAGGGTGATTTCATGAATTCGTTCCATAAGCATGACGGCGGCCTGCTGGTCGCCATCGCAATCTGTCTGATCGGCGTGGCGGGGAGTGTTGGCGTATTGGCCGCGCAAGCCGAAGGCAAACGGCCCCCGGCGTCGCTGCCGGCCTGTCAGGATAGCGAGATGCTGGGTCTCGTACGGCAAAGCCTCGACACCGGGGATCAGCTCCGCGTCATTGGCCTGCATAGCCCGCGTGAGCTGCGCGTCAGCGAAGGCGGCGATCTGCGCACCTGTGTCGTCGATGTCGTGACCGACGGCGGCGCGCGCCTGACCAGCTATATGATCGGCTGGGAAGACCGGGCGGCCGCAGTGCCGTTCGTCGCCGGTGAGCCGCTCGAATAGCCGGCCCGTCAGTCGATGTCGATTTCCAGGCCGAGCGCCTTCTGGCGCTCGCGCTTGCGCTGCCGCTCCAGACTCCGCTCCTTGGCGCGCAGATAGGCGCGGTGAAGCTGCTCCTTGCGCTCGTCGGCAAACCGGCTCCGGCGGATCGCCTGTTCGGTCACCCGCTCCAGCGCGCGTGAGCGCGCCGCGATCTTCCGGATCATGATCTTGCGCAGCTCCTCGGGCGTGCCCGCCACGCCCTGAAGCATCCGGTAATCGTGAATCGCGCGACTCTTCCGCTCCCGCGCCCGTTCGAGCTGGACGCGGGTCCGCTCCAGATCGTTCTTGGCCTCACGCCACTTGCGGCGGCGCGCCCCGAGATAGCGGGACAGGCGCTTGGCCTCCTGTCGCTCCGCGTCGCGCCATTCGCCGACGCGGGTGCCGCGGGCCTCGCCGAGCACCAGCGGGTTCTCCTTCACCATGCGTTCGGCCTCGGCCTCGCCATGGGTCCGCTCCAGAATGTCCCAGGCGCTCTTGGCCGCGTAGGGATCGCGGTAGACGCCATCGAGAATGCGCAGCAGGCTGACGGTGCGCTTGCGGAACCATTCGGTGTTCGTCTTCTCCCGCTCCTGAAGATACGTTTCCTGGCGCTTGGCATAGTCGATCCGGTTGCGTCCCCGCCGGTAGGCGGCGTCGATCTCCGACCAGTAGCGATAGTCCATGTCGAGCTGGTCGAGCCGTTCGACCGGGTTCAGCCTCGGCGGCAGCGCGTCGTCGTTCATCAGGCGCTCGACGGTCCGCTTCTCGGCGGGCGTCATTCCCTCGGTGTCGACGCCGGAGGGGTCCTCGCGCCGTTGCGCGAGCTCGCGCGCCCGCTCGATCAGGAAGTTGCCGTAGGTCTGCTCGAAGCGGGCCTGGAGGCGATCGCGCCGCACGCCCTTACCCATCTCCGAGAGCTTCGCGTAGCCCTCGCCGTCGGTGATGATGAGGCCTCGGCCCTTCATCTCCAGGGTGAGCCCTTTGTCGTTGAGCCGCTGCGTCAGATCCTTCCACGAGCTGGCCTGCCAGAAGTCGTCGCGCAGCAGGGCGCGCAGGCCGACGATGCGGCCCTTGCCGAAGCGCGTGCGGGCTTCGCGATCCTCGCGCCGTGCCTGCCAGTATTCGGCATCGGTCGGGGTCGGCTCGTTGTCGATCTCGTGCTCCCGGCCGTACTCGCGATTGCGCAGCACGTTGAGCCCCAGCTCCCGGGCGCGCGTCTGGACGATCTCGGCGAGGCGGGTGCCGTCCCGGTGCCGGCTATAGGCCTTGTGGCGGGTCGGGTGGATGCGGTTGACCAGAAAGTGCAGGTGCGGGTGGTCGGTGTCGGTGTGGGAATAGACCAGCGCCTGATGCTCGCTCAGCCCCATGTCGTCGAGCACCTTGCGCGCCACGTCGCGCTTGACCTCCTGGGTCACCTTGCCGGCCTCGGCGTCCTTCGGATCGAAGGTGATGATGAAATGGTAGGCGGGCGTCTTGCAGCGGCGGCTCTTGGCGGCCGTCGCCTCCATCACCGCCGCCGCGGCGCGCGGATCGGTGGTGTAGAGATTGTGCCCCTCGACGAACTCGACCCGGTCGGGGGAGAGGCCCTTGACCTGACCGGCCAGGTAGAGGCTGGAGGCCTTGAAGCTCTCCGGCTGGCGCTTGGGCACCTTAAACCGCATCGCTCCCGTCCGGGGGCGACCCGGTCTCCGGCGGCGGTTGCGACACCGCGTCGTGGATCGGCTTCAGGACTTTCTGCACGGCGATGAGGGCGTCGTGCACCTCCTGGAGGTCGAGCTCCTTGCCCATGTTGGCGCGCCGGGCCAGCGCGTTTACCCAGTGGCCGGCGGCGTTGATCTTCTCCAGGTGCGCGTCGATCACCGGCGTCTGGTCGGACCGCCCTGACACCGCCTCCACAAGTTGGCCCCCCACATACTTCGCCCAGTCCTCGTAGGTGGTCATGCCCGTCGCGTCGGCGAGCTGACTCAGGTTCGTGGCGATCGAGGACAGCTCGTAGAGCAGCGCCGTCATGGCGCGCTCGCGCGGCGGCTTGGCCCTGGGCTTCTTGCCGGTCAGCATGGCGCGGGCGTACTCGGCCATGGTGACGCCGACCTCCTGGGCGGCGCGCTCAAGGTCGCGCTTCTCGACGGGGGTGAGCCGGACACGCAGATATTCGGTGCGGCGCTCTTCCGGCTTGAGCGGCGGGCGGGCCATCAGCGGCGCCCTCCGCGTGCGGCGGGCAGGCCTCGCAGAGCAAGATTGACGGCGCTTGAGACCCCGTGAGGGGGTCGAATGTCGCGGAAATTGTTGTACCCCAAAAACTCTCGACGGCTCCCTGGGGAGCCTCGATTCAAGAGTTTTTGGGGTACAACATCCATCTTGCCTCCCTACTGAAGTTACACTTCTGCTCACCTCTTTATGGGGCCAACTTCCAGCGGGAGCAAGATTCACACTGACAGGGCAGTGACTTAATCTCTATCGGAACCAACGGAATACTAGCCGAGATTAACCTCGCCGACAAGTTTCAATCGCTCTCAAACACAGACAATAGCCGCCAACGCGCCTTGTCCCCCGGTCAGGCTACGACCTATCGGCCGCCGCCATAAGCCCCCGGATGAGAAACCAACGGAGGGAATGGCCCGATGTGGACATACGTAATCCTCGGGCTCGCCGGCGCGGCGAACGTGGCCGGTCTGGTGGCGGCGCAGACGCCGCCGTTCAAATGTCTGAGCATGTTCGGAATCGTCGCGGCGGCCGTGGCCGCGATGCTCGTGCATCACCGCCGCCGGCGCTGAGATCGGGAGCGGGCTCGGCGTGCAATGACGCTCTTGAGCGCCCGGCCGGGGGCCAGCCCCGCCAACGGCGTAGGCCGTCGGCGGGTCGGCCAGTTCAGGCGGCGCGTTGGCGAAGCTGCGGGTTGCTGTCCAGCATCGCGATGACGCAGCTCCACGGGGACAGGCCGGCGTCATAGGCGGCGGCGATGTCGTGCATGTGGTCCGGGCCGAGCTCTTCGCCGCTCTCGATCAGGAGCGCGTCCTCCACCTCGATGACGAACTCGTCCCAGCTCTGCTCGGCGAATGTGTCGATGGCGTTCAGTCGGTTCATGGCTTTCCTCCTTCCGTTGGTTCCGTGCCGCGTCGCCGCGGCCTTCATGGGCGACGAAAAGCGGCCGGCCGAGCCGTCCCGAGCGCACCGTCAGGCTGTAGCGGGAGCGGAGGACGCGGAGGCGCGGCTTTGTTGTCTCGCGAGGAAGCCGGCGCAGCCGGCGGGGAAGAAAGCCGTGACGACGCGTTGCGCCGGGCGGCGCCGGACGCAGGTTCGCCCAGTGAAGAAGGCCGCTTGCGACGCCGGAACCCGGCGGACGAGGGAAGACATCGACGATCGTCGAGACCATCGCCGGGGGCAGAGCGGACGTGGGCGTCGGCGTCAGGTGAGGCGCTTGCGGTCGAGGTCAGAAGAGGAAAGGAACCACATGGAGGATTATCGCCGATGACGACAGCCCAAGACCCCGTGAGCGTCCGCGTCAAAGCGGGGCTGTACGAGTTCACCTTCGCCCTGTCGCCGAATGAGCTGGACGAGGCCGTGGCGCGCGCCAGGCGGTGCGGCCTGACCTTCGATGCCTTTGTCCGTCGGAAGATGTTCGGGCCGGATCCCGAGCGCCGTCTCGGTATCGCCGAGGACTGGCCGCTCAATGCGCGGCTGATGGGTTGGCGCATTCACCTGCCCGAGGGCGTCAGGAGCCGTTTGCGCGCGAGCGCATAAGCGAGCAACATCGTCGGCAGACACTGGCGCCAACCGTCCGGCTAAGAAGACGGCCGCCGCCTGCCGAGCCCCACACGCGAAAGCCGCCTCCGGAGAGGCGGCTTCGTTGTGAGCGGCAGCGCTACCACCAGGATGTGTAGAAGACGGTGGCGCCGGCCTCGATGAGTTCGCGCGCCTTGGCGACGAAGGTCAGGTCGCCCTCCGTCTCGGAGCCGTTCGAGGCGCCGAAGAAGAAGCCCTCCGTGTGCGGTAGGGCGCCCGCCTTGATGTCGGCCTCCAGCCGGTCGATGTCGGCCGCGGTGAGCTGCACGTTGACGCAGTTGAAGACGGGGCTCGCGCCGCCCTTCTCGCTGTAGAGGCGCTCCATCCAGCCGTGCAGGTTGGGGTGCTTGCGCCAGTAGAAGATCTCCGTGGCGCCCTCGGCGCTGAAGTCGACCTCGTCGGCGATCTGCTGGTCGGTCGCGAAAGCATACATATCCAGTCCCATGTCTCGATCCTTTCAAAGTTGGTTGTCCGTCCCGAAGGACGCGGATCGAAACGCCGGGCGGAATGAGCCGAAGCCGTCATGCGCAACACGGGACCGGCGCGGGCAGCGCATTGACGGCAAGGCGCCGTCCGGCAGAGACGCGGAATCCTTCCGAGGGACGGCAGCCGCGAAAGGGCGAGACGGGACTGTGATGGATGGCGCGGCCGAAGTGGTCGGCCGCCTGGGGCATAAAACGCTGGGATTCGCGGGTTTCGGCGGGTGCGAGATCCGTGGGTCGGCGACGGATTATCGGTCGGTACGAGACTGAGAATGCGAGACTAGGTTTAATTGGGTCTATCCGTTTGGCGTGCGATCCGGCTGCGCAGGCAAACAAGCATCGCAGCAAACACCACGACGGCGCATCCGATGGCCAGGGGCGGTACCGGTTCGCCGAGAAAGAGGGCGGCCCATGCGAGGGCCGCAAGTGGCAG
>NZ_JABJVY010000021.1:0-106685 GCF_040750475.1 Amorphus sp. 3PC139-8 | reverse complement strand
ACGGATCGCCTCCGTCGTCGTGGCGCTGCCGTGTAAAACCTGTCCCATAGCGCATCCCTCCATCCCGGCGAAAAGAGCGCACCATCAAAACCCGGGATCAAACACTTAGGTCGTAAGCTCCGCCGCGCGACGCGACTTTGACCATTCCGATCACTTCGCCGTCTTCGGAGAAAATCCCTAGTCAATCGCCGACGCACATACGGTCGTAACCGGGTGCGCCCTTGAGCGATTTGACGTTGTCTGGCCAGAGATGAGTGGCGCGCACCTTGGGTGCAGTCTCACTGCCGGTACCGCGCTTTTTTCACATCCCTCCGAGTTGTTTTCGCTGCGCCGACGGCCGTCGCGCGCTCTCACTTTTTCGGGAGCGGCCCTGGTACGCGCGATCCTCCTTGCCCATTTCGAAGGAACGTTTCGGTAACAGACGCGTTGATCTGGCCAAGGGAAAGCATCGACGGAGCCAGATGGCGTCCTGATCTCGGAGTGCGAAAAGATGAAACGCAGCAACGAGACTCCTATTGTCGCGACCGTGCTCGCCGGCGCAGTTCTGTTTACTGCGCCGTTGGCCATCGCAGAAAGCTTCCGGTCCGATCGTCTGGGCGAGGCGGCGCCGATGGAACGCGTCGCCGTAGCGAACACATCGGTCAAGGTGGGGTCCGTGCGTCCGCTCGACGACGGTCGCTATGAAGTCACGGTGGTCAACCCGAAGGGACAGGCCTTGGCCCAAACGGAAATCGGCGCCAACGAGACCGTCCTGATGCAGAACGGACCTGCCATTTCGGCTCGCGCCGGCGACGAGGCCAGAACCAGCACGGTGACCAAGAAGACGGATCGGTTGACGATCGATGGCAACCGCGACGTCGCCTCCAAGGAAGTGACAGGCGCGGATCTGACGATCGAAGCCTATCAGCCCCGCGCCGAACGCAAGGTACAGGACAACCTTTTGCGTATGGCGCGCTTCGGTGAGGCCGTGCATCAAAAGGCGCGGACCGCGCTGGATACGGCGCTGAACTGGATCTAAGCAATTCAGGAAGAGTGGGCCGCGGCCTGCCGCCGTTGAGCGACAAATTGAGGAGACCGGTGCGACAGCCGCACCGGTCTTTTTCGTTGAGGGCGTCCGTCGCGACGCCAACACCCCCCGTCTTCCGTCTGCCCCACCTTTTCCCGCACCGGACGTGATCCGGGCCCGCAGCGGTTGCGTAGCTGTCGACAAACCCGCCGATGGAAACGACAACCGAGTGGTTCAGGTCTGAATGCCCGCAAAGTCCGCCGACAAAAAAACGGAAAAGCAAAAGACGCCCGCCGATGATCGTCCTCCGGTGATCGTCTGGTTTCGCGACGATTTGCGACTGGCCGACAATCCGGCACTGACCGCGGCGGCGGAGACCGGGGCGCCGGTGATCCCGCTCTACATGGACGAAATCGGCTCCGACACCCGTCGCCCGATGGGCGGTGCCGCCCGATGGTGGCTGCATGGCGCGCTGAAAAGCCTGGCGGACGATCTGCACCGTCTCGGCGGACGCCTGATCCTGCGGCGCGGCTCGTCCGACAGCGTTGTTGCGCTCGCCCGGGAAGTCGGCGCGCAGGCGGTATTCTGGAACCGGCGATATCATCCCTCCGCGCGCGAGCAGGACGCGGATTTGAAATCCGCTCTGGAGCGAGACGGAGTCCAGGCAACAGACTTCAACGGCGCACTGATCGCCGAACCTGGAACCGTCACCACCAATGACGGCGGTTTCTACAAGGTCTATACGCCGTTCGCGCGGGCGCTACACGCCAAGTTCCCCGAGATCTCCCCGCTCAAGGTGCCGAAGCGGCTCGCAGCGCCCGTGGCGTGGCCGGACAGTCTCGCGCTCGACGATCTGAAGCTGAGGCCGACCAAACCGGACTGGGCCGGAGGCCTCCGCGAGACCTGGACGCCGGGCGAAGCGGAAGCAGACGCGGTGCTCGACCGCTTCCTCGACAAAAATCTCACCCGCTACAAGCCCGAGCGCGATTTCGCCGCCAACGACGTGACCTCCCGGCTCTCGCCCTATCTGCGCTTCGGCGAGATCTCGCCGCGCACCGTCTGGGCACGGACCGATGCCGCCGTCGCAACAGCCGGAAATGACGCGGCGCGGGCATCGGCGGAGAAGTTCCAGAGCGAGGTTCTGTGGCGGGAATTCGCCTACAACCTGCTCTATCACCTGCCCCCGATCGAGCGGGAGAACGTGCAGTCTTCGTTCGATGATTTTCCCTGGGCCAACGACAACGCGGCCATCCAAGCCTGGCAGGCCGGTCAAACCGGCTATCCGATCGTCGATGCTGGCATGCGCCAGCTCTGGCAGACTGGCTGGCTTCACAACCGCGTCCGCATGGTGGTGGCCTCGTTCCTGACCAAGGACCTGCTCGTCGATTGGCGGGTGGGCGAGGCCTGGTTCTGGGACACGCTGGTGGATGCCGACCCGGCCAACAATCCGGCGAGTTGGCAGTGGGTCGCGGGATCCGGGGCAGATGCCGCCCCCTATTTCCGCATTTTCAATCCCGTGCTGCAGGGCAAGAAGTTCGATCCGGACGGCACCTATGTGCGCACCTTCGTGCCCGAGATCGCCAATCTTCCGGACGCCTACATCCACGAACCCTGGCGTGCCCCGGAAAACGCGCTGAAGAAAGCGGGCGTCGTGCTGGGCGAGACCTATCCGAAGCCGATCGTCGATCACGGCCGCGCCCGCAAGCGCGCACTTGCCGCCTATGAGAACATCAAGGGGAAAGCCGCGTGAACGTCGTCTTCGCCAAACCGCCTGCCCAGCGCATCGCCGTCATCGGCTCCGGCATTTCCGGCAACGCCGCGGCCTGGGCGCTGTGCGATCGTCACGACGTGGTGCTCTACGAAGCCGAGGCGCGTGCGGGCGGCCATTCCGCGACAGTAGACGTCGACTATGACGGCCGCGCCATTGCCGTCGACACCGGTTTCATCGTCTATAACGAGCTGAACTACCCCAACCTCGTCAGCCTGTTCGAGGTCCTCGACATACCGACGGCAACAAGCGACATGAGCTTTGCGGTCTCGGCGCGGGACCGGAAGCTGGAATGGTCCGGGCAATCGCTCGGCTCCGTCTTCGCCTGCAAGCGCAACCTGGTCTCGCCGCGTTTCCTGCGCATGCTGCGCGACATTGCGCGTTTTAACGCAACGGCGCGCAGCGATCTCGCGCACGGGATCGACGCCGCAGTGACGCTCGCCGACTATCTCGTCATGCGTGGCTTCTCCCGCTCCTTCGCCGCGGACTATCTGGTGCCGATGGGGGCGGCGATCTGGTCGATGCCAGCAGAGCGGATGCTCGACTTTCCCGCCAGAGCCCTCCTCTCCTTCTTCGACAATCATCGACTGATCGATACTGAGCGGCCGCAGTGGCGCACGGTCAAAGGTGGCAGCCGGGTCTATGTCCACCGGCTTCTGGATAAGGTGCGGCGGGCGGGCACCGTGCGGCTTGGCACGCCGGTGCGCCGCATCGAGCGCGATACGTTCGGGGTGACCGTGATCGACGAGACCGGTCACCACGACCGGTTCGATCAGGTCGTGATCGCCACCCATTCCGACCAGGCTCTGGCGCTGCTTAACCGCCCGACCCACCAGGAGCGCGAGATCCTGGGCGCGATCGGCTATCGGCCGAACGACGTCTATCTTCATCGCGATCCGCGCCTGATGCCAAAGCGGCGGTCGGTCTGGGCGTCCTGGAACTATTTGAGCTGGCCAGCGGATCACCCTGCCGAAGGCGTGGCCGTCAGCTACTGGATGAACCGGCTGCAGCCGATCGATCCGGCCTGCCCGCTGTTCGTGACGCTAAATCCGCCATTTGCGCCCGCACCCGAACTCACCTTCGCCAAATTCAGCTACGGCCATCCGCAGTTCGATCGCGCCGCCATTGCCGCCCAGGAGGCCCTACCGGCGATCCAGGGCACCAATCACACCCGCTTTGCCGGTGCCTGGACCGGCTACGGCTTCCACGAGGACGGGCTTGTTTCCGGAATCGCCGTCGCCGAGGCTCTGGGCGGCAGCGTGCCGTGGCGCCGCCCCGCGCCCGCTCCGGCGATGCTGGAGGCCGCCGAATGACCCGGACCTTTCCCACCACCGTTGCAGCAAACGGCCCCGCTCCCGAGACGGCCTTCGCGCTCTATCCCGGCGACGTCATGCACGCCCGGCTGAAGCCGGTGGGCCATCGCTTCCGCTACCGGGTGTTCTCGCTGCTCGCCGATCTCGACCGGCTCGGGGATGCCAAGCGGCTTGCGCCGTGGTTCGCGGTCAATCGCTTCGCACCGCTGTCCCTGCACGAAGCCGATCACGGCGCCGGCGATGGCTCGCCGCTGAGACCGCATGTCGACCGGCTCCTGACGGAGGCGGGCCTGCCCCGTCCCGACCGGGTGCTGATGCTGTGCTATCCGCGCGTGCTCGGTTACGTGTTCGATCCGCTGACGGTCTATTTCGCCTACCAGGACGACACTCTCACGGCGCTGCTCTACGAGGTGCGCAACACCTTCGGCGAACGGCACACCTATGTGGTTCCGGTCGAGGCGGGGGATGCGAGCGCCGCCGGCATATCCCAGAGCGCGCAGAAGGCCTTCTACGTCTCCCCCTTCATGCCGATGGAGGAGACCTATCGCTTCCGCATTCTGCCGCCCGGCGAGGCGGTGCGCATCCGCATCCTGGAGAGCGATGCCGACGGGCCAACCTTCGCAGCGACTTTCGCCGGACGCCATGTTCCCGCCTCCCGTGGCGCGCTTGCGCGCTGCTTCTTCGCGATCCCGCTGATGAGCTTCAAGGTGATCGCAGGCATCCACTTCGAGGCGTTGAGGCTCTGGCTGAAGCGCGTGCCGCTCGTCTCCAGGGCGTCGGCGCCCAAGCGGGCGAGCCCTGTCAGCATTGTCGCAACCCGCTCGTCGGCCTCCACCGAAGACGAGAGGTCATGGCATTCTGCTTGAGCGACGCCCCGCGTCCGCTACCTCAATCCGCCACAGCCTCCAGGTGACAGGCCCGAACCAGCAGGACCGCTTCCATGTCGACCGACACCACTTTGCCGATCCGTCTCGCGCCGACCAACGCCAAGTCCGTGTTGAAAGGTCTGCCGCCGATCGTCCGGAAAGGCTTTTCCATTGCGCTCAACCTGCGGCTCGGCCGGCTGGACGTAACTGTTCCCGACGGACGCACCTTCTATGTGGAGGCCGCCGAACCCGGACCGAACGCCGTGCTTCGAATTCATGACTGGCGGTTCGTGCGCCGGCTTCTGCAGAGCGGCGATATCGGCGTGGCGGAATCGTTCATGGCCGGCGAATGGTCGAGCCCCGACCCCACCGTTTTTCTCCAGCTCTTCGCAGCCAATCGCGACGCCGTGGCCAACGCGCTCGCCGCCCGCCCCATGGTACGCGCGCTTTTGTCGCTGCGCCACTGGCTGAACAGCAACACGCGCCGGGGCTCCAAGCGCAACATCGCGGCCCACTACGATCTCGGCAACGACTTCTACGAGGCCTGGCTCGACCCGTCGATGACCTACTCGTCGGCCTTCTTTGGCGCCGGTGCGAACGACCTGGAAACCGCTCAGCGCGACAAATATCGTGCGTTGGCGCAACGCACGGGCATAAAGCCGGGCGAGCATGTGCTGGAAGTCGGCTGCGGCTGGGGCGGATTTGCCGAATATGCCGCACGCGAGCTCGATTGCCGGGTGACGGCCATCACCATCAGCCGCGCCCAGCACGCCTACGCCACCCGCCGGATCGCCGAGGTCGGCCTCTCCGATCGGGTGACCGTGGCCCTTACCGACTATCGCGACCTCCCCGGCCGCTTCGACCGGATCGTCTCAATCGAAATGTTCGAGGCCGTTGGCGAGCGCTACTGGCCGGGCTATTTCGAGATGCTGCGCGATCGGTTGCGGCCGGGCGGCCAGGCGGGCCTGCAAATCATCACCATCGACGACCGCCACTTCGCACGTTACCGCCGGTCGCCGGACTTCATCCAGCGCTACATCTTTCCCGGCGGCATGCTGCCGCCCGCGGAAGGCGTCGCCAAGCTCGGCCGAACGGTGGGGCTGAGCCTAATGCACGAATCCGGGTTCGGGACCGACTACGCCCGCACGCTGTCGGAATGGCGCGAGCGCTTCCGCACCGCCTGGCCGAGACTTTCTCCGCTCGGCTTCGACGAACGCTTCCGGCGCATGTGGGAGTTCTATCTACATTATTGCGAGGCCGGCTTCCGGGCCGGCTCGATCGATGTGCGCCACTTCGTGTTCGCCCGGCCCTAAATCTTGGCGTCGGCGGCCAAACCGCAGTGGAGGACCTCGGTCCTCGTCTACGCCCTGCCGGCACTGCCGCTGGCGATCCTTCAGTTTCCGCTCTTCATCCTGCTGCCGACGTACTACGCGGAGGGGCTCGGTCTTCCGCTCGCCGCCGTGGGCACCGCCTTCGTCGCCATCCGAGTGGTGGATGCGATATCCGACCCGGTCGTCGGTTTGCTCGCCGACCGGTGGCAACCCCGCTTCGGTCGGCGGAAAAGCTGGCTGATTGCCGCCGCTCCGTTGACGGCCGTAACGAGCGCCATGCTCTTCATGCCGCCAAGCGACGCCGGGATCTCTTATCTTCTGCTCTGGGGCACCCTAACCTCGATTGCGAGCACCGCCGCCCTCGTCCCCTTCAATGCCTGGGGGGCGGAGCTCTCCACCGACTATCACGGCCGATCCGACATCGCCGGCGCGCGGGAAGGCCTCGTGGTCGCGGGCTCGCTGCTAGCAGCCGGCGTTCCGGCGATTCTTGCCGCCGACGATCTCGGGCGCGCGCTTACCTGGATCGCGATCGGGCTTCTGGTCCTGCTGCCCACCACCGCATTGGCGGCCGTCCTCTCCGTGCCGGAACCGGCGGACCGGTCGCGGCGGCGCGTCGGCCTAGCCGAGGGCTTGCGCCATATCACGGCCAACCGCCCCTTCCTCCGGCTGATCGCCGCCTTTGCGATCAACTCGCTCGCAAACGGGCTACCGGCCACGCTGTTCCTCCTGTTCGTCGGCCGGGTGCTCGGCGAACCGACCCTACAGGGACCGCTTTTGTTTCTCTACTTTCTCTGCGGCATCCTTGGCATCCCGCTCTGGCTGACACTGAGCAAGCGGATCGGCAAGCACCGTACCTGGGCAATCGCGATGATCGCGGCGTGCTTCGTGTTTGCCGTCGTGCCGGCACTTGGCCCGGGCGACGTCGTTCCGTTTGGCGCGATCTGCGTCCTCACCGGGCTCGCCGTCGGGGCGGATCTGGTGCTGCCGGCAGCCATGCAGGCCGATGCGGTCGACATCGACACCGCCTCCTCCGGCAGCCAACGGACGGGTCTTTATTTCGCGCTTTGGGGGCTTGCCACCAAGCTGGCGCTGGCGGCAGCGGTCGGGATCGCCTTTCCCCTGCTCGCGCTGTTTGGCTTTCGTCCCGACGATCCGGAAGCCGGCGACGGCCTGTTCGCGCTCGCCGTGCTTTATGCCTGGGTGCCGATCGCACTCAAGGCGGGGGCAATCGCGTTGATGTGGGGTTACTCGCTCGACGAGACCGCTCAGGCCCGTCTCGTCCGTCGAATCGACGAAGCGCCGACCGCGCCATGACCATCAAGTGGATTGATCGGTCCGATTGTGCCGGCTCCAGCCGGTGAAGCGGGCGATCAACGGAAAGAACAGACCGTAGGGCAGTATCCGGATGATCTTCAGCCCATAGGTGAAGCGGCGCGGAAAGGTGATCTCGAATCGGCCGGTCTTGAGCCCTGCCACGATGCGGTCGGCGGCTTGGTCGACCTTCATCAGGAACGGCATCGGAAACGGGTTGTCCGCCGTCGCCGGCGTATCGACAAAGCCCGGCGCCACGATCTGGATGGTCAGGCCCTGATTGTCGAAATCGAATTTCAGCGCCTCGGCGAGATTGATCAGCGCCGCCTTGCTGGCGCCATAGGCGGCCGCCGTCGGCAACCCGAAATAGCCGGCGACCGAGGCAACGATCGCGATCTGACCGTGGCCGCGCGCCTGCATCCGTTTCGAGACCGGGGCGAGCGCATTCATCGTGCCGGTTACGTTCACGGCGAAGGTTTTGTCGAAGATCCCCCGGTCGATCCCGCCATCGACTACCGGCAAATAGACACCGGCATTCAAGACGGCGAGCGCAATCGGTCCGACCTCCCGCTCGATGCGATCGACGAGCGCTTCCATTTGTTCGCCGTCCGTAACGTCACCGGCACACGGAACAATGCGGCCAGGTCCGGACGACTGCTCCGCCAGGGACTGAAGCTTCTCCTCCCGGCGCGCCGTCACCACCACCGTGAAGCCGGCGGCGGCAAGCCGGCTGGCCACCGCCGCCCCGATCCCCGAGCTCGCGCCGGTGATCCATACGATCCCGTCGGACGGCGTGGCGACAAATCGATGCGACGACATGATGTCTCGCTTTCGTTGGGTAGCAGCGACGTCGGCGGGCATGAGCCCGGCCATTCCGCTCAGCGCGGGCGAAACGGCGCAAGCAGTCGGCCGATCCAGCCGGTCAAATGCAGCGAAGCGTTGCTGACCACGAAGCCGATACAATCGCCATCGTCGTCGGCGATCGGCTGGTGGTCAATCTCATCGTCGGCGATCGATATATCGCCGACCCCGTAGTGCCCGAGCGAATCGGAAAAGCCGCCTTGGAGCACCAGTGTCATCTCCGTGCCGTTATGGGTGTGCGGCGGCAATCCACATCCCGGCCGCAGCCGGACAAGGCTCGCCTCGTAGCCCTCTTCCGTTCCGATCCGCCACTGCTGGATACCCGGCAGCCGCCTGCGCCAGGGGACGTCGCTCAGCGGCCGGCCGGCATAGCGCTCGATCGCGCGCGGCAGGCCCGAAGCAGATGGGAGCGCCGCACCTTCAACCAAGGACCGAAAGCCCACATCGGGCTTAAGATCCGCATCCAGCGCGAAAATCGAGTCGAGATTATGGTCCCGGTCCGCCACCGCAACCGGCTCCAGACGATCGAGCACCACGCCGGCAGCGCGTTCCAGATCGGACGCGAACCGTCGGCTCACCTCGTTCAGTTCGATATGCGCGGCTACCATCACCTCGACCGGTTGCGGCAGGCCGCCGGCGACGTATTCGGCAAGAAGCGTATCGAGCGCCCCGTGGGACGCAGCGTTTTCATCAATCACGGAAGTATGCGCCGTCCGAAGTCCGTTGGTGTACGTGACGCGCTATCTACGCAGAGGCAGCCCCGCCGGATCAACCGATTATGCCGAAATCGCATATCTCCTGCCCGACGACGGTCCATCTCGTACGCGGATCGCGGTTGATGTGACACGACGGTGTCGCTAGCTTGGCGGCGAACCAGAACGAAAGCAGGGTCATGGCCGTCCTCGGATCCGTTCTCGAAGCTATCGGAAACACGCCGCTGATCCGCCTCAACCGGGCTTCGGAAGAGACCGGGTGCGAGATTCTCGGCAAGGCGGAGTTTTTGAACCCCGGCCAGTCGGTCAAGGACCGCGCGGCCTACTTCATCGTTCGCGACGCGATGGAGCGCGGCGACCTCAAGCCGGGCGGCATCATCGTGGAAGGTACGGCCGGCAACACCGGCATTGGCCTCGCCATGGTCGGAAATGCCCTCGGCTTCCGCACCGTGATCGTGATTCCCGAGACCCAATCGGAAGAGAAGAAGCTGATGCTTCGCCTCTCCGGGGCCGAACTGATCGAAGTGCCGGCGGTTCCCTACCGGAATCCGAACAACTACGTGAAGCTCTCCGGCCGGCTCGCCGAGCAGCTCGCCAAGAGGACTCCCGAAGGCGCGATCTGGGCCAACCAGTTCGACAACGTCTCCAACCGCGAAGCCCATATCCGCACCACCGGTCCGGAAATCTGGGAACAGACGGACGGCAACGTCGACGCCTTCATCTGCGCCGTCGGCAGTGGCGGCACGCTTGCCGGCTGCGGCATGGCGCTGAAGGAGCGCAACCCGGAAGTCGTTGTCGGGCTTGCCGATCCGTTAGGCGCCGCGCTTTACAGCTACTACACCGAAGGCGAGTTGAAGTCCGAAGGTTCCTCCATCACCGAGGGAATCGGCCAAGGGCGCATCACGAAGAATCTCGAGGGCGCGCCGGTGGACGTCGCCTTCCAGATCCCGGACGCCGAGGCGGTGCAGATCGTGTTCGACCTCCTGGAGCACGAAGGCCTTTGCCTGGGAGGGTCCTCGGGCATCAACGTCGCCGGCGCGATCCGTCTCGCCCGTCACCTGGGACCCGGCCACACCATCGTGACCATCCTTTGCGACTACGGCAATCGCTACGCCTCGCGGCTGTTCAATCCGGAGTTCCTCCGCTCCAAGGACCTTCCGGTGCCGGCCTGGCTGGAGCGAAAACCGTCGATCGACATCCCGTTCGAGCCGGTCGACTGAGACCCAACACCGGAAACCATGGCCGAACCGACGATCCCCTTGTTCCGCGACGACCCCTATCTCGCGACGTGCGAGGCGACCGTGGTGGGTCATGCCGGAAACGGTGCCATCCTCGACCGAACCATCTTCTATGCAGCCGGCGGCGGTCAGCCCGGCGATATCGGACGGTTTGAGACGGAGACCTCCGGCCCCATATCGGTGTCAGATACGATCTATGGCGAGGATCGGACGACAATCGTCCATGTGCTGGCCGAAGGGACGAGCCTACCGGCGATCGGATCGACCGTTTCGATGGCATTGGACTGGGACCGGCGCCTGCGTCACATGCGGATGCACTCCGCGCTGCATCTTTTGACCGCAGCCCTTCCCTATCCGGTGACCGGCGGGCAGATCGGCGCTGAGGAAAGCCGGCTGGATTTCGATATTCCGGACGCCGGCCTCGACAAGGCGGAGATCACCGACGCCGTGAATCGCCTGATCGAGGCCGATCATGCGATCACCCAGGAGTGGATCACCGACGCGGAGTTGGACGCCAATCCGAGCCTGGTGAAGACCATGAGCGTCAAGCCGCCCCGCGGGTCGGGACAAGTGAGGCTGGTTCGCATCGGAGGCGACGTCGACCTGCAACCTTGCGGCGGCACGCATGTGCGCAGCACGGGGGAAATCGGTCCGATCCTGATCTCAAAGATCGAGAAGAAGGGAAAGCAGAACCGGCGCGTCCGGCTCAAGCTCGACGAACTTTGATGCTGATGCGGGACATCCCCTTCGCTTGCCGGTCTGTACGGTGGCTTCGGCACACCGAAATGGCACGGCCGGAAAGGACGTCTCGTTCGCGATCGATCGGTTCGGGCCGACAGAGCGGGGGTGAACACCCCGATCGCATCGAACCGACGCATTTGACCTTCGAAGCCGGTCGCACGCCGTACTCCCAGGCTAATTCCGCCACGGAGCCGGCTTGTGCGACCGTCCTGCGGTTTCCAGTCCCATGGCGCAGCGCGCCCGGGACCGAAAGCCGCCATCGAAAAGCCTGACACCCGAGGACACGCCCACGTGCAAGACCACCGTTACGACTATCTGGTCTCAACCGCCTGGCTTGCGGACCACATCGACGCACCCGACGTGGTCGTCGTCGACGGCTCCTGGCATCTGCCGACGACCGAACGCAGGGCGGCGACCGAATATCGCGAGGCCCACATTCCGGGCGCCGTCTTCCTCGATATCGACGAAGTGGCCGACCACACCTCCGACCTTCCCCATATGCTCCCAGCCCCGGCTGCGTTCGCAAGCGCCGTGCGCCGGCTCGGAATTGGCGATGGACAGACCATCGTGGTCTACGATTCCGTCGGCTTCTACTCCGCTCCGCGGGTATGGTGGATGTTCCGCGCCATGGGTGCGCCGCGCGTGTTCGTGCTCGATGGCGGCCTGCCCCGCTGGCTGGCCGAGGGACGCCCGGTGGAAGACGGCATCGTGCGCCGCCCGGCCCGTCATTTCACCGCCCGCCTCGACCACGCCATGGTGGCGACCAAGGACGACGTCCTGGCCGCACTGAAATCCGGCGAAGCGGTCGTGGTCGATGCCCGCTCTTCCGGCCGGTTCGCCGGCACGGCGCCGGAGCCCCGCAAGGGCATTCGCTCCGGCCACATGCCCGGCGCCTACAACCTGCCCTACACCAATCTGATCGGCCCGGACGGATCGCTGCGCTCGGTCGACGCGCTCTATACCGCCTTTGCGGATGCCGGTGTGGATCTCGACAAGCCGGTGATCACGACATGCGGATCCGGCGTTTCGGCCGCCGTACTCAATCTCGCGCTCCGCTCTCTTGGCCACACCTCGATTGCCATCTATGACGGCGCATGGGCGGAATGGGGCCGCGACCCCAATCTTCCGGTCGCCGGCAACGGCGAGGGAAACTCATAGCCTCGCTCAATGTTGAAGGGCCGGTTGGGCGCCGGCACTGTCGGAGCGAACGCAGAGGGGACGACAGCACCGTGGCGACATCTCCCCAATCGGCGTCGAGCGACCGCTGGGAATTCCGCGTCTGGCTGCCGCCTGACGTCGTGGACAATCCGCTTGCCGGTTGGCAGGAGACCGGCGAGGACAATCGTACGGATCGCTACCTGCTGCTGCCCGAGCGTCCCGACCTCTTGACCAAATTGCGCGGCGGAGAACGTTTCGAGATCAAGCGGCGCGTCGACCGGAAGCCACCGTTCGAACGCTGGAGCGTTGCGGTATCGGCCGCCTTCCCGTTGGGCCCGGAAATCTGTGCGGCCGTGGGATCTCTCTTGATGCCGCAGCACACCGCTCTTTCCGACACCGACGGCCAGACCGTGACGAACCTGCTGACCGCTCTGACGACGGCTCAGGCCGCCTTCGAAACCCGGTCTGTAACCAAGGTCCGCCATCGCTTCCAGGCGGGCGACGTGATGGGCGAATGGACCTCCGTCACCGTGGAAGAAACCGGCATCCGCGCAACCACGCTCGCCTTCGAAACCGCCGACCTCGACGCGCTGACGGCAGCCGTCGATGGGCTCAGGATTTCAAATGTGCCGAACCGCAACTACGGTGCCTGGCTTCTCGGTACGTAAGACGGTCGGGAACGGGCCTATTCAACAGCCAGCAGCGCGGCGGCCACCCGGCGCTCTTCGGCAAGCAGCACGTTGAAAGTGCGCACCGCCGACCCGGTCGGCATCACCTCGAAGCGGACGGCCGCCTCGCGCAACGTTTCCGACACCGGCTGCGGCAGCGGAAACGGCAACGCGCCCATCCCCACCAGAAGCAGTTCTATCTCCTCCGCTTCGGCCACGACGCGGGCGAAGGCATCTGTATCGAGATCCTTCGGCCGTTCCGGCGTCCAGGCGTAGATGCCGGACGGGACGCAGAGGATGGAGCCGCGGTGGGACATATCCGCGAAGCGGAATCCGCCGGCGCCGTAGGCATCGACCGGAGCCCGCCCCGGATAGTGCGCCTCTTTCAGGACGATACCCGGCGGGACCTCGCGCCCCTCCCCGCCTGGTGCCATCTCAGGACGCTCCTGCCGTGCTTGCCTCGCCCGCGGCCGAGCCGGCATCGGGGCGAAGCTTGAACATGATGAGGAGCGGCGCTGCCACGAAGATCGAAGAGTAGGTGCCGATCAGCACGCCCCAGATCATCGCGAAGGTGAAGGACCGGATCACCTCGCCGCCGAAGACGAACAGCGCGATTAGCGCAATCAGCGTGGTGATCGAGGTCATCAACGTGCGCGACAGCATCTCGTTGATCGACTGGTCGATCAGTTGCGCCAGCGGCATCTTTTTGTAGCGGCGAAGATTTTCGCGCAGCCGGTCGTACACGACGACGGTGTCGTTCAACGAGTAGCCAACGATGGTCAAGACAGCCGCGATACTGGTCAAGTTGAACTCCAACCCGACCACCGCAAACATCCCGATGGTTATCAGCACGTCGTGGGCCGTGGTGATAACCGCGCCGAGCGCGAAGTGCCACTCGAACCGGAACCAAATGTAGATCATGATCGCGAGCAGAGCCGCGACCACCGCGATCACGCCGGCCCGGGCCAATTCCGATGACACCCGCGGCCCGACGATTTCGACACGGCGGAAATTCACCCGATCGCCGAACATGTCGCGCAGGAGCTGGATGGCCCGCTGCTGGGCATCGTCGCCGCCGGGCTGACGCTCGACGCGGATTAGGACATCGTCGGGAGCACCGAACTCCTGGATCTGGACATCACCCAGATTGAGCTCGCCGATCTCACGGCGCAACTCGGCTATGTTCGCCGGACCGTCCTTGGTCTGGATCTCGACCAGCGTACCGCCCTTGAAGTCGATGCCGTAGTTCAGGCCGACCGCGAAAAACAGAACGATCGACAGGACGGACAGCAGCGTCGACAGGGCGAAGCCCAGCCTCCAATATTTCATGAAGCTGAACTTGGTGCCTGTAGGCAGGGACAGAAGAGGCATGCTTGGCTCCGCCGTTTCAGCCGATCACAGAGGGATGGCCGACGGCCGTTTCATCCGCACCCATTGCGCAACGAGCAGACGGGTGAACAGGAAGGCCGAGAATACGGTCGTCACGATACCGATCGCCAGCGTCACGGCGAACCCGCGAACCGGCCCGGACCCGAGTTGGAACAGGATCACGGCGGCGATCAGGGTCGTGATATTGGCGTCGAGGATGGTTCCGAGCGCGCGCGAGAAGCCGGTGTCGATCGCTGTAATGGCCGACCTGCCGGATTTCGCTTCCTCGCGTATGCGTTCGTATATCAGCACGTTGGCGTCCACCGCCATGCCCATGGTCAGCACGATGCCTGCGATACCGGGCAACGTCAGCGTTGCTTGCAGCAACGACAACAACGCCAGGATCAGGATCACGTTCGCCACCAGCGCGATGTTGGCGAACACGCCGAACAGACCGTAAACCAGGATCATGGAGAGGGTGACGCCGATCACAGCGGCAACCGCCGCGATCTTGCCCGCCTCGATGGAATCCTGACCGAGACCCGGCCCAACCGTGCGCTCCTCCACGATCTCCAGCTTGGCCGGCAACGCACCCGCCCTCAGAAGGATCGCGAGGTCGTTGGCGGTCTGGACCGTGAAGTTGCCGGAGATCTGCCCCGATCCGCCGAGAATCGGCTCTCGGATCACCGGCGCGGAGATCACCTCGTTGTCGAGCACGATCGCGAACGGTCGGCCGACATTGTTGGAGGTGACATTGCCGAACTTGCGCGCGCCGCCGGTAGAGAGCCGGAAGGTCACGACAGGCTCGTTGGTCTGCTGGTTGAACGTCGCCTGGGCGTCGGTGAGATCCTCACCGTTGAGGAGCGGCGCTTCCTCCACCACGTAGGGCTGAGGCGGGTCGTCCAGCGAGTAGAGAACCGTGGTGCCTGGCGGTGGTCGCTGCTCGATCGCCTGGCGGGGATCAACGCTGTTGTCGACCAGGTGGAAGGTGAGCTGCGCGGTCTGTCCGACCAGGGCTTTGAGACGCTGAGGATCATCGAGACCCGGCGCCTCGACCAGGATGCGGTCTTCGCCTTCCCGCTGAATGCTGGGCTCAGTGGTGCCCAGTTCGTCGATACGCCGACGGATCACTTCGATCGACTGCTGAACGATCGAGCGGATGCGCTGCGCCAGCCCGTCCTCGGTGAAGGTGAAGCGGATCAGCCCCCCCTCGCCCGTGGTCATCTCGAACTCGTTGACGGTCCCCTGTCCGAACAGCGTCGACTGTAGCGGATTGACGAGATCGGCAAGCCGCTCCTGTGCGTCTTCGAACTGGGCGGTGTCGCGGATGCGAACCTGGGCGCCGTTGTCGGCCACCCCGAGGCCGGTATAGCCGATGCGCGGATCCTCCCGCAGCGCTGTCCGGATATCGCCGACGAGCGCGGTCAGCCGCTTCTGCTCGTAGTCCTGACGGTCGACCTGGTAGAGCAGATAGGCGCCACCTTGAAGATCGAGGCCGAGAACGATCTGCCGATGCGGCAGCCAGGACGGCCAGTTTTCAACCGACGACTTCGGAAACAGATTCGGAAGCACCGCCAGGATGCCGAGGATCACGGCACCGACAATGAGAACGATCTTCCAGCGCGCGAAATAAAGCATCGAATGCCTATCGATGAGGACCGCGACGAGTCATGCCCCACCCCAAGCCGGGCGGCACGCCACCATCGCAGGTGGAGCCGGCTGAATTGGGGCCGGCCTCAGCCGTTGTCGTTGACCGGCTCGCTCTTGGCGCGAACCTCGGTGATGGTGCTGCGGACCAGCCGGACGCGAACGCCTTCGGACAGCTCCACCTGGACTTCGTTCTCGTCCACGACCTTGGTGATCTTGCCGATCAGTCCGCCGGCCGTCACAACGGTGTCGCCGCGACGCAGCGCGGACACCATCTCCTGATGCGCCTTCATGCGCTGACGCTGCGGCCGCAGCACCAGGAAGTACATGATCGCGAAGATCAGGATGAATGGCAGAATGGAGACGATCATCTCGCTGCCGCCACCACCGCCGAATCCCTGGGCATAGGCTGGGGTCACCCACATGAACCGTACTCACCTCGTCTGTTTGGCCTTTGGCTCACGATCCTGATCTCAGGTCTCAGCGACCGGACATCAGGACCGTGATCGATCTCAATAAGTTAGAGCGGGATGCGGACGAAAAATCGGCACCCGTGTTTCCCCATCCCCTCTTGCGGAGGATTGCTCCCCGGATCTCGCGGCGGGCCTGAATTTGCGGTCTCCGCCTTGATCTCGAAAAACGGCGCGGACTATAGCGGCCATGGTGGCCTTTGCAAACGAAACCCGTTTTCCAGCGCCAATGCCGGCCGACGCTCCCGTAATCCGCCGGAACGCCATCGCCCATTCAGGAGACGACAGACCTTGGACAACGCCGATATCGCCGCTCTCACCACCCGTCTGGACGCGTTGATCTCGCTGATCGAACGGGCGGTGCCCGCCATGCCGGAGGCTGCCGATTTCGACGCGGCCGACGCCTTCGTTTGGCAGCCGCGGCCGGGCCGCCTCGAACCGGTCGGACGGGTCAACCGGGTGGCGATCGGCCTGCTCAAAGGCGTCGACCGGATGCGCGATCAGCTCGTCGACAACACCGAGCGATTCGCGCGCGGGCTGCCGGCCAACAACGTGCTTCTCTGGGGCGCGCGCGGCATGGGCAAATCGTCTCTGGTCAAAGCGGCCCATGCGCACGTGAATCGGAACACCGGCACGCGGACGCCGTTGAAGCTGATCGAGATCCACCGCGAGGACATAGAAACCCTTCCCGCGCTGATGACCATGCTGCGCGCCAGCGAGCACCGCTTCCTCGTCTTCTGCGACGATCTGTCGTTCGATGGCGGCGATGCCTCCTACAAATCCTTGAAGGCTGTCCTGGAAGGCGGGATCGAAGGGCGTCCGGAGAACGTGCTGTTCTACGCGACCTCGAATCGGCGCCACCTCCTGCCCCGCGACATGGTCGAGAACGAGCGTTCCACCGCGATCAATCCCGGCGAGGCGGTTGAAGAGAAGGTCTCCCTGTCGGACCGGTTCGGGCTGTGGCTCGGCTTCCACAAGTGCAATCAGGACGAATATCTTGCTATGGTGACCGGCTATGCGGATCACTACGGGCTCTCCGTCGATTCCGATCGACTGCGCGCGGAAGCGCTGGAATGGGCAACCACGCGCGGCTCGCGATCCGGTCGCGTGGCCTGGCAGTTCATTCAGGATCTGGCGGGACGCCTGGAGCGCCCGCTCAGCGACTGACAGCCGAGCACGCCCGAGGCGAGATGCAAGCGAAATGCGGGGACTCGCTATCCGGACGGCGCTCCGGTTCCCGGGTCCGTCCCGCGAGACCCTACAGCAGGTCTTCGATCGCCTCGGCCGACAGCGGAAAGCCGAAATAGTGACCTTGGGCGAGCTCGCATCCCGCCTCCTTGAGCCAATCCATCTGGCCAACCGTCTCCACGCCTTCGCCAATGGTCGACAGGCCCAGTTCCCGGCTAAGCGCAATGATCGAGCGGACGATGGTCCTGTTTTCCGCCCGCTCAAGAATCGCCTGGAGGAAGGAGCGATCGATCTTCACCCGGTCGAACGGCAGCATGTGCAGGTGGCCGAGATTGGCGTAGCCGGTGCCGAAATCGTCGAGGGCGAGCCGAATGCCGTGAGCCTTCAAGGTCTGGAAGATCTTGGCCGCCCGGCTCCAATCGAGCATCGGATTGCCTTCGGTAACCTCGATCTCGAGCCGATGCGGCGGAAAGCCGGTACGATCCAAAACCGACAAGATCTTATCGGCAAGCCCGGCGTCGTGAAACTGGTGCGGCGAGACGTTGACGGCGATCTGAACGGGTGACCGCCACTTCAGCCCATCCACGCACACCCGCCGCAACATTTGGAAGAACAGATCTCCGATGAAGCCACCGGATTCGGCCGCGGGAATGAACCGCTCCGGCGCGATCAGGCCATCGCAGGGATGCGCCCAACGCGCCAGCGCCTCCACGGCAACCACGTCGCGAGACACGAGCTCAACGATCGGCTGATAGTGCGGATAGACCTGATCGCCACGCACCGCTTCGCGGACGGCACCGCTCAGCGCCGCTTGCGAGGCCGGCGACATCCGGTGGAACGCCTGCCGACGCTCCCAATCTCGCGGAAAGATACTGTCGTTGCCAGTTTCTACGGAAGGCACGTTCTTGTTGTCCCAAGCAGCACTACGCAGCATGTCTTTTGCAGCCGAACTCGCAGTGGCGGCCACTCACCTCACGCGGTCAAGACGTGCGCTCGACCCGGACGGGCCGAGACTGCGGCTTGCGTCCTGGCCTTGCATGACGGGCCACACTCTCCCCCAGAGCGAACCCGATCCACGCATTCACCAAAGCGTAACCTTTTCATATTCGGTTTTACTTATAAAGCCAATTCGAATCTGTCGCGCCGACAATAGGCAAAAGACTGCGCAATTGCTGCACCCTCAGCGCAGGTCTAGCGGCACCATATGTTTCACAAATGCGCAAGATCCGGCCTTCGTGACCGGTCCGCTTCCGCAACCTTTTCATTCAAGAGCTTGTGCGGCGTGAAAAACCCCGCATAAGCTTTTCTCGCGGGACTTGGATTTCCTGCCGGTCGCGGTGGCCGGCGGAGCGGCCTGCATTTTTTTGCCCTTAGCAGAGGAAATAGAAATGCGCACTTTCTCCGTCGACATCAAAGACCAGGTTCAGAATGACGTTGCCGACGCCTCCGCGCGCCAGCCGGAGAGCGAGACCCTGGTCGACACCGTGTTCCTGTCGACTGCCCGCTCCGGCCAAGGGACCTGCATTCATCAGTCGCGGTCGATCACCAAGAGCTGAGTTGTCCCTTCTCCGGCTTGCATCCTGCAAGCCGGCCCCCCATCGGATTTGAATGCTACCGCCCTGGATTCTCGCCGCGCTCAAGCCCGCCTGCGGACGCGTCGCCTCAGCGCTGTCGCTCCTTCTCCTCGAAAAAGCGATCTATTCGGCACTGCCGCTGGTGTTCGGCGCGCTGATCAACCTGTTCGTCGCCGATCAGCTTTCGCCGGGCGTTCTGCTCTTGCTCGTCGGGTACGGGATCGCGGGCTTCCTTGTCGTGGCGGCCGAACAGGTGCGCGAGCTGGCGTTCCTGCCTGTGATCCAGCGCGCCCAGCGCCGGCTGGTCTCCTCCGCCCTGGTCGAACTCCACGCCAAGAGCCCGGAATTCCATGCCGGCCACGCCTCGCCGGCACTCACCCGCCTGATCAGCCGCGCCGCCTGGAGCCTGGAATCGGTCTTCTCGGTCGGCCTGTTCGACATCGTCCCCGCAATCCTCCAGGTGCTGATCGCCATGGGTATCCTGGCGGTTGCCGTCGATTGGCAGACCTCGGCGGTCCTGCTCCTCATGGCGGCCGGCTATGCCGCCGTCACCCTACGCGCGGTCAACAAGCAGCAAGGGCTTTATCGCCGCCGGCTGGATGCCGACAGCCACATCAACGCGATCGTCGGAGACAGCCTGTTCAACCGCGATCTGGTCGCCGCTTACGGCAACGCGAATGAAGAAGCCCGCCGTCTCAGTGTCGGCCAGGACGCGCTAGAGCGGGCCTGGACGCTTCAGAAGCGCCAGCAGGCGACCATGCGGATCTGGCCGACGCTGATCGTTCAGTCCGGCATCGTGCTGATCCTGCTCGCCACGATGCTCTCCGGCGACGAGCCGGTGACCGCAGGCGAGCTGGTGATGGTCAACATGCTGGTGATGAACGCGTTTGCGCCGCTACAATCGGTCGGCCTGCTCTACACCGCCTTCATGCAGTCCTTTACCGATTTGCGCGCGCTGGACCATGTCCTCGCCCAAGAAACGACCGCCCCGCCAAGCGCGGCGCGCGCGCCACTTGTCCTGCGAACGCACCTGGAAGGCAAAGGGCTGACGGCGACGACCCGCGCCGGCGCGCGGCTCGTCGACCACGTCGACCTGACGCTTCCAACCGGCACGATCACGGCCGTGGTCGGGCCGTCGGGCGCGGGCAAATCGACGCTCGTTCGGCTCATCGCCGGGCTTTCGGAGCCCGCGGCTGGGGAAATCCTTTGGGACGGCGTCCCGATCGCGCCGAACGCGCTCAGGGCGAACAGCCTGTACGTCTCGCAAACGCCCGCTCTCTTCAACGACACGCTCCTCTACAACA
Organism: Amorphus sp. 3PC139-8; assembly: GCF_040750475.1. Lineage (NCBI taxonomy): Bacteria > Pseudomonadati > Pseudomonadota > Alphaproteobacteria > Hyphomicrobiales > Amorphaceae > Amorphus > Amorphus sp. 3PC139-8. The sequence continues at coordinate 86,160 of NZ_JABJVY010000021.1, read as the reverse complement.
TCCGCTACGGCAAGCTCGACGCCAGCGACGGCGATGCCATGCGAGCAGCTCTCGAAGCGCGGCTCGGCGAATCCTTTCAGACGCGGCCGGACGGAATCGAGAGCCCGGCCGGCGAGGCCGGAGTGAATCTGTCCGGCGGCGAGCGCCAACGGGTCTGCATTGCCCGCGCGCTTCTGGCTCCACGTCCGCTGATGATCCTGGATGAAGCGACGTCCCAGCTCGATTCGGTGACGGAACGCGCGGTGATTGCCAACCTTCATGCCGCGGTGACCGACGCCACCTTCGTCGTCATCACCCACCGGCTGGAGACGATCACCGAAGCCGACCAAATCCTCTATATGGAGGCCGGGTCGATCCGGGAAACGGGATCGCACGAGATGCTTCTTCGCCTCGGTGGCGGCTATGCGGCGCTCTGGGCCGCCCGGCGGCGGGAAATGGCATCCGATGCGGAGGGATGATTTTCTCGGCCGGCTCGGTGCGCGAAGCGCCACGCTTCCGGATCGGCTGACCGCCGCACGGCCCGATCCCGTGCAAACGGCAGAGGCCGTTTCCATTGCAGACCGGCGGCTCGATCGCTGGCGCCGCCATCTCAATCGTTTTGATCCGGAGGGCTTCGCTCGACGGCTCAGACTGTCCGGGATCGATTTCTCAGACACCGAACTCCGCGACCGGCTTGCCCCCTGGCGACCGAATGAAGATCAAACGCCCCCGCTCGATTGGATGATCGATGCCTGGCGCCTTGCGGACGCCATGGCCTGTCCGCCAGCCACACGGCTTCACACGGACGATCCAATCCCGTTCGAGGATCTGTTCTCCGGACTTGCCGCCGAGGAGTGCGCACAGCTCTGGTCCGATGCGCCGGAGACCGCTCTCTTTTCCGCACCCGCACGGAACGCGCTCGCCCGTGGGCTGATCGCCGCACTTTCCAACGCGCTCGCAAGCTGTCTGGAATACGAGTTCGCGCTTTTCCGCCAACATCAAGGGGCGGACCGACGCCCGGATTCGCGCGCCCACTATGACGCCTTTCTCGACATTTTAAGAGAAGGACAGACGGCTCCGCTGCTGGTGAAATATGCCGAAGCCACTCGCCGGACGTCCCTCGGGCGGGCGCAATGGCGGCAACAGGCGCGGGCGCTGGTCCAGCGGTTCGCCGAAGATCGCTCGGCTATCGCAGAAACGTTCGGCTGGGCGACAGAAAGCCTGATCGTCGAAGCGCTCGATTTTGGCCTTTCCGACCGGCATCACGGCGGCGCCCAGGTCCACAGGCTCCATTTTTCCGGCGGCCGAACCCTTTACTACAAGCCCCGGCCGCTCGGCCTGGAGGCGGCGATCGGAACGCTGACCGAAGAGCTTGGCCCAACCGGCAGCGCCATTCTGCCCACCATGCTCGATCGGGCGACCCACGGCTGGTCCAACGGGATTGCGGCCGAAGCGCCGGACCTCTCAACCTACTACCAAGCCGCCGGCCGCACGCTGGCGCTCGCCTGGGTGTTCGGGGCGAGCGACCTCCACGACGAGAATGTGATCGCGACCGCAGCCGGCCCAAAGGTGGTCGATGCGGAGACCTTCGCAACACCGCTGCCGCGCGCGTTTGCGCCGTCGCCCGTGCAGGCGCTGGCCATGGCCGAATATGACACCGTTCTGCGGCCCGGCCTGCTGCCGCGCTGGACCTCCTATGCGGACGGCCATCCGGTTCAGATCAGCGGTCTCGCTCCGGGGGGCGATCGGGCGAGCGGTGTCACGGCCAACCGGTTCATAGACATCAACACCGACGCCATGACGGTCGAAGCGCGAGAGATCGTCATCACCCGTGCCAGCGACAACGTCCTTCCCGACCATGATCCCGCTGCGTACGCGGACGCTGTTCTTGCAGGCTTCCGGGCCGCCTGCGGCGGTTTCCGCTGGAGCTCCGTCCAAGACGGGCGAAGGCGCGTGCGGGAAGCGCTGGCGGGCCGAACCACCCGCGTCCTCGTGCGCGACACCCACGCCTATGCCGGGCTTCTTGAACGGCTTCGCCAACCGCAATTCGCGCTGACGACGCTCGACACGGACATCGAGATTGAAAGCCTGGCGGCATCCTTTGTCGCGACGGAGGACGCAACGACGCTCTGGCCGCTCTATCTTCACGAACGGGAGCAGCTTGGTCGCGGAGACGTTCCCACCTTCTCCGTCGATGTCGGAGCAACACGCTGGCGCGCCCGCGACGGCAGCGAGGTCGCGCTTTTTTCGCGTTCCGGGCTCGACCTGATCGACGAGACCATCGCCGCGCTCGACGAGGACACGATCGCCATCCAGGACGCGTTGATCCGAACCGTCTTTCACCGGATACGCGACACCGGGCCGCCAGAGCCCGGCGTCAAACCGATGAGGCTGACGAGAGATGTAGCCATCTCGGAGGCCGGTCGGATCGGCGACCTCCTGCTGAAGATGGCAAGTCGCCACCAAAGCGACGACGGCCGCGAGACCCTTTCCTGGTTCGCCCCGCGCCTTTCGTCCGCGGACGGGCAGGCGCGGATCAAGACCCTGCCGATCGATCTCTACGACGGGCAAGCGGGGATCGGCCTGTTTCTGGCCGCCCTTTCGCGTGTCTCCGGCAAAGATCGCTACGCCAACGCGGCGCGCGCCGCCCTGCAGCCGGTGCAGAGGATCAACCATCATGGAATGGGGGACGGCCGGCGCGGCGGTTGCGTCGGACCGGCCTCGCTGGCCTATGCGCTGCGCCAAGCCGGTCATCTTCTGGGCGACCAAGAGCTTCAAGACGCCGCGTGCGACTGGGCCGCGATCGCCGCCTTGGCGCACGTGACTCCCGATCCGGACTGGATCGACGGTCGAGCCGGCGAGGCCGTTGCGCTCCTGCCCTTTCGGACGCGTCTGCCGAATGGTTGGACCCAGGCGGTTCTCGACCGGCTCGCCACGGCCGCGCCACCAAAGGCCGGCGCGGGGCATGGCTTGGCCGGAATCCTCCATGCGTTCCACCGTTTCTCAGGGACGCCGCCGGCCGACATGAACACGCGCCTGGGCTGCCATTGGAGTGCGGATACGAGGGATTGGAGCCACGAGCCTGCCGCCACCGGCTGGAGCAACGGAACCGAAGGCATCGTTTTGATGCTCCACGAGACCGGTTTGGCACCCGACGACATCGCGACCGCCCTCGACCGCCTCGCCGCCGCCCCCGAGTGCGATTTCGACACGCTATCCGCGGGAACAGCAGCGCGCATCGAGATGTGGCGGACGGTGGGCGATCCCGAGCGGGCGCGCGAAGCGGCCGCGGCTCTTTGCATGCGCGCGGTCCGCGAAGGCCGGTTTCGGGTGCCCGGTGGCGGCGTGCCCCTGCCCGGCCTCTTCGACGGGCTCGCCGGCATCGGCTACACCCTCTTGCGCCTCGACCACGCCGAACTCGTTCCCTCCGTTCTATTGCTTGAGGATTTCGATGCGGCCTTATGAGCCCGACCGGCTGCTGGTCTCCGTGCACATTCCCAAATGCGCCGGCACCTCGTTGGCCGCATGGCTGCGCACCGCCTTCCACGGGCGGCTGCATCTGCACTATCCCGACGCAGAACCGCCCGAACGCACGCCCGGCGGCGCCGGCTGGTGCGTGCATGGCCATTTCTACCACCATGCCTGGCCGATCGGCGTGCGCGATGTCTACCCCGAAGCGCGCCAGTTCATCACCGTCCTGCGCGATCCTCTGGAGATGATGGTGTCGAGCTACTTCTTTCAGGTGGCAATGGGCGACCGGCCCGCCGATACGCTGACGGCCTGGCTCGAAGATGTCCTGACCTGGCCGTGCCTGTTTCCCTATCTCGGCCTGCCAGTCGATCTCCGCGATCCCGATCTGGTCGACCGCCTCGCCGAGGACCTTGTGTGGATCGGGACGGTGGAGCGGCTCGGCAGCGGGCTTCCTGTGCTTGCCCGCCGTCTCGGCGTCGCGTGTCCGCCGCTGCCGCGCTCCAACGCTGCCCTCCGCTCGGAACGCCTCGCCGATCCGGAGCGCTGGCGCGAGCGCATGCGGGACCGTTTTCCTGCCGAACATCGGCTTTACGACTTCGCCGTGACGACGGCCGAGCAGGAGGCAGCCCAAATGGCTGGAGAGTCATGACCAGCGAACCACCGCCCACCGTTCCCGATGGCTCCACCCTGCTCCGCGATCTTCGCCGCGACGGCGTCGTGATCCTGCCGGGACTTCTCGCTGAGGATCGGCACGCCCTTCTGGAAGAGCACGAACGGGCCACCTCCGGCGCGCTTTCGCGCATCAAGCCACCCTACGAAATGGATGGCGAGCGGATCTTCGCCGCCACCAGCCAAGATCTCGCCGCTGCTGGCTTCGACCGACTGCACGGCGCCCTCGCCCCCGCCTGGTTCTGCGCCCTGGCCGGAGCCTATTTCGGCTTGGCCTCTGCGCCTCAAGTCGAGTTCATCTCGCTTGCCGTCGACAGCCCCAAGCGGGACGTCGACGGGCCCGGAAACCACCATCCCCACTGGGATCCAACCCTGACGCTTCGGCTGATGCTCTATGTGAGCGATGTCGACGTGGATAGCGGTGCGCTTGCGGTGAAGCGCGGCACCCATTACGCCAACCACCGCATCCGCCTGCAGGAGTGGCGCGACGGTCTCGACTACCGGGAACGTCCTGTCTGCGCAGGCGCGGACATGCCCTTCGAGGACATCGAAGCACCGGCCGGGACAGTGCTCGTCTTCGACACCTCCATCACCCACCGGCGCGGGCTCCTGAGCGAAGACCGCACACGCCGCGTCGCATTCGGCCACATTCATTCGCCGCTTGCCGAAAAGCAGCTCACCGGCGTCGCTTTCTCCGCCATCGAACCGGCCATGCTGTGGCCACATGCTCCACACGAGGCCGCTCCATGAGTCTTGCGGAAAACCAGCTCCACGCACTTGCGAGCTTCACCGACTGGCTCGGCCCCGAGGCGGTCGACATTGCCGATTTCGCCGGCGATTTCCGCCGCTTCCAATTCCTGGAGAAGAGCTGCCGCGTCGGCGCAGAGTTTTCCGCCCATAACTTCCTGATGGGACGGAATTCCTACTTTCATTGCCGCACCCAAATGCCGAACAACGTGGTCATCGGGCGGCACTGCTCCATCAATGCGCTTGCCCTCGTCGGCGCGGTGTCGCACCCGGTCGATCGCCTCACCACCGGGCTTCTGGACATCGACGCCGAAGCGCTCGACGACCTCACCGAAGCCCAGATGATCGAGAGCCTGAGCCCGACGGTGATCGGCTGCGATGTCTGGATCGGCGCGAATGCGATCGTGCTGGACGGCTGCCATATCGGCCATGGCGCGTGCGTGGCGGCGGGCGCGGTGGTGACCCATGTCGTCCCGCCCTACGCGATCGTGGGCGGCGTCCCTGCCCGCCTGATCCGCTACCGCTTCGACCAGGAAACCCGCGAGCGCCTGCTAACCAGCCGCTGGTGGGAACTGCCGCAGTCGATCGTCAGCACGTTGCCGTCCCATGACATCGCCGCCTCGCTGCGCATCGCCGAGGGCTTTTGGGAAAGTCACGCATGAACGTTCCATCCGCACCGCTTCCCTCCGAGCGCCGTTTTCTGGATCTGGTGTCCGCCGCCGAGGTCGTGGAAGATCCCTGTCCGCACCTGTTCCTGGACGGGCTCTTCAGCGACAATGAGCTCCAGGCGCTCTACGACCACCTGCCGGACGAGACTTTGTTTCAGGATGTCGGCAGCGGCCTCCATACCTTCCAGACCTGGCGGGAGGCCGACGATCTCGACAAGCTCGATGCCCGTCAGAGCGCCTATTTCCAGCGTCTGGAACAGGAGCTCTTCACGCCGCAAGTGGCGAACGCCTTCTATCAGAAATTCCGCCCGAGCCGAGAACGGCTGTTCGACCACCTCTTCGGCGAGACGGCCGCAACCCGATTGACGGAAATAGAGCTCGCCGACTGGTCGATGGCCGGTGCGCTGAACATCCGCGACCAATCCAGCGAGTTGCCAATCCATTTGGACTGGCCCAACCGGCTGATCAGCATCGTCGTCTATCTGGCGCCGGAAGACGGCTGGCGCGAGGACTGGGGCACCCGGCTCTACGAGGTTCGCCGCGACCTTTCTCCCGCCGACGCGCTCGGTCTGATGGCCCGGACCAAGCCGCAGGAGCTGATTTCCGTCGATACCGAGCAATACCGAACGATCGACTTTCGCCCCGGCCGCGTCACCGCCTTCATGAACACAGCCTGGTCGCATCATGGCGCCGCGATCGAACCCACCGCCGGCTCGCACGCTCGTCGCTGGTGCTTGGTGAAAGGGCTTAATCTCACCTTGGGCGCCACCGAGGCCATCTTCGGCCTGCCGCCTGAACTCAGATAATCAACGCCATTTCAAGAAAAGCGAGACTTGGCAATCGGTCCGACACACGCTTGGCCTTGATTTGCTTTTCGGGTGATTGTGCGTGCCCACGGCAAGGTGTTTCCGGCAACCGGATCGATGCGTCCGGACCGGATCGATTTTTCCGCCTCTTGCCAGCACGGGCATCAAAGCTAAAAATTACGTGTCGACGTATAGTTTTAGATTCGGGATTTGCGCCGAGCCCAACAAATTTTTTTGGCAGATGAAAATGCTTCAGACACGAGCTGGCCGCGACGGCCTCATCGCCATACTCGTTGGAGGCGCGCTCTATGGTCTGTTTCTCTACATCGATATCTACGATTCCTTTCACGAGTTTATGCTTCAGCACGAGGACTGGGAACTCGACGAACTCATCACGGCACTCCTGGTGGTCGGCGTGGTCGGCTTCATCTACGGATGGCGCCGCCACCAAGACTTAAGAGCGGAGATGCGTCGGCGCGACCGGGCCGAGCAAACGGCCGTCTGGTACGCGTTCCACGATCCTCTGACCCAGTTGTTCAATCGGCACTACGCCGATGAGAACGTGGTCGGCGAACTCGGCCGCACCGTCGGCGAGATGCCCAACACCATCTTCGCCCTCGATCTGGATGATTTCAGAGGCATCAATGACTTAATCGGCCAGAATGGCGGCGATAAGCTTCTGCAGATTGTGGCGGACCGGTTGAGAAACCTCTTTCCCGGTGACGAAATCATCCGCCTCGGCGGCGACGAATTCCTCGTTCTCTCGCAAATTCCCTTCGATGGCGCCCTGGAAGAGACCGTGACGGATACGATCCGAAGGCTCGGCGAGCCGATGCTGATCGGCAGTGTCCAGGTGGCAATCGGGGCCTCGGTCGGCATCTGCAACCCGCGCGAACACGCGACCAACATGGGCGATGCCATCCAGTGCGCCGAACTCGCCTTGAATGATGCGAAACAGCACGGAAGGAACAGCATCCGCGTCTTCGATCCCGCGCTCCAGGAAGAGGTCAGCAAACGGATCGCCCTGGAACACGCACTGCGCGAGGCCATCCGCACCGATTCCATCGTGCCTTACTACCAGCCGCTAATCACGCTCGGGACCGGCGTCTTGCATGGCTTTGAGACGCTCGCGCGTTGGACCGACGAGAGCGGCGCCCCTATCCCGCCAACCGTGTTTATCGGAATCGCCGAAGAGGCCGGTTTGATTGCCGACCTCTCCGACAACCTCCTCCGCCGAGCCTGCATCGATGCGCTCGCCTGGCCGAAGGAGGCGCGATTGGCCTTCAATATTTCGCCCTTGCAGCTCACGGACCGGACGCTGGGCGCGCGTATCCTGCAAATCCTGCACGAGACGGGCTTCCCGCCGGATCGTTTCGAAGTGGAAATCACCGAAAGCGCGCTGGTCCAGGAACTCGCGGTGGCGGGCGAGGTCATCGATGAACTCCGAAACGCCTCCGTTCAAATCGTCCTCGACGATTTCGGCACGGGCTATTCGAGCCTTTCGCAACTCTCAAACATCCCGTTTGACGAGATCAAGATCGACCGCAGCTTCGTCTCGTCGTTCGAGACCGACGAGCGGCAGATGAACGTCATCAAGGCGATCGTCGGCCTCAGCCACGGGCTGGGCGTCGTCACCACCGCCGAGGGCATCGAAGAGCTCAGCCAATCGGAGAATCTGAAGCGCCTCGGATGCGACTTCGGGCAAGGCTATCTGTTCGGCAAGCCGATGCCTGCGAGCGAGGTCGCCGGCTATCTGGCATCGTCGCCTTGGAAGAGGTTCGAATAGGCGCGAACGCGTGGAAGCGCGGCGGAAATGGACGAGAAGATTTCTTTGTCCATTTCCGCCGCGCACCGTTATCGGGTAGCTGCTCCCGCCTTCCCATGCGGACGGGCCGTTCGTCAGCTCACATCTTGCCGCCATAGACGGGAAAGACGCTGGCGTCGCCGTAGTCCTTGATGCGCTCGACGGCTTTCAGCGTTTCCATGTCCGCGTCGGAGATCTCGAAATCCACCGCTGCGTTGGTGCGCATGTGGTCCGGGTTCGCCGTCTTCGGCAGCGGGAGCAGACCGAGCTGCAGGCAGTAGCGGATGCTGAGCTGCGGCACGCTGACACCGTATTTCGCGGCGATGTCGGCAATTTCCCTGTTGTCCAGGATCTTGCCGTGGCCGACGGGCGAGTAGGCTTCCACCAGCAGGCCCTTGCTCTTGGCATAGTCGATCAGATCGAACGGCGTGTTGCTGATATGCGCCAGGATCTGGTTCAGCATCGGCTTGACGGCGACCTTGTCCAGCAGGTTGTCCAAATCCGCCTTCTGGAAGTTGGACACCCCGATCGCGCGGAGCTTGCCGGCGTTATAGGCCTCTTCCAGCGCACGCCAGGCTTCCACGTTGCCTTCGAAGAAGCGATCTTCGTCGCCGAAATTCTGCCAAGGCTGCGGGCTGTGGATGATCATGAGGTCGATCTGGTCGAGCCCGAGCGTTTGCAGCGATCCGTCGATCGCCTGTTTCGCGTCCGTGTAATTCTTGTGCGACGCATCCAACTTGGTCGTCACGAAGATCTCGTCACGCGCGAGGCCGCAGGTGCGAACCGCTTCCCCTACGCCGCGTTCGTTGCCGTAGGCCTGGGCCGTATCGATGTGGCGGTAGCCGAGTTTCACCGCCGCCTTCACGGCCTCGGCGACTTTGTCGTCGTCGATCATCCACGTTCCGAGCCCGAGCTTCGGGATCGCGACGCCGTTGGACAGGGTATAGGTCTCTTCCAGGATCATCTGAGCATCTTTCCTGCAGGTTTTCTAACGTCAGACCCGTCGTCTCGATCGGCGGGATGCGCTCGAATTGTTCGCGGCGGCAGCTCATCTCGTGCTCCCTGCCGATGGTGCCAGATCCGCTCACGTCAACCTATTGCCGCCGGCCCCGTGTGATAAGCGGCATGAAATTGATTTGAATCATGAGTGCTGCGCATCAATGAGCTAGTCGGTGTGCAGAGTTCAGCGCATGGACCCGCCACATATTGCAAAAGCCCAGGCGGAGCCGAAGGAAAGCCCCCTCACAACCGATGCGATGGCAGATTCGCAAATGTGAGCTGGAAAGCGGCGGCGCTATCAGGCGGGCGAGTGGCTGGGGGACCAGGATTCGAACCTGGACTAACGGAGTCAGAGTCCGCTGTTCTACCGTTAAACTATCCCCCACCGCTGGCGCGGTGACCGTCCAGAGCCTTTTGCCGGAGAGCGTTTTGCTCTCGTCGGGAAAGACCTGAACCGGCGGCTCAGGACCGGCGTCGACCGATCCGGATGTAACGAGAGGGCGTTCCTAAAACAAGATCGTTCGGAAGGGAACCGCTTGGCGGAGAAAAATTGTGGGTGATCCCCAAAACACCGCACTCCCGTCTTTTTCAGGCTTTGATCACAGCGCTCCCGGCCGATCCCGCGCCAGCCCCTTCGCCTCCAGTTCGGTCAGATAGTCCTGCCAGATCCGATCGTGGTCGCGCGCAAGTTCCGCCAGATAGCGAAACGTGTAGATGCCGGTCGAATGGCCGTCGGCGAACACCAGGCGGACGGCATAGTTCCCCACCGGCTCGATCGCCGAGATCGTCACGTCGCGTTTGCCGCCGACGGTCTTGCGCTCGCTCGGCGTGTGGCCTTTGACCTCCGCCGATGGCGACTGCACCCGCAGATATTCCGCCGCAAGCTCGGAAGTTGAACCGTCGTCCCAGGTGATCGCAAGGGTCTGCCGGCCCTTCTTCAAGCGCAGCTCGGACGGCCAGGCGGAAAGTGTTGCGGTCATCGGCGCTTGCTCCATCCGGTTTCGAATTCGACCGATTTGAATACGGCCCCTCCCCTTGTCCCATCCGGGGATCGCCGTCATATTCGCGTGTATATTGCGCTTTCGCGTTGGCAGGGCCAGTCCCTCGCCGACATGACCGCATCTGGAGCAAGGGACTGCCGCGTCAAATGGGTGAGATCGGCTTTCGACATTCCGACACCGCGCGCCCGGCGCTGATCGACCCGTTCGCACGGGCGATCACGTATCTGCGCGTGTCGGTGACCGACCGGTGCGATTTCCGCTGTGTCTATTGTATGGCGGAGAACATGACGTTCCTGCCAAAGCGCGACCTCCTGACCCTGGAGGAGCTCGATCGGCTGTGCTCCGCCTTTGTCGCGCGCGGCGTGCGCAAGCTGCGGCTGACCGGCGGCGAGCCGCTAGTGCGGCGCAACCTGCTCGATCTCATCAACTCGCTCTCGCGGCACCTGAAATCCGGCGCGCTTTCGGAGCTGACGCTCACCACCAATGGCTCGCAGCTTTCCCGCTTCGCCGACGATTTGCGCGCGGCCGGTGTCCGCCGTCTCAATGTCTCGCTCGACACGCTCGATCCGGACCGCTTCAAGTCCATTACGCGTTGGGGCCAGTTCGGCAAGGTGATGGATGGCCTGCGCGCCGCGGAGGAAGCCGGGCTGCAGGTTAAGATCAACATGGTGGCGTTGCGCGACGTCAACGCCGATGAGATCGAGACCATGCTGCGCTTCTGCCACGAGCGCGGCTACGATTTGACGATGATCGAGACGATGCCGCTGGGCGACATCGAAGGCGACCGCACCGACCAGTTCCTGCCGCTCTCGGAGGTCCGCCGCTCCCTGGAGCAGCGCTACACGCTGACCGACCTGCCAGACCGCACCGGCGGGCCGGCGCGTTATGTCCGCGTGGAGGAAACCGGCGGACGGCTCGGCTTCATCACGCCGATGACCCACAATTTCTGCGAGTCGTGCAACCGGGTGCGGCTGACCTGCACCGGCACGCTGTTCATGTGCCTCGGCCACGAGGACGCTGCGGACCTACGTGCCCCATTGCGAGCGTCGGAAGGCGACGAACTCCTGCACGCGGCGATCGACGCGGCCATCGCCCGCAAGCCGGAAGGCCACGATTTCGTGATTGATCGCGGTCAGGCACCAGCCGTTTCCCGCCATATGTCGATGACAGGCGGCTGAGGGGAATCCAGTTCGCCTGAATATGCGTCCCGCCAGCGCGCGACCTCGCCCCGGCCGGAGGCTGCGCCCGCGCAGCCGCGAGCAAGGCGAGCCGGCGGGAGCGATAAACATATTCCGACGCGTTTTCGGACGGAAAACCGGTTCCCACTTGTGCCGGAAACGATTTATCCGCACGCACGGATGGCGGACACGACCGCATCCAGCCCCCATGCCAGATCCGATTCCGCAATCGTAAGCGGCGGGCAGAGCGTGACCACCGTTCCTCCGCCCACCTTGAAGCTGACACCGGCGTCGAGTGCGGCGTAGAGTACCCGATCGGCCCGGTCCGGGCTGTCGAGTTCGACCGCAAGCGCCAGCCCGACACCGCGCACCGCCCTCGCCTGTTCCAGATCCATCAGTCCGTCGCGTAGCCGCCCAAGGGCCTCTGCCCCGAGCCGCATGGCGCGGGAGCACAGCCCTTCTCCGTCGACGACGTGAAGTGCGGCGAGCCCGGCGGCGCAGGCAACCGGGCTCTTTTCGTGGGTGTAGTGGCCGATGGCCTGGTCGCCGGCGACATCCAGATCGCCACGGGCAAGCAGTGCGGCAAGCGGCATGGTGCCGCCGCCGAGCCCCTTCCCCAGGACGAGCATGTCCGGCACCGCGCCGGCTTGCTCGGTGAAAAAGAAAGTGCCGGTGCGCCCAAGCGCGCTTGGGATCTCGTCAAAGATCAGTAGCGCGCCATGTCGATCGCAAGACGCGCGAACGCGGGCCCAAAAGCCAGGCGGTGGCGGCTCCAGCGTGGTCCAGCGCATGGGCTCGGCAACGACGGCCGCCACATCTCCCTGAACCTCCAAAACATAGTCGATATAGTCGGCGAGCCGCTCGGGCGCCCGCGCATCGTCGCCGAAGAAGCGCCTTGCCAAGGCCGGCGGCGGCACGTGTTCGGCTCCCGGCAGCAGGGGCCCCGCCTCCTGCCGGAAGATCGCCTCGCCGCCGACGGAGATCGTATCGAGATTGGCACCATGGAAGGCGTCCCACATCGACAGCGTCTTGTGGCGCCCGGTCGCGGTGCGCGCGAGCTTCAACGCCATGGAGACCGCCGCCGCCCCGCTCGGCGCGAACAGCACCTTCTTGAGTGCGCCCGGCGCCTTCTGCACCAGCGCCTCGGCGAACTCGACCGCCGGGCGATTGGTGTAACGACGGGGCGCGAACGGCAGCCGCTCCAGCGTCTCGCGGATCGCGGCGACCACAGCGGGATGGCCATGGCCGAGCTGGTGCACCGAATTGCCGTGAAAATCGAGAATGCGGCGGCCGGTGAGATCGACGAGCCACGGGCCCTCGGCCGCCTCAAGCGCCGTCAGGCAGGGCGTCGACAAGCTTTGATGCAGAAACACGACCGCGTCGCGGGCGACGAGATTCGCCGCCTCGGGCCCGACATTGCGAGCCTGCCAATCGGCCCGACGCGGCGAGGTGTTGAGATCCCCTTCCGCGTTTGCCGTGCCGTTCGGCTTGGGTGGGACGGCCATGGTGGCGACACTCCGGACAGCTTTCTTGGTCCCTGCACGGCGGGAACCATCGAATGTCCCGATAGCGAACCGAGCCAATGGTTTCATGACAGCATCGTGTCGCCGGACGCCCTTACTGTTGTTGGCACACGAGGCGAATACGGCTTGCCAAGCCCGCGGCGGGCTGCCAAAGCCAACTCATGAGCTCTTCTTTTCAGGCCCCCCAGCATCCGAAACCACCCGCGCTCATCGTCCTGATCCTGGTTTCGACCATGCAGCCGGTGGCCGTGAACATGTACGTGCCGTCGCTGCCGGGCATGGAGCTTGCGCTTCAGACCGACGCGACGATGGTCCAGCTCACCATCACCGCCTATCTCGCAGCGACCGCGATCGGTCAGCTCATCATGGGGCCGCTTTCCGACCGATTCGGGCGCCGGCCGGTGTTGCTCGTCGGCATGGTGCTCTACGTTATCGGCAGCCTTGCCTGCGCGATGGCGGAAAGCATCGGCACGCTGCTGATTGCCCGGATGATCCAGGCGATTGGCGGCAGCGCGGGGCTTTCGCTCGCCCGGGCAATCGTGCGCGACACCTCCGATCGGGCCAGCGCGGCCGGGCGAATCGGCTATCTCAACATGGGCATGGCCATCGCCCCGGTTCTGGCGCCCGCCATCGGCGGGCAGCTCGACCAGGCCTTCGGCTGGCGCGCGGCGTTCGAGGTAATGACCGTGTTCGGCGGCCTCATTCTGCTCGTGGCCTTCTTCTCGTTGCCTGAAACGCGCACCGCCAGCGCGGAAACCTCCTCGTTCAAGGCGTGGCTGAAGGGCAGCGGCCAGCTCTTGCGCATGCGCGCCTTCTGGGTGTTCGCCGGCACGCTGATGCTGCTGTCTTGCACCTTCTTCGCGCTGGTGTCGGGCGGGCCGTACGTCGCGATTCGGGTGATGGGGATCAGCCCTGGCGCGTTCGGCTTCTATTTCATGCCGCTGGTGGTCGGTTACGTGTTCGGCAACTTCGTCACCGGCCGGTTCGGTGCGCGGATCGGGATCTCCCGCATGATCACCATCGGCAACCTGTTGTCGATCGTCGGGATCCTGATCGCCGTCGCCCTGCATTTGGCCGGCGTGCACCATCCGCTCGCTCTGTTCGCCCCGCTCAGCATCACCGGGCTCGGCAACGGGTTTTCGCTGCCGAACGCCATTGCCGGCGCCGTCAGCGTCCATCCGGATCTGGCGGGCGCGGCCTCGGGCACCGCCGGCGCGCTTCAGGTCGGCGGCGGCGCGGTCGCGACCGTGCTGGTCGGGCGCATGTTCGACATGGAGATGTTCGCCGGCACACCGTGGCCGATGTTCATCCCCATGATCGTCGGCGTCCTTGCCGCCCTCGTCCTCGGTCTCTTTGCTCGCGATCGGATGCTGCAGTAGCGAGCAGGTTTCCAGGCGAACCGGTTCCCACTCCGCCTGGAATGACCCTAGTCCTCCACCACGATGCGCGGTTGCGGACGTGCCGCCGCCTGGGCCTGGTCCAGGCCTTCCAACACGCCGTCCGCCACGGCCATGAAGGCCTGCGCCTGAGGGCTGTCCGGTTCCGCGATCACGATCGGCGTGCCCGCATCGGACCGCTCGCGAATCGACATGTGCAACGGAATTTCGCCGAGGAAGCGCGCGTGCAGCCGCTCCGCCTCGGTGCGCGCGCCGCCGGTGCCGAACACGTCCGAGCGCTCGCCGCAGTGTGGGCAGATGAAATGGCTCATATTCTCGATGATGCCCAGGATCGGCACATCGACCTTTTCGAACATGGCAAGGCCCTTGCGGGCATCGATCAGCGCAAGATCCTGCGGCGTCGAGACGATCACCGCACCGGCGAGCGGCACGTTCTGGGCGAGCGTGAGCTGGGTGTCGCCGGTGCCCGGCGGCATGTCGACCACCAGCACGTCCAGATTGCCCCAGGCCACATCCCTCAGCATCTGGGTCAGCGCGGACACGACCATCGGGCCGCGCCAGATCATCGGGGCTTCGGGATCCACCAGGAAGCCGATCGACATCACCTCGATCCCGTGCGCCTCCAGCGGCTTGATGCGCTTGTCTTCCAGGGTCTGCGGTTTCGACGTGATGCCTAGAAGCCGTGGCATCGAGGGGCCGTAGATATCGGCATCGAGCACGCCGACGGAGAGCCCCTTGCGGGCAAGCGCGCAGGCGAGATTCACCGCCGTGGTGGATTTGCCGACGCCGCCCTTGCCAGAGGCGACCGCAATCACCGCGCCGATCCCCGGTACCGGTCCCGACCGCCCGGACGATTGACCGCCACCGCCCGGCGCCTGGGCCGGACCTCGATTTGGGGGCTGCGCGGGGCGCTGCGGCTGTGCAGGCTGCCCTTGCCCCGGCGCGCGTTCCGCTGTCAGCGCCACCATCACCCGCTCGACGCCCGACATGGCTTTCACCGTTTCCTCCGCGCGCTTGCGCAGCGGCTCCAGCGTATGGGCGCGGTCGGCCGGCACCGTGATGGAAAAGGCCACGCGTCCGTCCGACACGTAGATATCCGAGACGAGACCGAGCGAGATGAGGTCGCCCGATCCGTCCGGCCCCTCGATCGTGGCAAGGCGCTCGCGCACTGCCTCCTTTGTCGGCGTTGCCATCTTGGCTTTCCTGCCTTTCAGTGGCCACTTCATGTGGATTTCGTCCTGACATCGCGGGCGAGACGCCGCACGTTTGCGGCCTCGCCTCATCCGACTGACTTAGAGATCTTTGAAACACGATCAATGCTGCGAGACCAGAACCAGGATCCGGCCGCACCGCCTGGAGTCATCATCGCCGGCGGCCTCGGCAGCCGGATCGGCGGCAACAAGCCGTTTGCCGAGCTTCGCGGAGAGCCGCTGCTGGCCCATATGATCGACCGGCTCGCCCCCCAATGCGGCGCTCTCGCGATCAACGTTGCGGAGACCGATCCGATGATCGCGCAGTTCGGACTGCCCCTGATTCGCGACCCGGACGACAGCCGGCCGGGCCCGCTGGCCGGCATCGCCACCGCGCTCCGCTGGGCCCGCGACGCGCTAGAGGCCGAGCGTGTGGTGACCGTGCCGGTCGACGCCCCGTTGCTCCCGCCGGATTTCGTCGCCCGTTTGCTCGCATCCTCCGGCCCTGCCCGGATCGCGCGGTCGGCCGGCCAGCCGCATCCGGTCGCCGCCCTGTTCGATGTCGCGCTTCTGGATGGCCTGGAGACATTTCTGAAGCAGGACAGACGCCGCGCCATGATGGGCTGGCTCGATCGCGTCGGTGCGACGATAGTCGATTTCGATCCGGTGGTCGTCGGCGGGGAAATGGTCGACCCGTTCTTCAACGTCAACACGACGACCGATCTGGAAAGAGCGGAGAGGCTCCTCAGCAAGCGCTGAGCGCTCCCGTCAGCCGTCCGCCGTCTCCGCCGCGATCCACGCCAGGAACGGCACGGACCCGCCGACCACCGGAAGCGCCACCACGGCCGGCGTGTCGTAGGGATGGTGTTCCACGATCGCCGCGGTGACCTTGTCGATCAGCGCGCGGCGGGTCTTCACGATCATCGCCACTTCGGCCTCGTCGGCAATCTCGCCCTCCCAACGGAATACGGAGACCATTCCGGGCAGAATGTTCGTGCAGGCCGCCAGATTATTTCGCACCAGATGGCCGCCGATCGCCTTTGCGCTCTCAAGATCGGGACAGGTGGTGTAGATCAGAGTCGTCTCGCTCTCCGGCATGGCCGCTCCTTGCTTGCCCTCAATGACTTCCCACGACGTTGGCAGGCGGCTAAGCGCATGCTAGGCACGCCAAACTCGCCGCCGGACACCTCCGCCATGACCGAGCCTCGTTCCACCGCAAAAATCGCGTTCGTCGCAAGCCCCACCGACGAGGCCGAGGCCGCGCGGGCGGAACTCGTCGCCCGCTACGGCGACATCCCGGCGGACGAAGCGGACGTGATCGTCGCGCTTGGCGGCGACGGCCTGATGCTGACCACGCTGCACCGCTTCATGAACACCGGCAAGCCGATCTACGGTCTCAACCGCGGCTCGGTCGGCTTCCTGATGAACGAGTATCGGGTCGACGGTCTGCACGAGCGCATCGATGCCGCCGTAACCACGGCGATCCGCCCGCTTCTAATGACTGCCCGCGATGTCTACGGCGCGGAACACACCGCCCGGGCAATCAATGAAGTCTCGCTTCTGCGCCAGACCCATCAGGCCGCGAAGCTGCGCATTTCCATCGACAAGCGCGTGCGGCTCGAGGAATTGATCTGCGATGGCGTGCTGGTCTCCACACCGGCCGGATCCACTGCCTATAACCTCTCCGCCCACGGCCCGATCCTGCCGATCTACGCCCCGCTGCTTGCGCTGACCCCGATCAGCGCGTTCCGGCCGCGGCGCTGGCGCGGCGCCCTGTTGCCGAACCACGTGACCGTGCGGATGGAAATCTGCGAGGCGGCAAAGCGGCCGGTGGCGGCAGCCGCCGATCACGTGGAGATCCGCTCGGTCGTGGAAGTCGAGGTGGCGGAAGACGTGAAATCGAAGAGCCTCGTGATGTTCGATCCCGATCATAGCTGGGACGAGCGCATTCTGGCCGAGCAGTTTCGATACTGAGACAGTTGCAGTTGCCGTCATCCAGGCGATTGATCACACTCCGGCTTAAACCACGCGGAGGGAGGACGTCCGCGGGACCGGAACGACTGTCAGGCGAGGGAATATGTCGGATCGCGGTGGGCTCTATCTGGAGGATTTCGTCGTCGGCACGGTCTATCGGCACACGCTGCGCCGCACCGTCACCGAAGCCGACAACATGTTGTTCTCCAACATGACGCTGAACCCGCAGCCACTGCACATCGATCGCCACTATTGCGAGACGGAGACGGATTGGGGCCAGCCGCTGGTCAACAGCCTCTTCACGCTAGGGCTTCTGGTCGGCATTTCCGTGAGCGATCTCACCGTCGGCACCACGATTGCCAACCTCGCCATGAGCGAAGTCCGCTTCCCCGCACCCGTCTTCCACGGCGATACGATCCGCGCGGAGACGGTGGTGCTCGGCAAGCGCGAATCGAAATCACGGCCGAACGCCGGGATCCTGGAACTCGAGCACACCGCCTACAATCAGAACGATGTCGCCGTCGCCATTTCCAAACGAACCGTGATGGTCCGCCGCAAGCCGCAGACGTGAGACGAGCGCTGCCATGCGTTCGCTCCTTTTCGTGCCTGGCGACAGCCACCGGAAGATGGACAAGGCGCTCATCAGCGGCGCTGACGTCCTGATCCTCGACCTGGAGGACTCCGTCGCCGCCAGCGCCAAAGACGCGGCACGGCGCAGCGTTGCGGACTTTCTGTCCGCCATCGTCGCCGAACGCGCCCGCCCACGCCTCGTGGTTCGGGTGAACGCGTACGACACAGGTCTGACCGACGCCGATCTCGATGCCGTGATGGCCGCCAGACCCGACGGCGTGATGCTGCCCAAGGCCGGCGGCGGGCCCGATGTAACCCGGCTCGACGCCAAGCTCGCCGTGCGGGAGGCGGAGCACGATCTCGCCGACGGCGCCACGGAAATCCTGGTTGTGGCGACGGAAACCGCCGGCGCACTGTTTCAGCTCGACAGCTACCGAGACGCCAGTTCGCGGCTGCGCGGACTTGCCTGGGGCGGAGAAGATCTGTCGGCAGACCTCGGCGCCACGAGCACGCGGGCGGACGACGGCAGCTTCACCGACCCGATCCGGATGGCAAGATCGCTTTGCCTGGCCGGTGCGGTCCATGCCGGCGCCGCCCCGATCGACGCGGTCTATACCAATTTCCGCGATCTCGATGGGTTGGTGGCGGAAGCGCGCGACGCCGCTCGCGACGGATTCACGGCCAAGATGGCGATCCACCCCGCCCAGGTGCCGGCAATCAACGCCGCCTTCACGCCCAGCTCCGAGGCGATCGAAGCCGCGCGGCGCATCGTTGCCGCCTTTGCCGCCAACCCCGATGCCGGCGTGGTCGGGATCGATGGGGAGATGGTCGACCGGCCGCATTTGCGACGCGCCGAGCGCATCCTGGAACGCGCCCGGCTGGCGGAGACGTAGAAAGCCGACCTATCGCAAAGACCGGGGCGAACTAGCCCTTCGGCGCCCAGCGGGTCGTCAGGCCTTCGACATCCGGACGCGCACGATCCATCGGGGCCCCCGCTGCGGTCCCAATATGGACAAAGCCGGCAATCTGCTCGCTCGGCTCCAGATCGAGCATCTTCAGCACCTCCGGATCGAAGGCGAACCACTCCGTGATCCACTGGGCCGCAAAGCCGTGCCCATAGGCGGCATGAACCAGGTTCAGACAGACCGCGCCCGCCGACAGGATCTGCTCCCATTCCGGGATCTTCGGATGCGGGCCGGCGCAGCTCACCACCCCGACCACCAGGGGCGCGTGCGCGAATCGGTTGCGCTCGCGCGTCAGCAGATCGTCGCCGGCGTTGGAGTCCCGCGATTTGACGATCTCTGCCAGCGCTTCGCCGAAGGCCAGCCGATTGTCGCCCTCGAACAGGATGAACCGCCAGGGCGCGAGCTTACCGTGGTCGGGAACGCGGGCGGCGATCGTCAGCATGTCCTGTAGGGTCTCCGCATCGGGTCCCGGCGCGGACAGATTGGCAGCGGGAACCGAGCGACGGGTCCGCAGATGGGTCAACAGGTCGGTCATTTACGGGATGTGTCCTATGAAGTCTCTGATTCCCGGGCTCGGAAACGGGCCGGAGGAAGGCAAATGGGGATCAGGTTTCGGGCGTGGCAATGGGCTCAAGGCTTGTGGCCACGATATCGACATCGTATTCAGGATCTAAATGGGATCGTACGAGACGAAAAGGACGGAGGCGGCTGGATGGCTGCGATCCGTCGACGCAATGCGAACGAGGATTTGGCGGAGATGAAGCTGAAAGCGACCGGACGATTGGCAGCGGTCGCCGCGCTCCTCCTGGCGCTGGCCGCACCGGCACTGGCCGCAGATGTCCCCGTGCCAAAAGCGAAGCCCGATCCGAACGCGCCCGAGCGTCCCCTGCCGGACTTTTCCACCGTCTCGAATTTCCCGATGCTGAACAGCCCGGAGTTCAGCGCCGCAATCTCCCAATATGCCCCGCCGGCCGGCATCGACACCGGCACCCCCTCCGACCAGGAAACCGCGCTTTATCTCATCGCCAAGCTGACGGAGACGGGGCGGCCGCTCGACAATGGCGTGCATTGGCGCGTGTTCGGCGTGATTCCCGATGCCGATGGCCGGCTGCCGCTGATCGCCGAACGTGTCGGCGGCGACGCTGATTTCCGCCTAAAGCCGGGCCGCTATATCGTGCACGCCGCTTTCGGCCGCGCGACCGCCGCCAAGCGCGTGGACCTCTTCCGCGACGTCCAGACGGAAACCTTCTCGCTGAATGCCGGCGGCCTGCAGCTCAGCGCCGTCATGGATCCGGACGGGACGGCACCGAGAGAGCCGCTCACCTTTTCGATCTACGAGCCGAACGAAGGCTTTCCGGACGGACGCCGCCTGATCGCGGAGGCCAGCCCGAACGAGGTGGTTCCCCTCGCCGCCGGCACCTATCACGTCGTCAGCCACTATGGCGGCGTGAATGCCGTTCGCCGGGCGGATCTGGAAGTGAAGCCCGGCAAGGTGGTCGAGGCGACCATGCGCCACCGCGCCGCCTCGGTGACGCTCAAGCTGGTGGATCAGGAAGGCGGCGAAGCGCTCGCCGACACGGCCTGGACGGTCTACACCCCCGGCGGCGACATCGTGGTGGAAAGCGTCGGCGCGTTCCCGAGTTTCGTCCTGGCCGCCGGCGACTATTCGGTCGTGGCCAAGAACCGCGACCAGATTTACAGCCGCAACTTCACCGTCTCGCCCGGCAGCGATCGCGATGTGGAAGTTCTTGCCAATGCCGCGACGGCGGCCACTGCAGCCGCAACCACGACAACCCAGTAGCCAAGCCCCCTCAAGGCGCAACGCGATTTGGTGGAAGGCGATAATGGTAGCGATACAAGCGGCCGAAGCCGAGCCGGTCGTAGAGCCTTAACGCCCCGACATTTGCCTCTGCGACTTGAAGATAGGCTTGGCGAGCGCCAATCGCTTGCCCCCAGGCCATCAGCGCATCGATCAGCGACCGGCCAAGCCCCTGGCCCCGGTACCGTTCCGCAACGACCAGATCGAACAACCCCACGGCCCCGCGCTCATAAACGGCTAAGCCGTACCCCACCGCACTGCCGGCCCTCCGCATGGTTGCAAACGCGGCCGGCATGACGATTGCGCGAACGATGGCCTCATGGGCCGCCGCATCTCGTTCCGTCAGCCCGAGCATTCCGGCAATGCCGCCAATCCACTCCGGCGTCGGGCGCGCTATCAGGACGACATCGCGGAGATCCGTTCCGCTCTTCACGGAATCGCCAAACGGCTCCAAGTGTTGGTTCTGGCGCAGTTCCGGACGGCGGACAGGCTTCGACACGATCGGAGCTGTGAGCAAGAGCGTTGGGCTGAAGACTGTGTAGCCGGCATCCGCAAGTGCGTTGTCCGCTTCGGTCGATGCCAGCGGCGTCATGCGAAAGAGAGGAGCAAGCCCGTTTTGGGAAAACAGCTCCTCGGCGAGTTCGCGGACACCATCGAACGGCGCGTTCGGAAGATAGGCGTTCACCGAGTTCGCGCGATTGGTATAGCCGTCCCCGAGCCGGAAAAGCCAGCCGCCGGACAGAACGCTGCGGCGGGTCGGCCAGGCATTGAAGCCGCGCTCCTCAAACGCCTGAATTGCGCTGGCATCGACCATAGTGGCGACCAACCATCTGCTTGGGACCGTGACGTCGAATCGGAAAGGCCGCACCCGTGGCAGGTGCGGCCTATCGTAAGCGATGTGGCGGCGCGGTTTACGCCGCCTGGACGGTTGCCAGAGCCCGCTTGAGATCCGGCGCCATCGCCTCTTCGCGGAGCGCTCCGATCGCCTCGCCCAGCGACATGGAGACCTGATCGCGCGAACCGAGCCGGCGCACGTTGACCGAGCCCTCTTCCGCCTCGCGCTGACCGACGACCAGGATCACGGGCACCTTGGCATGGCTGTGCTCGCGAATCTTGTAGTTGATCTTCTCGTTGCGGAGATCGGCGTGCACCTGCAGCCCGACCGCCTTCAGCTTCTCCGCGACCTCGTTCGCATAGCCGTCCGCGTCCGAAGTGATAGTCGCGACCACCACCTGAAGCGGCGCAAACCACAGCGGCAGATGGCCGGCGGAGTCTTCGATCAGGATGCCGAGAAAGCGCTCCATGGAGCCACAGATGGCCCGGTGGATCATCACCGGCTGCTTCTTCTCCGAGTCCTTGTCGATATAGAAGGCCCCGAACCGCTCCGGTAGGTTGAAGTCGACCTGGGTCGTCCCGCACTGCCACTCGCGGCCGATGGCGTCGCGCAGCGTGTATTCGAACTTCGGCCCGTAGAACGCGCCCTCGCCTTCCAAAATGCCGGTCTTGATGCGGCCGCTCGACTGCGCCGCGATCTGCTCCAGCACCTCCGCCATGATCTCTTCGGCATGATCCCAGTTCGCATCCGACCCGACGCGCTTCTCCGGCCGGGTGGAAAGCTTCACCGTGATCTCGTCGAAGCCGAAATCGGAGTAGGTCGACAGGATCAGGTCATTGATGCGCAGGCATTCGGCCGCGAGCTGGTCCTCGGTGCAGAAGACATGCGCATCGTCCTGGGTGAAGCCCCGCACGCGCATCAATCCGTGCAACGCGCCAGAGGGCTCGTAGCGGTGCACCGTTCCGAATTCCGCATATCGGATAGGTAGATCGCGGTAACTCTTCAGGCCATGCTTGAAGATCTGAACGTGACCCGGACAGTTCATCGGCTTGATGGCGAAGACCCGATGGTCGGCCTGCTCATCGTCCGGATGCGTGAAGCCGTAGGCCGACTTCACCGCAAACATATTTTCCTGGTACCAGCCCCAGTGGCCGGAGGTCTCCCAGAGGGCCTTGTCGAGGATCTGGGGCGCGTTGACCTCGTCGTACGTGCCTTCCAGCCGGCGGCGCATGTAGGAGACCAGGGTCTGGAACATGCGCCAGCCCTTGGCGTGCCAGAACACGACACCCGGCCCCTCCTCCTGGAAGTGAAAGAGGTCCATCTCGCGTCCGAGACGGCGATGATCGCGCTTCTCCGCCTCCTCCAGCATATGGAGATAGCCGTCGAGCTGCTGCTTGGAAGCCCAAGCCGTGCCGTAGATACGCGTCAGCATGGCGTTGTTGGAATCGCCACGCCAATAGGCGCCCGCCACCTTCATCAGCTTGAACGCCTCGCCGACCTTGCCGGTCGAGGGCATATGCGGGCCGCGGCAGAGGTCGAACCACTCGCCCTGCTTGTAGATCTTCACGTCCTGATCGTCAGGGATTGCGTCGACGAGCTCGACCTTGTAGGCCTCGCCCTTGTCGGCAAACACCCGCTTGGCCTCGTCGCGCGACCAGACTTCCTTGGTGAACGGGGCATCGCGCGCAATGATTTCGCGCATCTTCGCCTCGATCGCCGGCAGGTCGTCGGGGGTGAACGGCTCGTTACGGGCAAAGTCGTAGTAGAAGCCGTTCTCGATCACCGGACCGATGGTCACCTGGGTACCGGGATAAAGCTCCTGCACCGCCTCGGCCATCACGTGGGCCGCGTCATGGCGGATCAGCTCCAGCGCGCGGCCGTCGTCGCGGGTCACGATCTCGATCGCCGCATTGGAGCGGATCGGCTCGGACAGATCGGCAAGCGCGCCATCGAGCGCGACCGCAACCGCCTTCTTGGACAGGGATTTGGAGATCGACGCGGCGATATCCGCACCGGTCACGCCGGCATCGAATTCACGCACGGATCCATCGGGAAAGGTCAGATTGATCATCTTGTCTCCTTGCTCACTCACTGCCCACGAGCGCAGGTAAGCGTGTTGTTTGTCATGCCGGATATGACATCGGCTGTGTTGGTTTTCCAGCTTTTGGCGCCGACGATGCACAGGGTCAAGATCTGGCTTGCCCGGACCTTGTCAGCGATCCAACCGCGTCTTCGGGTCGATGTGCCCGCCTGTCCAACGACCGAACGCCCATGGCCGCCACCAGCGGCCGCCGGAATGGTCGGCGCGCTCCGGCACCGGATCGAAACCGGACGCACCGAACGGGTGACAGCGACACAACCGTGCCAGAGCCATCCATCCGCCAGCCCAGAAACCGTGGCGAACGATGGCCTCCTCGGCGTAGTGCGAGCACGTCGGCAAATAACGGCAATGGCGCCCAATGAACGGCGAGAGCGTGAGCTGGTAGGTTCGGATCAGGCCGCGCGCGATCCACACGCCGGGACCGTTGTGCCGCGCCGGCGCGGACTTGCCCGAGCGATGTCCGGAGCCGCGTTCGCCCTCGCCCGCCCTATCGCCTTCGCTCGCCGCACACATGGAGGTCAGGCAGTCGCCGCCTCGTCCTTCTGACGCGCTTCGATCTGGTCGACCGCATCCACCACGGCATCGAAGGTCAAAAGCGTGGAGGCATGGCGCGCCTTATGGTCGCGGACCGGCGCCAGGTAGGCGAGATCCGACCAGCGTCCGCCCGGTGGCGGGCCATTTTCCTTCAGCATCGACCGCATCTGCGCACGCACCTGACGCAGCTCATCGGGCGTGGAGCCGATGATCGTGCGTGCCATGATCGAAGATGAGGCCTGGCCGAGCGCGCATGCCTTCACATCGTGCGCGAAATCGCTGACAACCCCGTCCTTCAAGACGAGGTCGACCGTCACGGTCGATCCGCACAGGCGCGAGTGCGCCGTCGCGGTCGCATCCGGATGCTCGAGCCGTCCGAGCTTCGGAATATTGCCCGCGAATTCGAGAATTTTCTCGTTGTAGAGCTCGTCGATCATGTTCAAGCCTCGCCCGAGCCGGAGAACCCGAACCGCACACGGTCGGCCGGTCGCGTCCGGCCCTTCGTCTGCGTTTTCTCGCCGAAATGGCGGGTGGGCACCGGACCTCTGCCAACATATATGGGTTTGCGACGAAAACACCAAAGCCGGGTGGTGGCCTTGTTTTGGGATCAGCGGATCTGGTCCAATCCCGGTTCAAGCGCGTATGTTGCGCGACAAATGACGATGCAGGAAAGCCCGATCATGGATGCGATGGCCGACAAGATCTCGGCGGACGACGAACGGGTTCGGCCCTCCCGGGAGCAAGCGGAGGCCGCCGTTCGCACGCTGATCGCCTGGGCCGGCGACGACCCGACCCGCGAAGGACTTGCCGATACGCCGTCGCGCGTGGTGCGGGCTTATGGCGAATTGTTCGCAGGCTATGAGTCCGATGGTCGCGATGTGCTCGACCGCGTGTTCGAGGAGGTCGCGGGCTACGAGGACATGGTCCTGGTCAAGGACATTCCGTTCCACTCCCATTGCGAGCACCACATGCTGCCGTTCTTCGGCAATGCACACGTGGCCTACTATCCGCGCAACGGCGTGGTCGGGCTCTCCAAGATCGCGCGGCTGGTGGATGTCTATGCCCGTCGGTTGCAGACCCAGGAGACCATGACCTCGCAGATCGTCACCGCCATGCAGGACGCGCTCGATCCGCGCGGCGTCGCCGTGATGATCGAGGCGGAGCATATGTGCATGTCCATGCGCGGCATCGCAAAGGCCGGCAGCCGGACCGTGACCTCGCGCTTTTCCGGGATGTTTCTGGACAATCCGGCCGAACAGGCGCGCTTTCTGACGATGGTGCGCGGCTGAGATGATGGCGGATGACAGCGCGTTTGCGCCCCCCTTGTCCAAGTCGGCCCAGGACGAGGCGGCGGAGTTGCGCCCGCGCTTCGACGAGGCGGGGCTCGTCACCTGCGTCGTCACCGACGCCGACACCGGCGACGTGCTGATGGTCGCCCACATGAACGCCGAGGCGCTCGCCAAGACGATCGCGACCAAGATCGCCCACTATTGGAGCCGCTCGCGCCAGGCGCTCTGGCGCAAGGGCGACACCTCCGGCTCGGTTCAGAGCGTGACGGAGATGCGGGTCGACTGCGATCAAGACGCGGTCTGGATCAAGGTGCGTGTCGGCGGCTCCGGTGCGAGCTGCCACACCGGCCGCACGTCGTGTTTCTACCGACAGGTGCCGCTCGGCACGTCCGGCGAGGGGACGACGCCCCTCGCCTTCCTGGAGGCCGCTCCGGAATAGGCCAGCTCGATCGCAGGCCCCGGTCGTCAGGCGCTGGCGATATAGGTGCGCATTTCGGCCGCTTCCTGCTCGGCCTGGGCGATGCGGTGCTTCACCACGTCGCCGATGGAAATCACGCCCGCGAGCTTGCCGTCCTTGATGACGGGCAGATGGCGGAAGCGCCCGGCCGTCATGCGCTCCATGACGGTCGCGATGGTATCGTCGGGGGTGACCGTCACGACGGCACGGGTCATCAGTTGCCCGGCCGTCGAGTGCAATGCCTCCGCACCATGGGCGGCGCAAGCCCGCACGATATCGCGCTCCGATAGGATGCCGGAAAGCGCACCGTCGGCACCGGCAATGACGACGGCACCGATCTTGTACTCGGCCAGCCGCCTACACACCGCAGCGATCGTATCGCTCTCGCTCGCGGTGACGGTATCGTGACCCTTGTCGGCCAGAATCGCGGCAACGGTCATGGATGCCTCCCTTCGCACGCCATCTGTTGTCGTCCCCAAGCCCCCTGCGACATTTTATCCTGACGCCGAAACAAGGCGGAAAATCGATCCCGGACAAGTTTCGGCGTGGCGCGAGCAGTGTCAGAGCCGCAAGGCGCCCAGTCCACGAGCGTGCGCATGGACCGGACGGACAATGATGCCATCCCTGTTGGCGCACACAAGCTGGAATTGAACGAAGGCGAAGGTTCGCGTCGGGACGCGTCGGGCGAAGAGCAGGACCCGTTTTCCGCGATACCGGCGCGACAGGACCGGCTCAGCCTGGGCGAGAGGTCCAGCGATGAGCCGCGGTCGCATTTCCCGAGGGGCCGACCGGATCGAACATGCGGAACAGGAACAAGCCCGCCAGGAAGCCGCCGATATGGGCCTCCCAGGCGACCGTGCCATCGACACCGATCAGCGAGCTCGAACCCAGCCCGACCAGAAGGTTGATCCCGAACCAGACCGCAACGAAGATCATCGCGCGGGGATTGCGGATCGTCTCAGCGAGGCTGTCGGCAGGAATCTGGTAGGCGCGCTCGTCGCCGATTCTGAGAACGCCAAGCGGGCCGCCGAGCTGGAACACGAACCGCGCCGCTGCCGCCATCTGGCCCGAGATCGCCGCCGAGGCACCGACCACCGGCACCATATCTCCGAAATGGACCGCCAGATGCACGGCCGCGCCGACGATCGCACAGACGGCGGAAAAGGCCAAAAAGCGCACCGTGCCGAACCGGCGCGCGAGCGCGCTGCCAAAAGCGACGAGCCACAGCGCGTTCACCAGCAGATGGGTGACGCTGCCGTGCAGAAAGGCATAGGTCAGGAAGGTCCAGACCGCCGCGCCCGTGTTCAGCATCGACCAGAGCCCGGCACCGCCTCCATTGCCGGAGAGGTAGAAGGAAAAGACATCGCCGGCATAGCGCGCCGGGATGAAGGCGAACAGGATCAGGACGCCGATGTCCTGCTCATAGGTCAGAAGCGTCGTGCGGACGATGTGGATGACCACCAGCACGGCCGTCAGCCAGACCACCGTCGACGGGATCGTGAACATCGGCTCGCCACGGTCGGAGCGCGAAAAAGTCATGAGGTGATCGGTCGTCCTTGCGGAACCGGGAAGAAAGGGCGGTGGCGCGACCACGCTTTACCGGCGCTGCCGCACGGGACCTGCAGTCGCTCGTATCTTTCTGGTTTCTAGGCCGCCCACCGGCTTGAGACAAGGCAAGCCCGCCTCGCGCAGCCGACGGCATCGTTACTTAAAGGTAGCCGCGCTCGTAACGGATCGATTTAATTGCAAGCCGTCCGCTTCATCCCGCCGCAAGTCGTGCTGTGCAATCTAACGACCAGAGCGGATCGGCCGGCCAACGAAGCCGACCTCCCTTCGAAGGCTGATCGATCCGCTCACCCCGCTTTGATGCCCACGTCCCGACATCGGTGAAAAGGCTTCGCGAGGATGATGGTTTCTGCTGCGCCCGCCTGCCCTGCCCGGCTTCGCTTGGCCACCTGGCTTCTCGCGATTCTTGCGGCAGTCGGTGCACCATCGGCTGCAGAGGCCACCAGCAGCTTCATGCCGCTTTCCGATCCGACGGAAGCCCCCGAGGGCTATGTGGAATTCTGCACGCGCTTTCCCGTCGACTGCCGGCCGGCAAAAAAGCCGTCGCGGGCCGTCGTTCTCACCGACGAACGTTGGGTGGAATTGGTCGAGACCAACCGTTCGGTAAACGCCGCGGTTCGCCCGGTGACCGATCGCGCCTACTATGGGCGCTCGGAATTCTGGACCTATCCGATCGAGGCCGGCGACTGCGAAGACTACGTCTTGCTGAAACGCCGGCTGCTGATGGAAAAAGGCTGGCCGGCAAGCGTGCTTCTCATCACCGTCGTGCGCGACGAAAACGGCGAAGGCCATGCGGTTCTGACAGTTGGGACCGACCGTGGCGATCTCATTTTGGACAATCGCACAGACACCGTGCTGCCTTGGGCGCTAACGCTCTACCATTACGTCAAGCGCCAAGAGGTCGAGGACCCGAGCACCTGGGTCCGGATCATCGATCAGCGCGGCACCAGCGCCGTCGGATCGATCCGGCCCCAGCAGTCGCCCCCCGCCCGCACCGGGCGCTGAGGCGATTTGCTGCTCTGTCGAGAAAGCGTTTCCGTGCGCATCGAAAACCGGTTCCCCATCCGGAAATGCGCCAAAACCGGACGTTAAAAACGGAACGGCTTTAGAACATGTCCCGTTCAATTTGATCCGAGAACCTTCAGGCCAGCCGCGTAGCGTTTCCAGTTCTCCACGTAGTGCGCGGCACTCCGGGTGAGGCCTTTGACCTCGTCGTCGCTCAAGGTGCGCACCACCTTGCCGGGCATGCCGACCACCAGCGAATTGTCGGGAATTTCCTTGCCCTCGGGAATCAGGGCATTGGCGCCGATGATGCAGTTGCGGCCGATCTTGGCGTGGTTCAGCACCGTGGCGCCCATGCCGATCAGCGAATTGTCGGCGACCGTGCAGCCATGAAGGATGACCTTGTGGCCGATGGTGCAATCCGCACCGACGGTCAGCGGCGCATCCATGTCGGTGTGGAAGACCGAACCGTCCTGAACGTTCGAGCGCTCACCGATCTCGATCCACTCGTTGTCGCCGCGCAGCACGGCCCCCCACCAGACGCTTGCCTCGGCCAGGAGCCGGATCCGCCCGATCAGAACCGCTGTCGGAGCGATCCAGTGGGCGTCGGCGGCCGGAAGCTCCGGCCGCGCCCCGTCGATTTCATAGAGCGGCATCGTGGCCTATTCCTCCACGTCGATTTCCAGAATCGACATCGTGAACGTCCAGGACAGGTCCTCGTCCTCGTCGTCGCGGAACAGGACGCCGATGAACTCGTCGCCCAGGTACACCTCGGCCGAATCGTCCTTGCGCGGCCGCGCCCGGACCGACAGCGTCGTGTTGCCAAAGGTCCGCCGCAGATAGTTTTGCAGCTTCGCGATTTCGGCCTTGTCCAAAATGTCCTCCATAGCAAGCAAAAGGAAATGGGCCGGGCGCCCGCGCGGACGCCGTCCAAAGGGTCGCAATGAGCCGGTGGTGTCAGACCCGCTCGTCGAAATCCGCGAGGATCTGGTCCATCGAGCGCGCAGGCTCCGCGCAGCCGGCCGTTCCAACGACGCGGGCGGGAACGCCGGCCACCGTGGAGTTTTCCGGCACTGGCTTCAAGACCACCGAGCCGGCCGCCACGCGAGCGCAATGGCCGACCTCGATATTGCCCAGGATCGACGAATTGGCCCCGATCAGCACGCCGTGCCGAATCTTCGGATGCCGATCGCCATCCTCCTTGCCGGTCCCCCCGAGGGTCACGCCCTGCAGGATGGATACGTTGTCCTCGATGACCGCGGTTTCGCCGACGACCACACCGGTCGCGTGGTCGATGAAGATGCCGCGCCCCATGGGGACGGCCGGATGGATATCGACCTGGAATTCCGCGGACGCCCGGCTCTGCAGAAAGTAGGCGAAATCCCGTCGGCCCTGATGCCACAGGAAATTGGCCAGCCGGTGCGTCTGAATGGCGTGAAAGCCCTTGAAGTAGAGCACGGGGTCGATGAGCCGATGGCAGGCGGGATCGCGATCGTAGACGGTGACGATATCGACGCGCAGCGTTTCCGACAGCTCCGGCCGGGCCTCATAGGCCTGGCGAAAAGCGTGGCGAATATGGGTGGCCCCGACGGCGGCGTCGCCGAGGCGGTGCGCCACGCGCTGGCTGACGGCGGATTCCAGATCCGGCTGATCGAGCACCGTCGCGTGGACGAAACCGGCAAGCGTGGGCTCGTTGTGGGCCATCCGCTGCGCATCGTCGCGAATCCGATCCCAAACCGGATCATGACTGGCGATCGGGGCGACGGTGTCGCGCTCCGTTACATGAACCATGGCCGCGGGTCCTTTCGTCTCCGGTCGCGATCCGACACTTGAACATAGTGGTTCGAAGCGCCGAGGCAAACGCTTGCGTTCACACTCCTGAACGCCCGACACTCAGGGACGTTCATGCAGAAAGGCGCGCACGCCTTCCTTATAGACCTTGTCGCCCACGGCCAGCATGTGATCGCGGCCGGGAATCTCAAGCACTTTGGCGTTCGGGATCAACGCCGCCAAGCCCTCGGCGGAGCCGGCGATATCGTCGGTGGTGCCGACCGCCACGAGCGCCGGGGGCACCAGCGTCGCGATCGTCTCCTCCGAAATCTTGTTGCTGGAGGCCCGCATGCAGGCCGCCAGCGCCATCCGGTCGCTCTTGGTCTGGTCGGCGAACTGGCGGAATTTGCGCCCGAGCGGCGTGGTCACCTCGTCGAGCGACGGGGCTTCCAGCGCTGAGGCGATGATCTCCTGGCCACCGACCCCTTTCACCATGCCGAGCCCAAGGCCGCCGAAGACCACACTGCGCACCCGGTCGGGATGCGCCAGAGACAGAAATGCGGAGATCCGCGCGCCCATCGAATAGCCCATCACGTCGGCGCGTTCGAGTGCGAGATGATCGAGCAGCCGAAACGCATCCTCCGCCATCACGTCGGCGGGATAGTAGGCCGAATCGTAGAGCTTCTCGCTCTCGCCGTGACCGCGATTGTCGAGCGCGATGACGCGGCGTCCGTCGCGAACGAGCGCTTCCACCCAGCCCGGACCGACCCAGTTCATCTCCTTGTTGGAGGCGAAGCCATGGATCAGCAGGATCGGCTCGCCCTCGCCCGCGTCGATATAGGCGATCTCGATGCCATCGGAGGAAAAGGTTTGGGTTGGATAGGAAGAAGCCACGGCACACACGCGATTTGACTGAAGATGCGGCGGACCATAGCCGCTCGACACCGGCGGCGGAACCCGCGACGATGGCCCCTATCCTTTCGGACGCGACCGCGATATCGTCCGCCCCGATCCGAAATCGAGACTTTGCGGAGCGCCGGCCCATGGCGGAAAACGTCATCCCTCACTTCCAGAACGACCCGGGTGTCGAGCAGATCCGCATCGGCGCCAAGGAGTTCATGTGCGTCGGTGCCCGGCCGCCGTTCGACCATCCACACGTCTTCCTCGACATGGGCGACGAGAGCGAGGTGGTGTGCCCCTATTGCTCCACCCACTATGTGCTCGACTCGAGCCTCGATCCCCACGACGCGGTCCCGAGCGAATGCGAATTCAAGGAAGCCGCGGCCTGACGCGTTTGGTCGGCCATGGGTTCTGAGACGCGCATTGCGATCGCCGGCGGCGGAATCGGCGGGCTTGCCAGCGCGCTTCTCCTGGCCCGGTTCGGCCACGAGGTCGACCTGTTCGAGCGCGCGCCGGCGCTGAGCGAGGTCGGCGCGGGCATTCAGCTCTCGCCCAATGTCGGGCGGGTCTTGTCCGCGCTCGGCCTCGATGCCGCGCTCGATGCCAAGGCCGTGCGTCCCGATCATGTGGCGATGCGATCGGGCCGTGACGGACGGGAGATCACCCGCGTCACGCTCGGCGACACCGCGGAGGTGCGCTTCGGTGCGCCCTATCGCGTGATCCACCGTGCCGATCTGCAGGCGATCCTCCTTGCTGCCGCCGAAGCCGATCCGCGTATCGCGCTCCATCTCGACGCGCCGGTGACGCATCTGCGCACCGAAGGCGACGCGATCGAGCTGACCGTTGCCGACGAGACCTGGCGAGCGCCGCTTCTGGTCGGGGCCGATGGCGTGCGCTCGGTTGTGCGCGCGGCGATCGACGGACGCACCGCCCGCCCCACCGGGCAGACCGCCTGGCGCACCATCATTCCGGCCGATCCCCATGATGAACAGGCGGCCCGGCGGGTGGATCTATGGCTTGCACCGGACGCTCACGTGGTGCGCTACCCGATCGCGGCCGGCACGCTCACAAACATCGTCGTGGTCACCGCCGATCGGCCGGGCGATCCGTCCCAGCCCGACGAGGCAACCGCCCTGCCCACTGGCGTCGGCCGCCGGCTCGCCCCCGACCTGCAGGCCCTGCTGGCGCGGTCGGACAGTTGGACGCGCTGGCCGCTGGCGGCCGTGGCGCCCGATGCCCGCTGGGTGCGCGGACCGATCGCCCTGGTCGGAGACGCCGCCCATGCGATGCTGCCCTTTCTCGCCCAAGGCGGCGCGATGGCGATCGAAGATGCCTGCGAGCTTGCCGCGGCGATCGCCCTGCACGGGCCCACGTCGCAGGCGCTGGTCGCCTACGAGCGTCGCCGCAAGCCGCGCGTGGTACCGATCTGGCGCGAGGCGCGGCGGCTGGAGCGGGTCTATCACCTCGGCTTTCCGGCCGCGATTGCCCGCAACCTCACCATGGCCACGCTTGGCCCAGACCGGCTGTTGCGCCGGATGGACCGGATTTACGGCTGGCGCCCGTCGACGCTGCCGGCTTGAGCCCAAAGCAAGCTTGGAAGCCATCGTCCAGAGCCGACGAGCGCACGGATTGCCGAAGCCGCCTATGCTAAGAGCCTTTTCCAGGCGAAGCGGAAACCGGTTCGCCGTCCGGAAATGCGTCCAAATAATAAGTTGGAGTCGGCCTGCATTTCCGTGAAAAGCGGAACGGCTCTAAGAGCGCTTTTCAACAAGGAAGCGATCCACCATGACCGACAGCGCATCCGATCAGTCCGTGACCGCCGGCATTCTCGTCATCGGCGATGAAATCCTCTCCGGACGCACCAAGGACAGCAACTCCGGCTACATCTGCGAGTATCTCTCGGAGGTCGGCATCGAGGTTCGCGAGATCCGCACCGTCCCGGACGTCTCGGCGATGATCGTGGAGGCCGTGGATGCCCTGCGCGAACGCTATACCTACGTCTTCACCACAGGCGGCATCGGCCCCACCCACGACGACATCACCGCCGATGCGATCGCCTCCGCTTTTGGGGTCGGCATCGACATCGATGAACGCGCCGTCGCCCTCATGCGCCATCGCTATCCAAACGCCGACCTGACCTCGGCCCGGCTGCGCATGGCGCGCATCCCGCAAGGCGCAGACCTGATCGAGAATGCGGTCTCCGGCGCCCCCGGCTTTCACATCGGCAACGTATTCGTAATGGCCGGCGTCCCCCGGATCATGCAGAGCATGCTGGACGAGATCGGATCTCGGCTGAAGACCGGCCGGCGGATCTTTTCGGAGACCATCAACGCGCCCATGCCGGAAGGAAAGATCGCCGAACCGCTGGCGAAGATCGCCGAGGCGCATCCCGATGTTCAGATCGGCTCTTATCCACACTTCGACGGCACGCGCTTCCTGACCCAGATCGTGGTCCGCTCGCGCGAGACCGACAAGCTGGCCGCCGCCAAGAGTGCTGTTGAAGCGGCCGTCGCCGAACTCACCGTGCCGGACAAGTGAGGAGCCGTCCCCATGCCGACCGAGACGCCACCGCAGGAAAAGGCCTTTCCCGTCTCCTGGGATCAGTTTCACCGGGATGCCCGCGCGCTCGCCTGGCGGCTGAGCGGCCAAGGCGATTTTAGAGGGATCGCCTGCATCACGCGCGGCGGGCTGGTGCCGGCGGCGATCGTTGCGCGCGAGCTCGGCATCCGCCTGATCGATACCTTCTGCGTCGCCTCCTACAACGAGAACAAGGAGCAAGGCGAGCTCAACATCATCAAGGGGGTGAACTCGGAGCTTCTCGCCGTCGGCGGCGATGGCGGAAAGCACATTCTGATCGTCGACGACTTGGTCGACACCGGGGCGACGGCCCGACTGGTGCGCAGTCACCTGCCGAACGCCCATTTCGCGACCGTCTACGCCAAGCCCAAAGGGCGTCCGCTGGTCGACACCTTCATCACCGAGGTCTCCCAGGACACCTGGATCTATTTTCCCTGGGACACCGGACTTGCCTTCCAGCCGCCGATTTCCGGACGCGGCTGAATTGCGCGGACGGCCTGTCCCGTGCAAATCTGGATCAAAGGGGTGGAGATGACGATGCCGCGGATCGGTGCTCTCCGATTCGCCAGGATGTAAGAAAGGCGCGGCCCCATGGCCCTTTTGGAGATCGTCTCCGACGATTTCGTCGGCGTGAGCGGATTCGTCGAGCGGTTCGGCCCGGATCTGCTGGACGCCCTGTCAGAGCTTCCAACCGAAACCCGCCTCGACCAAGCGCAAACCATCGCGCTCGACGCTCGCTTGGGCGCGATCGCGGTGCGGTTACGCGGCGATCGCGACCGGCCGTTCGAAACGCTGCGCCTGATCGGAGCGGAAACCACATCGACCGGCCTCGTCCTGGAACTTCGCTCCGACGATTGCCTTGCGGTGGTCAGCCTGGAACTCGATCTCGCCGCCGGCCGCCTTGTCACCGACATCGCCCGCGGGTTTGAGCGCAGCGACAGCGGGACGTTTCGCTCCGCCGCCTTTTTGGCCAGCCGCAATCGCTTCATCGCCAAGCTGATCGACGGCGGCGTCGTGGAAGTCTCCGCCGAGGACGGCGCTCTGCTGGGGCGCAGCGCACCCCACCGCTTCACCCGCATCGACATGAGCTCCGCGATATCGAGCTATCGTGCCTTCGCGCACTCCTGGAACACGATCGCCGCCCAGCGATTGCTGCACAAGCCGAAGGACCTGCGGCGGGTTCCTGCCCCGCTCCAGGCCACGACCCATCTCTCCCGGATCGCGACGCCGGCTTTTCAGTAAGACATGCTCAACCTATCGAATCCGGGGCCATTTCCTATCCCTCGGATGTTTCCATCTGAGCGGAAAAGGATCCAAAGCCAGCCTACGGGCGCTCCGGCCCTTCTTCGTCCAGCGTGAACAGCTCCTGGGGACGGGCGACGCCCCGCAGCGCATAGCGCCCAACGGAGACCAGCCTCGCCTTGTCTTCGGGGGCGGCCGCAGCCCGAAACGCTGAGGAGATCAGCACATCGCGCTCCGCAGACCGGCACATCGCCGCGATCCGACTTGCCTCGTTGACGGCAGGCCCGACGACTGTGAAATCGAGCCGGTCCTCGCTGCCGACATTGCCGTAGAACACTTCGCCGAGGTGAAGCCCGATATAGGGCGTGGTCACCGGCAACCCCTGATTGGCATGAAGCTGGGCGAGTTCCGGCACGCGCGCCCGCAGCGCCCGCTCGGCCGCAAGCGCACGCCGGCACTCCTCCGCCGGATCGTCGGCATCGAAGATCGCCAGCGTCCCGTCGCCGATCAGCTTCAAGACCTCGCCGCCGGCGCTGTGGATCGCCGAGATCACGGCTTCGGAATAGTTGTTCAGGAACGGAATCAGCGCGCTCGGCTCGGCCGTCTCTGTGATATTGGTGAAACCGCGCAGGTCGCTGAACCACAGCACAGTCGAGATTTTCTCCGTCACCCCGCGCGCGATCTTGCCGGCAAGCACCCTCCGACCGGTCTCGCGGCCGAGATAGGTTTCCACGATGGTACGTGCGATCCGGGTCATCGAGGCCGATTTCATCGCCGCGGCGAGTGGCGGGCCGAGCTCCTGTAACAGCGCGATCTCGGCGTCGGAGAAGCCTTCGGCCGCGTCCGTCGACCAGGACGAATAGATGCAGTCCATCTCGCCCACGACGCCGTCGGCGCCGAAGGGATGGATCAGCGCGAGATAGTCAGTCTGGCCGCGGGACATGAGTTCGGCGTGGATCGGGAACTCCGTTTCCACGTCGCTCGCCAGCCGACGGCGCAAAACCGTTTCGCCCACTTGCAAGAGGTGAAAGAACGGACTGGTCAGCCAGCGTTCGTCCTCGTCCCCGCCCTGCCCGGTGCGGCCATATTCCAGTACACTGGGGACATCGCGCCGATCGCGACGCCAGCGAAACGCCCGCCCCTCATAGACCGGGTGGAGCGTATCGATCAGGATATTGACCTCGCAAACCCTTACCCCGGCGGCAACGATCCGCTCGCAGAAGGCGTCGAGAAGATCCGTCTCGCTGAGACCATCCAGCGTCGCCTGAACCAGCCAGGCAGCAACGCCGTCGCTATCCGTCGCTGACATCGCGTCCCTTCCTCGTTCAGGCACCGTCTACCGAGGCTACAGGCGTCATAGCACACGGCAAATTACGAAAGCGACGTTCCCCCCTTAGGGGCCGCAGGAGCGGCAGCCGGCCGTCCACCCACCCCGCGCTGGTAAGCCGCATTGCCGCCCTCCAGACCTTGCCGACGGCCGCCTCGGCGACGGAGACAAGCGCGCCAACGGTTTTGCCCAGCGCACAACCGGGTTGAGCGCTCACCCCCACCCTGCTAGCAGAAAAGACCATGCGGACGTGGTGGAATCGGTAGACACAAGGGACTTGAACCAACGTTGAGTGCGCCGGTGGAAACGCCGGACGTAGAACTGCCCAAACTCGGGGAAACCTGTCAGATGGCAATCCCGAGCCAAGCCCCATCAGGGGAAGGTGTAGAGACTAGACGGGCAGCACCTAAGGCAGCGTCGCTAGGGTGAAGGTATAGTCCAGACCACAAACGCCGGAAGGCGGCGGCGAAAGCCGTAGCTGGTACGAAAATCCCTCGGCCTCTGGCCGTGCGGGTTCAAATCCCGCCGTCCGCACCAATTTTTTCCAAACGCCCGACGACCCCCGGCGCATTTTGCGTTATCGGGGCGCATCACAACCCAAAACAACCATAGGTAATTTTTACTGGTGTCGGGTGGGATTTTATCCGACCTTGCGAGAGAAGCTCGAAAGGACGCGACCATGCAGAATGCTGAGAAGGTCAGTATCACCATGACCGCCGACATGATGCAGGCGATCCGTGAGAGCGTGAAGGCCGGCGAGTTCGTCAGCACCAGCGAAGCCATGCGCGACGCCGTGCGGGTGTGGCAGCGCCAGCGCCTGGAGGATGCGGAGCGGCTGCAGGCCATCCGCGAGCGGGTCCACAGGTCCTTGGACGATCCGCGGCCGGCGCTCTCCGAAGACGAGGCGGAAGCGGAGCTCGACCGCTTCATGACGGACCGGGAGAAAGCCGCCCGCAATGCATCGGGTTAAGGTCACCTCCCGCCGAGCCGCGGTCGCCTCCTGGATCGCCAGCACGCGCGCGCCATTCGAGTTCGCGCAGACCAGATGTTCGCTCCCGCTTCAGTCCGCGAACCATGTACGGTTGCGGCCTTCCGCCTTGGCCCGATAAAGCGCGGCGTCGGCGCGATCGAACCAGGCGGCGAAGGTCTCGTCGGGTTGGCGCACCGCCACGCCGAGACTCGCGCGGATGGCGGCGCGACCGTCGGGGAGTTCGAAGTCGGCGATGGCGATCGTCTCGTGGATCAGCCGCGAAAAGGCTTCGGCCTGTTCCATCCCGCAATCCGGCGCAAGCAGCGCGAACTCCTCTCCCCCGATCCGACCGAGCGCATCGCTATTTCGGCTAATCTGACTAAGAAGCGATCCGAGGCGCTTGAGAACCTCGTCGCCGATCCGGTGGCCATAGGTGTCGTTGATGCGCTTGAAATGATCGAGATCGCACAGGATCAGCGTGAGGTCCTTGTGCGTCCAGTCGGCGAGCAGACGCCCAGCCTGTTCCTCAAAGCCGCGACGGTTGAGCACGCCGGTCAACGGATCGACATCGCGATCGCGCCGCAGCTCGTCCATGTGTTCGGTCAACACCGCCACCAGAAAGGCGAGCCCGAGCGCTGAGGCAAACACGGCGGTGGAAAGGCTGGCCACCTGCCAGAACAAGGGGAAATCGTAGGCAGCCAGCGTCGATTTCGGCACGTTCCAGCTGATAAGGATCGTGCGTGGAAACACGTGCACGCCATAGAGGAACAGAACCCAGAACACCAGACGATCGGCGGTCCGCCCTCGGGTCGCCGTCCAAATCCGCACGGCTGCGGTGACAAAGACGATACCACCGAAAAAATTCACGATGTAGGCGCGGGCCTGGAAATCCTGATCGCCATACCAGAAGTAGATCTGGCCGGCGGATGCGACCGTCAGCAAGGCCACATCCCAGGCCCACCCGAACTGGCGGCCATACCGCCGCTGCACGCCTTCCGCCGCAATCAGCGGAGCGGCCATGAACAAAACCCCCGAAAGAACGGTGGTTGCGCCCTTGCCCAAGGTGCCGGGAAAAATTTGCAACAGCGCGCCCGGCACCGGAAGGATCATCGCGAAGGCGATTGCCAAAAGGTAGTGGTGCCGCCTGTGGGTGATGAACCAGGTCCACAGGTAGGCGCTCGCGAACACAAGGATCGTGACAGGCCCGAGCAGGCTCAGCAACAGTGGCTCGGCAGGGGCACCCATCGAACGATCGTCTCACCCACCCACTTGGGCACCCGCGAGTCGATGCCCTCTCACGCCGCCATCCTCGCGATCCACCCGGACGACCATATGTCGTACCTCTCGATCGAAGCTTAGGTACCGCTTTCCGTATCGATCAACCACGTGGATTCGTCGCCGGCGCTGGCATCCATCATCCGAGCAATTTGGTCCAACGCGGCCAACAAGGCGTCCTGGCGGTCCGCGGCCAAGCCCTCGAAGGCCCGAATAAATGACTCCTGCAACAATGGCGGCGCCTTGTCGAGCGCGGACAACCCCTGAGTTGTAAGCTTCGTGTGCACGACCCGTCGATCGCTGGCGCTGCGATAGCGTTCCACCAAGCCCCGCCGCTCCAACTTGTCGAGGATCGTCGTGACGGTCGCAGGGCTCAATGACACATGCGAGGACAACGTGGTCGACGTTACTTCGCCTAGGTCGCGCGCCGCCTGCAGAACGATAAGCTGGGGGATCGTCAGCCCCACGGTGCGCGACACGTGACGCGACTGAAGATCCACCGCGCGAATGATTCGCCGCAGCACCACAAGGACGGCCCGGCTCCGTCCGGGCTCGGTCGCGGAAACATTGTCTTGAACGGGGGCCATCGCGTGGTGCCGGTTTTGCATGTCTCGCCCGGGCATCGAACCAGTCGGCCGCCGGGCGATCGGTTGTCTACGAAACACATCCCGTCGATCGGGCCTCGTCGGGCCTATCGAAATCGACGGGCATCATGGAACCAATTTGACCTCAAAAGTTTTGAGTTGTAAATATTATTGAAACATCGGACGTCGACAGCCCCGCATTGGGGTCAAAGGGAACGAACGGAGGACGGTTGCATGTGTGGCATTTGTGGCGAGGTGACTTTCGACGGCTCGATCGCCTCGGCAGCCGCACTGGGACGGATCACCGAGGCGATGGCGCCGCGCGGTCCCGACGCGGAAGGCATCGTCGGGCGCGGGCGCGTAATGTTCGGTCACAGGCGCCTGTCTATCATCGACTTGTCTGCGCGCGCGGAGCAGCCGATGGTCGACACTCAGCTCGGCCTGACGATCGTTTTCAACGGGTGCATCTACAACTATCCGGACCTGAAGCAGACGCTTGAGGCGGAGGGCTACACTTTCTTCGCCCACTCCGACACGGAGGTGATCCTCAAGGCCTATCACGCCTGGGGGCCGTCCTGCGTGGAGCGATTCCACGGCATGTTCGCCTTCGCGATCCTGGAGCGCGACAGCGGTCGGGTGGTGCTGGCGCGCGACCGGTTCGGCATCAAGCCGCTTTATCTGGCCGAAGCGCCGGGCCGCCTGCGGTTCGCCTCGTCCCTGCCGGCGCTGATCGCCGGCGGCGACATCGACACCGATATCGATCGGGTTGCCCTGCACCATTACATGTCGTTCCATGCGGTGGTGCCGGCGCCGCGGACCATCCTCACAGGCGTGCGCAAACTGCCGCCGGCCACCATCCGCACCATCGAGCCCGACGGCACCAGCCGCGATCATGTCTATTGGCGCGTGAGCTACGAGCGCAGCGACGACGAGATTGCCATGCCGGCGGACCTGTGGCGCGAGCGCCTTCTTGCCGCGCTGAAGCGCGCCGTCGATCGCCGTATGGTCGCCGATGTGCCGGTGGGCGTGCTGTTGTCCGGCGGCGTCGATTCCAGCCTCATCGTCGCGCTGCTGGCGGAAGCGGGCCAGAAGGACCTCAAAACCTTCTCGATCGGCTTCGAGGCCGCCCACGGCGAGGAAGGCAACGAGTTCGTCTATTCCGATATCATCGCCAAGGAATTCGGCACCGATCACCACAAGATCCACGTCCCGTCCGATCGCCTGATGGCGGCGCTTCCGGGCACGGTCGCGGCGATGAACGAGCCGATGGTTTCCTACGACAATGTCGGCTTCTACCTGCTCTCCGAAGAGGTTTCCAAGCACATCAAGGTGGTGCAGTCGGGCCAGGGCGCCGACGAGATCTTCGGCGGCTACCACTGGTATCCCCCACTAGCCCAGACCGACGATCCGCTGGCGGAATATGCCCGCGTGTTCTTCGACCGCGACCACGCCAAGATGGGCCGGCACATCTCGTCGGAATATATGCTCGACGAGGATCCGAGCTTCGCCTATGTCCGCGACCATTTCGGCCTGCCCGGCGCGAGCGACCCGGTCGACAAGGCGCTTCGCATCGATTCCACCGTGATGCTTGTCGAAGATCCGGTGAAGCGGGTCGACTCCATGACCATGGCCTGGGGCCTGGAAGCGCGGGTCCCCTTCCTGGACCATGAGCTGGTCGAGCTCGCCGCCCGCATCCCTCCGGATCACAAGCTGCGCGACGGCGGCAAAGGTATCCTGAAGGATGTCGCCCGCATGGTGGTGCCGTCGGAGGTGATCGACCGCAAGAAGGGCTATTTCCCGGTTCCCGCGCTAAAGTACATCTCCGGCCCCACGCTGGATCTGTGCAAGGACGTGCTGTCAAGCGACCGGGCCAAAGAGCGCGGCCTGTTCCGTCGCGACTATCTGGATCAGCTTTTCGACGATCCGTCCGCGCACATCACACCGCTGCGCGGCAACGAACTTTGGCAGGTTGCGTTGTTGGAGATGTGGCTACAGACCAATGGCGTCTGAGAAAAAGGACGGGGACATGACCACTTCGCCGGGCCATCGCCGCGACCGCGGCTACTCCCACCGGCTTCGCCGCATGCGCGAGCAAGGGGTCAAACCGCTCCGCGGCAACGAGCGTGCCTCCCCTTATCAAAATGACGGCTCCGGTGTGTCGGTGGATTGCGGCTGGGGCAACCTGCACTTTGCGCAAACCTTCGAGAACCCGAAGGCGCTCGCCGAGCGCATGCGGAAAGAAGGGCCCGGCCGGCGCGACATCGGCTTTTATGTCAGAGAGCCGCACGTGGCGCTCGCCGCCGCGCCCCAGGAGTTATTTCTCGACCCGTCCCATACCTACCGGCTCGATCTGTCGACCTACCGCGCCTCGCGGCGCAAGCTGCAGGGTTTCACCGTTCGCCGCATGACGAACGAGGAAGACGCCGAAGCGGTGAACCGCATCTATGCGGCCCGCCACATGGTCACGGTGCGGCCGGACTTTTTCTGGCACCGCAAGGACCGTGCGCTGATCTACCTGATCGCCGAGGACAACGCGACCGGCGCGGTGGTGGGCACCGTCACCGGCGTCGACCATATGCGCGCCTTCGACGACCCCGAACGCGGCGCCTCGCTCTGGTGTCTTGCGGTCGACCCGCAGGCGCGCCATCCCGGCATTGGCGAGGCGCTGGTGCGCCGTCTAGCGGAAGTCTTCCAGGCCCGCGGCAACGCCTATCTCGATCTGTCGGTGCTGCACGACAACGACCAGGCGATCGCGCTCTACGAGAAGCTCGGTTTCTACCAGATCCCGGTCTATGCGCTGAAGCGCAAGAACCCGATCAACGAACGCCTGTTTGCGGGTCCGGGCCCGGAAAGCGGCCTCAACCCGTACGCCCGGCTGATCGTCGACGAAGCGCGCCGGCGCGGCATCGATGTGGAGGTGGTGGACGCCGAAGGCGGGTTCTTCCGCCTCACCTATGGCGGCCGCTCCATGCTCTGCCGGGAATCCCTGAGCGAGATGACCTCCGCCGTCGCCATGTCGATCTGTGACGACAAGGCCGTCACCCGACGCATGGTGGAACGCGCGGGGATACGGGTTCCGGCGGAACTGGAGACCGACGACCCCAAGGACGTCACCGATTTTCTGAAAGAGCACGAGCGGATCGTGATCAAGCCCGCGCGCGGCGAACAGGGGCGCGGCGTCGCCGTCGGGCTGTCGGCGGACGACGATGTCGACGGCGCCATCGAGCGCGCCAAGCAGATTTCCGACCGCGTGCTGGTGGAGGAATTCGTCGAGGGCGACGATCTACGCTTGATCGTGATCGATTATCGCCTGGTTGCAGCCGCCGTCCGCCGGGCCGCGCGCATCTCCGGCGACGGCCGGTCGACGGTGCGTCAGCTTATCGAGCGCCTGAGCCGGCGGCGTGCGGCGGCCACCGGAGGCGAATCGAAGATTCCGTTCGACGAAGAGACCAACCGCGCACTCAAGGAAGCCGGCTACGGCTTGGACGACGTCGTCGAGGAAGGTCACGAAATTCCGGTCCGCCGAACCGCCAATCTCCACACCGGCGGCACCATCCACGACGTCACAGACCACGT
Source organism: Amorphus sp. 3PC139-8 (assembly GCF_040750475.1). NCBI lineage: Bacteria > Pseudomonadati > Pseudomonadota > Alphaproteobacteria > Hyphomicrobiales > Amorphaceae > Amorphus > Amorphus sp. 3PC139-8. Next base: position 43,395 of record NZ_JABJVY010000021.1, on the reverse strand, counting down.
ACATCCAACCCTGGTCGACGCAGCCATCAAGGCCGCCCGCGCCATCGAGATTCCTGTGGTCGGGATCGACCTGATCGTGAAATCGCATCTCGGCCCCGACTACGTCTTCATCGAGGCGAACGAGCGTCCCGGCCTTGCCAATCACGAACCCCAACCGACAGCGGAACGGTTCATAGATCTTCTCTTTCCGCTCTCGATCCCCCATGCTGCGCGACAGGCAAGTCGAACAGAACCGGAGGAGCCGTGCCCCGCCTGACCATCGACACCGAGTATCTGAAAGACACGCTCGCCGAGTTCCTGTCGATCGCCAGCCCGAGCGGCTACACCGACACCATCGTTCGCGCTGCGGTCACCGAGCTGCGCCGGCTCGGCCTGGAAACGCAGATTACGCGGCGCGGCGCGATCCGCGCGCGGATCCCCGGCAAGCAGCGCCAGCCCGCCCGCGCCCTGATCGCCCATCTCGACACCCTCGGCGCCCAGGTGAAGGCCCTGAAGGACAATGGGCGGCTGGAGCTCGTTCCGGTCGGACACTGGTCGGCGCGATTCGCCGAAGGCGCCCGCTGCACCATCTACACCGACAAGGGCGCCTATCGCGGCACCATCCTGCCTCTGAAAGCCTCCGGCCATACCTTCGGCGACGAAGTCGACGAGCTTCCCGTCGGCTGGCGCTATGTGGAGCTGCGCGTGGACGCGGTCGTCTCCAAGGCCCGCGACCTGGAACGGCTGGGCTTCTCGGTCGGCGACATGGTGGCGATCGATCCGCAGCCGGAGTTCATCGACAACGGCTTCATCGTGTCCCGGCACCTGGACGACAAGGCCGGCGTGGCGGTGCTGTTCGCCACCATCGACGCGCTGATGCGCGAAAAGCCCGAACTGCCGGTGGACACGCTGTTCCTGTTCTCCATCGCCGAAGAAGTCGGCAACGGCGGCTCGTCGATCCTGACCCACGACATTGCCTCGATGATCACCATCGACAACGGCACCACCGCGCCGGGACAGAATTCCAGCGAATTCGGCGTCACCGTCTCCATGGCGGACCAGACCGGCCCGTTCGACTGGCATCTGACCAACAAGCTGGTACGGCTGTGCAAGGAGCACGACATCCGCTACCAGAAGGATGTGTTCCGCTACTACCGGTCCGACAGCGCCGCCGCGCTCGAAGCTGGTGCCGATGTGCGCACCGCGCTGATAACCTTCGGCGTGGATGCCTCGCACGGCTACGAGCGGATTCACCTGCATGCGCTGCGTTCGCTCGCCGAGCTCGCCACGGCCTATGTGACGAGCCCGGTCGAGATCCAGCGCGACGCCAATCCGGCCGGCTCGCTCCTGGGCTTCCCCTCCCAGCCGATGGAGGATGCCGCGCCAACCACCTCGGACCCGAGCGATCCGATGATCTGAGGCACTGCCTTTCCGTCCGCCGGGCGCGTGCGCTTCGGTTCCCATCATCCATCTTGTTTGCGCCCCACCCCGTTCATGAACCTGATCACCACCACTGCCGATCTAGCGGCCGCCTGTGACCGTCTCGCCGCCGCCGACTACGTCACCGTCGACACGGAGTTCATGCGGGAGACGACGTTCTGGCCGAAACTCTGCTTGATCCAGATGGCGGGGCCGGACGAGGCGGTGATCGTGGACCCGGTGGCCGGGGGGGATGCGCTGGATTTGACGCCCTTCTTCGCGCTGATGGGCAATGCGAATGTGATCAAGGTGTTTCACGCCGCCCGCCAGGACATCGAAATCGTGTTTCACCTGGGCGGTCTGGTGCCGCATCCAGTGTTCGACACCCAGGTCGCGGCCATGGTCTGCGGGTTTGGCGATTCGATTTCCTACGATCAGCTCGTGCAGCGCATCACGGGCGACAAGATCGACAAGTCCCACCGCTTCACCGACTGGGCGCGCCGTCCGCTCTCCGAGCACCAGCTCGCCTATGCGCTCGCCGACGTCACCCATCTGCGCGAGGTCTACGCCTATCTCGACCGCGCGCTCGCCGAGCAGGGCCGCTCCGAATGGGTGCAGGAGGAGATGGCGACCCTCACCTCCCCCGACACCTATCGGCTCGAACCGGAACTCGCCTGGACGCGCCTGAAGATGCGGGTGCGCCAACCACGCGACCTGGCGGTGCTGCGCGCCATCGCCGCTTGGCGCGAGCGCGAGGCGCAAAGCCGCGATGTCCCGCGCGGCCGGGTGCTGAAGGACGACGCGCTCTACGAGATCGCCGCCCAAAAGCCGAAGGACGAGGCCGCCCTTGCGCGCCTGCGGACGATCCCGCGCGGCTTCGAGCGGTCCAAAAGCGGCCGAGATATCCTGGCCACCGTCGCGACCGCCGCCGACAGCCCGAAGGAGACGTGGCCAGAGCCACCGAAGGCCCGCCAGGCCCCGGAAGGCGCGAATGCGGCCTCGGAACTGCTGAAGGTGCTGTTGAAGCAGGTCGCCGAGGCCAACGGGGTCGCGGCGAAGGTGATTGCGACCTCGGACGATCTGGAACGCATTGCCGCCGGCGACGATGACGAGGTGGCCGCGCTTTCCGGATGGCGCCGGGAGCTGTTCGGCGAACAGGCTCTAGCCCTGAAGGAAGGCCGCCTCGCCCTGACCTTCGATGGCCGCAAGGTGGTGACGCTGGAATCCGACGAGCCTTACGCGCTCGCGCCGAAATCGCAGCGCCGGCCGCGCCGGCGGCGCGCGAAGAAAGGTTCGAACACCGAGGCCGCCGCGGGTGAGTCTGGAACCGGCGCGGAGACCGTGGACTGATCGGGAACGGAATTGGGCGGAAATGGGTTTACGACCTGCGTAAGACACGCCCGGTTCTGAAATAAAGGCCTGGACGGGCTTTGCTCCGGGCGGTGCGGATTTCATCCGCCTTCAGCAGGCAGACCAGAAAGTCCAGTGGGAATGAGGACGACGACCAGCGCCGCCGGGATCGACTATCATTGCTTCTGTCCCTACCCCCATGCGGACGTTCCGCATGCCGCCGGCGGGGCGCTGTCCGGTCTCACCTTCGCTGTGAAGGATCTGTTCGACGTCGCCGGCTATCCAACGGGATGCGGCCATCCCGAATGGCCGGGGCGCGACCATCCGGCCGACCACACCGCACCGGCGATCGAAATGCTCCTCAAGGCAGGCGCAGACTGCCTCGCCAAGACCGAAACCGACGAGATCGCCTACAGCCTCTATGGCCAGAACCCGCACTACGGCACACCGGTAAACCCGGCCGCGCCCGACCGCGTGCCGGGCGGGTCCTCCAGCGGCTCGGCGGTCGCCACGGCAGCCGGCCTCGTGGACTTCGCGATCGGAACCGACACCGCCGGTTCGGTGCGGATTCCGGCCAGCTTCTGCGGCATCTACGGCTTTCGCCCGAGCCATGGCTGCATCTCGGCGGACGGCTGCATGGAACTCGCCCGCAGCTACGACACCGTCGGCTGGTTTGCGCGCAGCGCAGCGATGCTGGCGCGCATCGGAGACGTGCTGATCGAGGCGCCGCCGTCTCCGAAGTTGCCCCACTGCCTATTGTTGGATTCCGCGTTCGATCTCGTCGAACCGCAAAGCCGACCGGCCATCGATGCTGCCGTGCGCCGGATTTCGTTCGGTTTCGAGCGGGTGTTTTCCGTTCCCGACGTCCCACCACGCGAAGAAGACTGGGGCCTGACCTTCCGCGTCACTCAGGCAGCCGAAGTCTGGGCCGGGAAATCCGCCTGGATCGAAGAGCGCCATCCGCATTTCAGCGCCGGCGTCCAATCCCGACTCGACTGGGCCCGCGGAATCGCCGAGGACGAAATCGACTTCCATGTCCGCCGCCGCCGGGAAATCCGCTCGGTGCTGACAGCGCAGATCGGGCCGGATTCGGTCCTCTGCCTGCCCACGGCACCCGCTGCCGCGCCGTTGCTTTCGACGGCGGAACAGGACCTGCAGGACTTCCGGACCCGCATCATCATGCTCACCTGCCTTGCGGGCCTCGCCGGCCTTCCGCAGGTAACGCTGCCCCTCGCCCAGGCCCCGAACGGGGCTCCGATCGGGATTTCTCTGATTGGCGCCGTCGGCTCCGATCACGTGTTGCTGCGGCTGGCCCGCGAGATCTCCGAGGCGTAGGGGAAACTGCTTTTCCGCTCACAGCGCCGCGCCGGCAGGCATCAGGACACCACGACCGTGCTGGCCTGGTCGGCGAGATCGGCAAGCTGGTCGAGGCGCCGGCGCACCACCTCCCCATCCAGGGCCGCGAAATCGCGCGGGATGTGCAGCACGATCCGCTCGCCTTCGCGAACCACGCTCGTGCGCGGAATGACGCCGGGCATCGCCGCCGACAGTCCGTAGGCAAGCCGCATCGCAGCCCCGAGGATTCGCGCGCGGAATTTCAGCCGCGCCGACATCAACTGGTGGATCGCCGGCATCTCGCTGTCGGACACCGATCCCGCATAGCGATGGAAGATCGCCAGCGCGAGATAGCCGCGGCCAGGATGATCCACGCCGATAAAGGCGCCGTTGGCGATCATCGCCACCGCCTGTTCGCCTCGATAGTCCGGATGGGCACGCCAGGCGATATCGGCGAGCAGGCAGGCCGCCAGCCGAAGCCGCACCTCCTCCTCGCTCTCGTCGATCCCGAGCGCGGCAAACACTTCGCCGGTCCAAGGCCCCAGCTCATGACAGTGGCGCGGCGAGCGAGAGCGCAGCTCGGCAAGCTCCCCGGCCGCCGCAAGTAGCGGATCTTCCGCCCTCAACTCCGGCGAAAGATCCGCGTAGAGATGGCCTTCCCGCAAGCCCTGGGCCGACAGCACCACGTCCTTCGGGCGCCCGATCTTGAGCACCTGTTCCATCACCGCTGCGCCGAACGGCAACAGCGGACGCCGCGCCCGCGACACGACTTCGAGGCCGGCAATCTCCGACAGCTCGGTGCGCACGACCATGCGACACAATTCGAACGCCTCATCCGCCGGAATGGTGTAGTGATGCATGATATGCAGCGGATAGCCGGTGCGGTGCATGTGCAGGTGCGCAAGCGCCCGCCAGGTGCCGCCGACGGCGTAGAAGCTTTGCCCATGGGCCGCTTTTAGACTTGCAGCATTGGCAAGCGCCTCCGCCGCGATCTTGCCCGCCTTGCGGGCCGACCCCTTGGCGGTTTCCGACAGCCGCAAACCGCCGAGCGGAAACGTCTCGCCCTCGCCCAGCCGATCGTGATCGATGTCCACAAGCTCCAGGCTGCCGCCGCCCAGATCGCCGACGACGCCGCGGGCATGGTAGAAGCTGGAGGCAACGCCGAGCGCGGCGAGTTCCGCTTCCTGCCGGCCGGACAGCACCGACAAGTCGCCGCCGCAAATGTCCGTCACCGCTTCGATAAAGGCGGTTCCGTTGGAGGCATCGCGCACCGCCGCCGTCGCCAGCACATCGAGCTTTGTGGCGCCGCTCTGAGTGGCGAGCTGGCGAAAGCGCCGGATGGCGGCAATCGCGGTATCGACGGAATCGTCCCGCAGCCGCCCGGTTTCCGAAAGTCCCTTGCCAAGCCCGGCAAGGACCTTCTCGTTGAACAGCGGCGTCGGCGCGCGCGACTGGCGCTCATAGAGCACCAGGCGCACCGAGTTGGAACCGATGTCGATGACACCGATGGGGCCGAAGCCGGCAAGCCGGCCAGGCGCCCGCTCCTCAGCCGTCGATGAGCCCGAGCTGTCGACGGCGCCGGCCATATCAGTGCTGCTGGCGCTGGATGGGAGTGGCGAACGTACGGGGGGAATCAGTTTGAAGCGATTGTCCACGGCCTGACAACGAAGGATTCGTCATGAAATATTCATGGGCGTTGAACGGATCCTCGCCCTCGGCCGGGATGATACGCCTGTGTCCACCGTTCGACAGCAATTCCCAGCTCTGCTGATTGTCGGTGATATTCGCGACCATGATCTGGTCGAGAATCTGGGCATGTACCGTCGGATTGTCGATGGGCACCATCGCCTCGACCCGACGATCGAGATTGCGCGGCATCAAATCGGCCGAGCCGATATAGATGATTGCCTGCGGCGAGGGAAGCCCGAAGCCGTTTCCGAAGCAGAAGATGCGGCTGTGCTCCAGGAAGCGGCCGACGATCGATTTCACCCGGATGTTGTCCGATAGCCCCGGCACGCCCGGGCGCAGGCAGCAGATGCCGCGGACCACCAGATCGACTTCCACCCCGGCCTGGCTGGCCGCATAGAGCGCATCGATGATCTTGGCATCGACCAGCGAGTTCATCTTCATCCACACCTGGGCCGGGCGCCCTGCCTTGGCGTGCTCCATCTCGCCTTCGATGTGCTCGATCAGGCGGTTTCGGAGCGTCACCGGCGAGACAGCCATGCGCGACAGTTCGGCCGGGCGAGCATAGCCGGTGATGAAATTGAAGATCCGCGCCACGTCCTGGGCAATCACCGCATCGGCGGTGAAGAAGGACAGGTCGGTGTAAATCTTCGCGGTGATCGGATGATAGTTTCCGGTGCCGATGTGGCAGTAGGTGGCGAGCTGACCGCCTTCCCGGCGCACCACCATCGACAGCTTGGCGTGGGTCTTCAGCTCGATGAAGCCGAACACGACCTGCACGCCGGCGCGCTCCAGATCCCGCGACCAGCGGATGTTCGCCTCTTCGTCGAAGCGCGCCTTCAGCTCCACCAGCGCAGTGACGGACTTGCCGGCCTCCGCCGCCTCGCCCAGCGCCTTGACGATCGGCGAGTCGTTGGAGGTCCGATACAGCGTCTGCTTGATCGCCACCACGTCCGGATCGCGCGCGGCCTGGGACAGGAACTGCACCACCACATCGAACGACTCGTAGGGGTGATGGACCACGATGTCCTTCTGGCGGATCGCAGCGAAACAGTCGCCACCGTGTTCGCGAATGCGCTCGGGGAAACGCGGGCTGTAAGGTTTGAACTTTAGATCCGGCCGATCCAGGCCGACGAGCTGGGAGAGATCCTTCAGCGCCAGCCGGCCATTGACCAGGAACATCTCGTCGCCAGCCACGCCCAGCGCCGAAGCCACGAACTGACGCAAGGGTTCCGGCGTGGAGGCTTCGATCTCCAGCCGGATCACCGATCCGCGCCGGCGCCGCTTCAGCGCGGTCTCGAAGGTGCGGACCAAATCCTCCGCCTCTTCCTCGATTTCCAAGTCGGAATCGCGGATCACCCGGAAGGCACCCTTGCCGCGCACCTCATAGGCGGGGAATAGACGCGGAATGAACAGCGCAATCGTGTCTTCAAGCGCCACGAAACGGGCGGCCCCGCTGCCGTCGTCGGGCAGCCGGATGAAGCGCTCCACCTGGGCCGGCACGCGGATCAGCGCGATCATCGGCTCACCGCCCGGCGCATCCAGATGGAAGACCAGGGAAAAGCCCAGGTTCGGAATGAACGGGAACGGATGCGCGGGATCTATGGCGAGCGGCGTCAGCACCGGGAAAATGTGACCGAGGAAATAGCGCTCCAGCCATTCGCGATCGTCGTGCCCGAGGTGGTCGGCGTCGCGCAGGAGAATGTCGTTGCGCTCAAGATCGCGGGAAATTTCCGCCCAGCGGCGCTGCTGAGCCCGCTGAAGCTGGCCCACCGCCTCGCCGATGCGGGCAAGCTGCTCCGTCGGGGTTAGCCCGTCGTCGCTGCGCGTCTCGATGCGCTCGCGCTGCATGCCCTTCAGGCCGGCTACGCGAACCATGAAAAATTCGTCGAGATTGTTGGCGGAGATGGAGAGAAAGCGCAGCCGCTCCAGAAGCGGATGATTCTCGTTCTCCGATTCTTCCAGCACGCGGACATTGAACTGGAGCCAGGAGAGCTCTCGGTTCACAAACCGCTCGGGACGGCTGCGCAGAGCCTCGCCCGACATCCCCTCGACACTGACGCTCTCGGCGGTTGCCGCAACCTGTTCGGTGGTCGCTTCCATAAGCCCCTCTCCCTGATCCATCGCGCGGTCCTACACCGAGAGTATGACGGAAATTTCTCTTTGCTGTGCCAACCTCTTCGCGGAGTTCGGCACGGCTGCGGGATCACTCCGGATCCGGGAGATCGTCAAGCTCGTCGGCACCGTCGCCGAGCCCTTCACGTTCCAGGATTTCACCGGCCATTCGGCGGGTGACGGGCCGCCGGCGCGCCAACGCTTCGCGGTCCATGAGATCGACCAGGTGCACGGCTGCTCTCAGCGAACGCTCCATGCGGCGGACGAGATAGCGCGTCACATTTGGATCGACATCGAGCTGGCGATCCGTGAACAGCTTCGCGAGCACGCGTTCAAGCAGCGCATCTTCCGGCACGCCGATATTGGTCGGGGGGATTGCCCTCAGCCGGGAATCGAGGTCGCGGGTCGCGATCCCCCACTCCGAGGGCGGCACTCGGGCCGTCAGAAGCAGCGAACTGCCCGCAGCCTGAACCGCGTTGAGGAGATGAAACAGGGTCGGCTCGTCGACCGGTCCCCGATCGCAATCCTCCACGCAGACCGGCCCCATATGGACCAGGCTCACCGGATCGATCCCGCCAAGATCGCGCGCGGCGACAATCCGCGCGCCGCTGTGGGCGCTCCAGATCGACGCCAGGTGGCTCTTGCCGGTCCCCTCCGCACCGACGATCAGCGCGACCCGGTGCGGCCAGTCCGGCCACGCCTGGATGACGGACCACGCCGCGGCATTCGATCCTCCGACAACGAAATCCTCGGGGCGGTAGGACGGCTCCATCGGAAGCCTCAATGCAAGCTGCCGCGGCCGGTTTGCAGGCTCGCGGCTCACGCGTCCGGTTTCCCTGCCGCCGTCCCGTCGACTTGGCCTGCCACGGCGGGAGCCGGCGGATCGGACGACGCGCCGCCATGATAGATGGTGCTTTGGCGATATTGCTGAACGAAGAACCGCACCAGCACGGCAACCGCCGCAGAAGCCGGCACGGCAATCAACATCCCGGCAAAGCCGAACAGATAGCCGAACGCGAACAGCGCGAAGATCAGCCAGACCGGGTGCAGCCCGACGCGTCCGCCGACGAGCTTCGGCTGCAGGACGTTGCCTTCCATGAACTGGCCGAACAGGAAGATCGCGATCACCAGGCCGATCATCAGCGTATCCGGCCAGAACTGGCTGAACGCCACTCCGACGGAGACCACGAAACCGAGGCCGGACCCCAGATAGGGGATGAAGGAGATCAACCCCGCCATCAGGCCGATCAGCAGGCCATGATTGAGGCCGACGGCGACCAGCGCGACCGCATAGAACAGCCCCAGGATCAGGCAGAGCGACACTTGACCGTGGATAAAGCCGGACACCGCCCGGTCCATATCGTAGAGGAGCTGGCGGATGGTTTCGGCATGCTCGCGCGGCAGGAGACCGTCGAGCGACGACACCATGCGCTCCCAGTCGATCAGGAGGTAAAAGGCGATCACCGGCGTGACCACCAGCAGCGACAGCAGCGAAATCACCGCCTGGCTACCCGACCAGACCGATTTCACCACACTGCCGGCCCAGCTTGCCCCCTGGCTGACGATATTGGTCACCGCCGACTGCAGTTCGCCCGCATCGACACCAAGAATCCCGGCCAGGCGATTCGTCTCCGCATGCTGGTCCAGGAAGGTTTGCAGATGGTCGATATAGTCGGGGATCCGCTCCAGGAATCCAGCGAGCTGATTGCCGATGACCGGCACGATGATCACCAGCGCCAGGACCACCAAAACGACGAACACCACCAGAATCAGACTGGTCGCCAATACGCGATTGATGCCGTGATGCTGCAGCCAGCGCGCGATCGGGTTCAGAAGATAGGCGAGGAACAGCCCGCCGACGAACGGCAGCAGAATGCCCTGGAACAACCGCAACAGCAGCAGGAGCACCACGGCCGCAACAACCCAGAAGATGATCTGGCGGCCTAGGTTCACGGTTGCGTGTCCTCTTCCGTGAGATCGGCTGCGGACCCATCACTCATATATCGCAGCCACACGACGAGATAGGCCGCCGCCGACAGGGCCGTCAAGCCGGCGACGATCAACACCATCGCCGCGCGTTCGCGCATCAGCCCGAACGAAAAGGCGAGATCGCCGAGCACCATCGCAACCAGAAGGATCTGCGCGACGGTGTTGATCTTGCTGATGGGAAGCGGCCGGATCGGAACCACGCGCCCCATAAGGCTGGACACGACCACCGCAGCGACGATCAGAAGATCGCGCGCCACCACCGTAATGACCAGCCAGACCGGCAGATCCCCGCTCAAGGCGAGCGCGACGAAAATCGACACCAGAAGCGCCTTGTCGGCAAGCGGATCGAGATAGGCGCCAAGCCGGCTCGTCATCTGCCACTGCTTGGCGATGAAGCCATCGACCCCGTCGGTCACCCCGGCCACGACGAACACCGCGAACGCGACCACATCGCGCTCGTCGGCGATCGCCCAGACGACCACCGGCACCAACACGAATCGAAGAACAGTCAGGAGGTTGGGAACCGTCACGGCGCGGGCTTCTTGCTGGTTTGCGATCTTGTGCGCACGATTTATGACATGCGTCCGGTCCCAACGCATCAGCGCCGCGAAATCCCGATTGCAATCCGACGGCCGGACGGATTGGATGCGCGCGAACAACGTGGAGCCGCCCGCCTTCCCATGACCCAAGATCCGGATCGTCCGACCGTCACCTACGCCGATGCCGGCGTCGACATTTCCGCCGGCAACGACTTCGTCCGCGCGATCGCCCCGCTGGCAGCCCGCACGGCGCGCGCCGGTGCCGATGCCGCGCTCGGCGGCTTCGGCGGCCTGTTCGACCTGAAGGCGGCCGGGTTCGAGGATCCGCTTCTGGTCGCCGCCACCGACGGGGTCGGGACCAAGCTGAAACTCGCCATCGAAACCGGCCTGCACACCACCATCGGCATCGACCTCGTCGCCATGTGCGTCAACGACCTGATCGTGCAAGGCGCCGAACCGCTTCTGTTCCTCGACTATTTCGGCTGCAGCCGGCTGGAGCTCGGCGTGGCGCGCGATGTGGTGGCGGGCATTGCGGAGGGATGCCAGCAGGCGGGTGCGGCGCTGATCGGCGGCGAGACGGCGGAAATGCCCGGCATGTACGCAAGTGGCGACTACGATCTCGCCGGCTTTGCGGTCGGTGCGGTGGAGCGCGGCCAGGTGCTGCCGCGCAGCGACGTCGCGCCCGGCGACGTGGTCCTGGGTCTCGCCTCGGCGGGCGTCCATTCCAACGGCTATTCGCTTGTGCGCCGGATCGTTGCCCAGTCGGGCCTCAGCCTCGCCTCCCCCGCCCCGTTCGAGCCGAACCGGTCCCTGGGCGAAGCGCTGCTCACGCCCACGCGGATCTATGTCGCAAGTCTGAAACAGGCGCTCGCCGCCCATCGCGACGCCATCAAAGGCTTTGCTCACATCACCGGCGGCGGACTGACGGAGAACGTCCCGCGGGTGCTGCCCAAGACCGTTTCGGCTACCCTCGATCTCGACCGGATTGCCGTGCCGCCGGTGTTCCCCTGGCTGGCAAAGTCCGGGCCGGTCGCAGAGAGCGAGTTGCTCAGGACCTTCAACTGCGGCATCGGGATGATCGCCATCACGGCGCCCGAAACGGCCGACGCGGTCGCCAAGACGCTCTCCGACGCCGGCGAAACCGTCGTGACGCTTGGCGAGATTGCAACCGGCGACGGCGGCGTCGTCTATCGCGGCAGACTTGGACTTTCCTGACTATGACGGACGCAAAGACGCCGGTTGCCGTGCTCGTTTCCGGGCGCGGCTCCAACATGGCCGCGTTGATCGCGGCCGCAAAGAATCCGGCCTACCCGGCGAAGATCGTGCGCGTCATTTCCAACCGGCCGGATGCCGGCGGGCTGGAAACCGCCCAGGCCGCCGGCATCGAAACCGCGGTCGTCGACCATAAGGCCTTCGCCGACAAGGCCGCGTTCGAGGCCGCGCTCGCCCAGGCGATCGACGACAGCGGCGCCGAGCTGATCTGTCTTGCCGGTTTCATGCGGGTTCTCAGCAGCGCGTTCGTCGCCCACTACCCGAATCGGATTTTGAACATCCACCCGTCGCTGCTGCCGGCCTTCAAGGGCCTGGACACCCATGCGCGCGCACTGGCCGCCGGGGTGAAAATCCACGGCTGCAGCGTCCATCTGGTCAGCGCCGAGTTGGATGCCGGCCCGATCCTCATGCAAGCGGCCGTTCCGGTGCTCGCGGAAGACACGGCCGACACACTCGCCGCCCGCGTGCTGGCAGAGGAACACCGGATCTACCCAGCCGCGCTGGCCGCCTTGGCGTCCGGCCGAGCGCAGATGGAGAACGGGATGGTCACGCTCAGCGGCGGACAGCTCCCGACATCGCTGATTTCGCCGCCTCTGGAGTGAGAAAAAGCCGCAGGGCGCGAGGCGCGCCTACTGGCAGCTCGCCATCGCCTTGTAGATCTCGTCGCGGACATCGCCGGTGAGCGGCACACCGAGCTGCAAGCGCTCCACCTGGCGCGGCTGCAGCGAGGGGCCCGCCTTGCGGGCCGCGCATTGGCAAGTCTTCACGACGCCCTCGCTCGAGCCCTGCCGGCGATACTGATCGTAGACGCATGCATCCACCAGCTTGCGGCCCATGACGGCGCTGTTCGCCGCCGTATTCTGGGCGGATGCCCCCGCCGAGACGGCCAGCGACAGCACCAGCCCAGCGACCCCGGCCGCAATCACGCGTCCCGTTACGATGCCCACTCTCATCCGCAACTCCCGCTCAAACTCGAATTGGGTCATGACCTAGGCCAGAGCGACAGCCTGGGCAACCCGCACGCGGGTGTCGTGGAACGCGGCACCGCCATAGGGCGCCACCGGGTCGGCGGATGTCAGCGTATTGATCCCGCAGCCGTCCTCGAACGCATCGTTCGGCCACAGGCCTTCCGAGACCAGAACGCCGCGCTGGATACCCTCGAACAGGCGGGCGGCAACCACCACCGAACCGTTCCGGCTCGTCAGCCGCACCCGAGCGCCCTCCTCCAGGCCGGCCGCCGCGGCGTCTTCGGGATGGATCATCACGCTCGGCCGCTTCTCCTTGGAACGAGAACCGGGCGTCTCGTTGAAGGTGGAGTTCAGGAACGAGCGCGCCGGCGCCGTCACCAGCCGGAACGGATAATCCTCTGTCGCGTCCTCGATCGTGCCCCAATGATCGGGCAGCGCCGGCAGCGCGCTCCACGGCCCCATCGGCCCGTTGTTGTTGGCCTCGACCGAGGTCCAGTCGGGGCGAAAGCGGAACTTGCCGTCCGGATAGGCGAACCCGTCCAGATAATGCGCAGTTTCGAACGGCGGCTGGCAATCGATCCAGCCCGCCTCTTCCAGCTCGGCGAGCGTACCGCGTCCCGACGCCTTCAGCATCCAGTCGATGTGCTCGCGCGGGCTCATCCTAAAGCCCGGATGCTCCGCACCCAACCGCTCGGCGAGCGCACCGTTGACGTCGTGGTTGGACCGGCAACCCTCCGGCCCGTCGATCAGCTTCGGCCCGAGCAGGATGTTCTGGTGGCCGCCGCCTTTGTAGAGGTCGTCATGCTCCAGGAACATCGTGGCCGGCAGCACGATGTCGGCCATCTTCGCCGTTTCGGTCATAAACTGCTCGTGCACGCACACGAACAAATCGTCGCGCGCGAAACCGCGCTTCACCAACTCCTGTTCCGGACAGACGGAAACCGGATTGGTGTTCTGGATCAGCATCGCCTTGACCGGCGGGCCTCCAAACAGCACGTCCGGATCGCCCGTCAGGACCGCGCCCAGCCGGGACTGGTCGAGTTTCCGTGTCGAAGGGTCGAGCGCGTCCACCGCCATCACCATGGAGCTGTCGAGCCGATAGATCCCGCCATTGTTGTGGAAGGCACCACCGCCTTCCTGGGTCCACAAGCCGGCCACCGTCGCGATCGACGCAGCGGCATGCATGGCGACCGCACCATTGCGCTGGCGCGTGAAGCCGTAGCCAAGCCTCAGATAGGTCCGCTTGGTGGTGCCAACGAGCTTGGCGAAGGCCTCGATATCGTCGACCGAGAGCCCTGTGATCTCAGCCGCCCACTGTGGCGAACGCGACTGAAGGTGCGCCTCCAGCGCCTCCGGACAATCCGCATAGCGGGCCATATAGTCGCGATCGGCATAGCCGTCGCGAAACAGCACGTGCATGACCGCACAGGCGAGCGCGGCATCGGTGCCCGGCCTGAGCACGAGCTTCAGGTCGGCCTGGCGCACCGTATCGGTCTCGTAGACGTCGATCGCCACGATCTTGGCGCCGCGCGCCTTCCGGGCGGCTGTGGCATGGGTCATGACGTTGACCTGGGTCGCGACCGCGTTGGTGCCCCAGATCACGACGCAATCGGACTTCGCCATCTCACGTGGATCAGGCCCGGCCAGCCGGCCGGTGCCGGCAATAAAGCCGGTCCAGGCCGGATTGGTGCAGATGGTATCGAACTGGCGGGAATAGCGCTTCACATGGCGCAGCCGATGGATGCTGTCGCGCTGCACCAGGCCCATCGTCCCGGCATAGTGGTAGGGATAGACACTTTCGGCGCCGAAGGCGCGCTCGGCCTCCAGAAAGGCCTCGGCGACCCGGTCCAACGCCTCGTCCCACCCGATCTCGGCGAACTGGCCGGAGCCTTTCGGGCCGGTGCGCACGAGCGGCTTCGTCAGCCGGTCGGGATGGTGAATGCGCTCCGCATAGCGCGCCACTTTCGCGCAGATCACGCCGGCCGTGTAGTCATTGGCCTTGGCGCCGCGAACGCGACCGATCGTGTGACGGTCCAGAACGTCGACCTCCAACGCACAGGTGGAGGGACAATCGTGCGGGCAGGCCGACCGGCTAACGTGCTGATTCATGGTCGTCTCGTAAATCTTTGAGCCGCCTTCACAAAGCGAGGGCTCGAATTTGGAACCCACCTAATCTACCCGGCGCATGGCTGCCTGTCGCCCCACCGCCCTTGCATATCGCCTCTGCCGTACCGATCTCATCGGCATCGCAAAAATGTGACGTCCGTCACACATCCGCGCGAACGGCCCATGATCGGGGCCAGGGACATCATGCAAACCTCCTCCGACATCGTCGGCGTCTCGCCGCTATTCTGGGTCGTCTTTCTTTCCGTCGTCGCGTTGATCCTAATCGTCGATCTCGGTGTGCTGCACCGGCGCGCCCATGTGGTCGGGATGCGGGAGAGCCTGCTTCTGGCGTCGGGCTATGCGGGTCTTGCGGTTCTTTTCGGCATCGGCGTCTGGCTTTCGATGGGCGTGGATGCCGGCGCGAAATTCTTCACCGCCTACATCGTCGAACAGAGCCTGTCGTTCGACAACGTGTTCGTGATGTCGGTGATCTTCGTCTATTTCGGCATCCCGCGAGAGCACCGACACCGGGTCCTGTTTTGGGGCATTCTCGGCGCAATGGTGTTCCGCGCCATCCTGATCGGCGCCGGCGCGGCGGTGTTGCACGAATTTGAGTGGCTGCTCCTGTTCTTCGCCGCGCTCCTCATTTTCACCGGCGTGAAGCTCCTGCTCCACGACGAAGAGGAAAGCGTCGACATCGCCAACAATCGGGCGTTCCGCTGGCTGTCGCGCCACCTGCCGATGACGCCGCGGGTGCACGGCACCCGCTTCCTGGTGCGCGAAGAGACCGAACGCGGCGGCACCATGCTGATGGCGACCCCGCTCCTGTTCGCCCTGATCGTGATCGAGGTCTCCGACCTGATCTTCGCGGTCGATTCCATCCCCGCCGTGCTCGCCATCAGCCACGACCCGTTTATTGTCTACACCTCGAACGTGTTCGCGATCTTGAACCTCCGGGCGCTCTATTTCGTCATCGACGCCCTGGTCGCCCGCTGCTGCTATCTGAAGCCGGCGCTCTCCGCCGTGCTGGTCTTCATTGGCGGCAAGATCCTGTGGGACATGTTCATCGGCGAGACGGAAGCGCTGGTGGGGCTGGCGGTCACGGTGACGCTGATCGGCGGCGCGATCATCCTGTCGTTCGCATTTCCGAAGGAGAAGCGGGACAGCGCCGAAGTCGCGGCCGGCCTACAAGCCAACGACGCACACGATCCCTATGCCCACCAAGCGGAAGTCGTCGAGATGGTGTCGGAGACCCACGACGGGCGGTAGGTCGGATTATCCTTCCGCTTTCGATCCAGTCCTAGAATGTCGGATTTGCGGAGCCAGCGCGCGACCGCGCGCCGGCCAAGCGCCGCCCTCGCGGAACCGCGAGCGAAGCGAGCTAACCCGAGCGGAAAGATTCTCTACGCACTCGTTGCCCGGCCCTTTTCCTTGTCGAGCGGAATATAGCCGAGCGGCAGTTCGGTGGTGGATTTGATCCGTTCCATCGCGAACGTGGTGGAGACGTCGGCCACGTCGATCTTGGCGATCAGCCTTTTGTAGAAAGCGTCATAGGCCTCGATGTCGGCCACCACGACGCGCAGAAGATAGTCCACCGAGCCGGCCATTCGGTAAAAGTCGACGACCTCCGGGAACGTCTTGATGGCGCTGGCGAACCGGTCCAGCCAGTCCTCGGTATGCTGGTTGGTCACGATCGAGACGAACGCGGTCACCTTGGCGTTGACCTTGGCCGGATCAAGGAGCGCGACCCGGCGGGTGATCACCCCCTCCTCTTCCAGGCGCTGGATGCGGCGCCAGCACGGCGTTGTCGATAGCCCCACCCGCCGGCCGATCTCGGCGACGGGCAGCGTGCAATCCTCCTGCAGGATGGTCAGGATCTTCTTGTCGGTGCGATCGAGCGTGGTCATGAGAGGAACCTATTTGCGCAGGCGCAGGATACGCGCGCCATCTGCGCAAATATCTACCGCATGGCCAGGCCCTCTGAAATCATATTTCGCGCAGGGCAGTCATGCGCCAGCGAGATAGGGCACCACCCGCGCATTGAACCGCTCGGCCTGTTCGATGTTCGACAGATGCGCGCAGTCGGCGAACACCTCCAGTTCCGCACCGCGGATCGCAGCGGCGATCTCTTCGCCGCGCGCCGGCGGCGTAGCGGGATCGTCGGCGCCGGCCACCACCAGCACCGGACAGGCGATCTGCGAGAGTTCGCGGGTCTGATCCATGTCGCGGATCGCCGCGCAGCACCCAGCATAGCCGACCGCCTTTGTGGACAGGAGCATGGCACGGATCTTCGCCACCGTTTCCGGCGCCGCCGTCAGGAAAGGCGGCGTGAACCAGCGCTCCACCACAGCATCGGCAATCGCCGCCATGCCGTCGGCGAGCACCGTGTCGATCCGGGTTTGCCACATGCTCGCCGGCCCCATCGAGGGAGCGGTGTTGCAGAGCGCCAGCCGCGTCATCCGCTCCGGCGCATGAATACCGAGCCACATGCCCACCATGCCGCCCATGGAAACGCCGCAGAATGCCGCCTTCGCAATGCCCAGCCCCTTGAGAACCGCGACCGCGTCGCGCCCCAGGCGGTCGATCGTATAATCGCCGTCGGGCGCATCGCTCTTGCCGTGGCCGCGCGCGTCGTAGCGCACCACCTGAAAATGCTCGACTAGCGCGGCGATCTGGTCGTCCCACATCGCAAGATCCGTCCCCAACGAATTCGAAAGCAGCACGGACGGCTTGGTCGGATCCCCGTCGAGGCGAACGTTGAGGCTGATTCCGTCATCGGTGGTGATCGTCGTCATGGCATCTTGTCTCCAACGGGTCCGAACGCGGCGCACGGTAGTGTCGTGCTTGGCCTGAGGAAAGCCCTTCTCCGTTTCGACCCGCTTGATGCAGGCGCGAAGCGGCGGCATGGTGCATGGGCCGCGCACGGCATGCGCCGTCGCCCCGCCCGATCCCGGTTCGGAGTAAGTTCATGACCACGACGCCGGTCCCCGGCTCCATCGACGCCACCCTCGAACTCCTGGCGAAATCGAGCTACGTGGCCGACCGGCCGCTCGCCACGGTGCTCTATCTCGCGCTTTCCATGCAGCGGCCCTTGTTCCTGGAGGGCGAGGCCGGCGTCGGCAAGACCGAGATCGCGAAGGTGCTTGCGAGCGGGCTCGGGCGCAAGCTGATCCGCCTGCAGTGCTACGAAGGGCTGGACGTCTCCACCGCCGTCTACGAGTGGAACTACCCCGCCCAGATGGTGGAGATCCGCATCGCCGAAGCCGCCGGCCAGACCGACCGCGGCGAGTTGGCCGCCGACATCTTCTCCGAACGCTTTTTGGTCAAGCGTCCGGTGCTGGAGGCGCTGGAGCCGGATCTCGCCGGTCCGCCCGTGTTCCTGATCGACGAGCTCGACCGCGCCGACGAGGCGTTCGAGGCGTTTCTCTTGGAAGTTCTCTCCGACAGCCAGGTGACGATCCCCGAAATCGGCACCATCCGCGCCGAAGAGCCGCCGATCGTCATCATCACCACCAACCGCACCCGGGAGATCCACGACGCGCTGAAACGGCGCTGCCTGTATCACTGGGTCGACTATCCGAACGCCGACCGGGAGCTGGAAATCGTCCACCTGAAGGTGCCGGAGGCCGCCGAGCACCTCTCCAAGGAGGTGGTCGCCTTCGTGCAGAAGCTGCGGAGCATGGAGCTCTTCAAGGCGCCGGGCGTTGCCGAGACGCTGGATTGGGCCACCGCGCTGACCGAGCTCGACCAGATTGCGCTGGATCCGGCAACGGTGTCCGACACGCTCGGCGTGCTTCTGAAATACCAGGACGACATCGCCCGGGTTCAGGCCAGCGAACTGACCAAGCTGATCGAGGAGATCAAGACCGAGGCCAGCGCCACCCTATGACGGCCGACACCCCGCCGCAGGACAACGCCAACACGCCGCCGGAGGCGAGCGGCAAGCTGTTGGACAACCTGGTCCACTTCGCCCGGATTCTCCGGGCGGCGGGCATTCCCGTCGGCCCGGCGCGGGTTCTGGAGGCGGCGCGCGCGCTCGAAGCGGCGGGGGTCGAGCGCCGGGACGATTTCTATTGGACGCTCCATTCCGTGCTGGTGTCCAAGCGCGAGCACCATGTCGTCTTCGACGAGGCGTTCCACCAATTCTGGCGCACGCGCGGCCTCCTGGAGAAGATGATCGAACTCCTCTCTCCGGTGGCCCCGCCTCAGCGCTCCGAGCCTAAGGCGAAAGCGGGCTCGCTGCGCGTTTCCCGCGCGCTCAATGCCGGCCAGGAGCGCAAGCAGGAAACGGAGCGGCCGGAAGTGGAGATCGACGCGCGCCAGACGGTTTCCGGGTCGGAGGTGCTGCAGGCGAAGGACTTCGCCCAGATGACGGCGGAGGAAATCGCCGAGGCGAAGATCGCGCTGCGCAAGCTGGTGTTGCCGCTGGACACCGTCAAAACCCGCCGGTTCACACAGTCGACCCGTGGCCGCCGGGTCGATATGCGCCGATCCATGCGCCAGAGCCTGCGCGGGGGCGGCCAGTCGATGACGCTCGCCTTCAAGGCGCGTCGAGAGATCGCACCGCCGATCGTCGCGTTGTTCGACATTTCCGGCTCCATGAGCCCCTACTCCCGGCTTCTCCTTCATTTCTTGCACGCGCTTGGCGAGCGCCGGCGGGTCACGACCTTCCTGTTCGGCACGCGGCTCACCAACGTCACTCGGCAACTGCGCATGAAGGACCCGGACGAAGCGCTGATCGCCTGCGCGGACTCCGTGGAGGACTGGTCCGGCGGCACCCGGATTGCCGCTGCGCTGCACACGTTCAACCGGCTGTGGTCGCGCCGCGTCATGCATGGCGGACCGATCGTGCTTCTGGTCACCGATGGTCTGGAGCGGGAGTCGGATGAAGACCTCGCCAAGGAGATGGACCGGCTGCACCGCTCCTGCCGGCGCCTGATCTGGCTGAACCCGCTCCTTCGCTACGATCAGTTCCAGGCCAAGGCCCGCGGCATCCGCGCCATGCTGCCCCATGTCGACGAGTTCCGCTCGATCCATTCCCTCGACACGGTGGCCGATCTCGTCGCCGCTCTCGGTCGCGAGGGAGCAAGCCTGGACACCGATCCGCGCCACTGGATCACCGCGGCTTAGGGCATCTTCCGCACATCAATCCAAGCGTGAAGAAATCTCATTAAGCTTCTGCATTAATTCAGATTTTTCATCTTCTTCGTCCCGATCTCATCGAAGGCCGGCGCCGCCTGTTTCGCCCAACGTCCTAGCTGCAAGCCAGCTCGGGTTCCGGCACTTGCACATGGCTCCGGACCTCCGAGACATCCGGCACCGACTCGATGATCGCGATCAGGCGATCAAGCGGGACATCCGACGCGGCATGACCGTTGAGCGTGACGACGCCGTCGACGATGGCCATTTCGATGCGGGCGTTCAGGTGCAGCTCGCCTTGACGGATCGCGTCGAGCACCCGCTGACGCGTCGCCACATCGCCTTCTCGGTAAGGCGGCCGATCCGGTTCGGCCGACAGCGCCGACAACAGATTGGCTCTATTGACGATTCCAATCACCTCCCCGTCGCGCACGACAGGCAACTGTCCGTACCCTCTGCGGTCCATATAGCCGACCGCCTCGCTCAGATGCGTCTCGGGCTGAACGGTGGCGACATCCCGGCTCATTACGTCCGCGACTTGGCGTTGCCGCGCCTGCGTGAACGCATCGGAGAGCGGTTCGGTGCGCAAAAGCAGCTCCAGCCATCGCGGCCGCGGCTGATCGGCATCGGGCTCCCTGCGCGTCAGGAGATCCCGCTCGGTGACGATACCCTGCAGCAGACCGTCTTCGTCGACAACGGAAAGGGCACCGACTTCGTTCGCAAGCATCCGCCGCGCCGCGACCTGGATCGTGTCGTCGGGAGAGATGCTGACCACTCCAATCGACATCACATCCGCCACCTTCATTTGCACACCTCCCTACCTACTCGAACCCGTCTGTCTGTTGTTGTTGTCGCCAATCGACGACCGGACGCCATCGGATCGGCCCATACATTGACCGCGGCCTCGCCCCGGGGACCGCAGCCGAGAATTGGATCTGCTGAGAGAGCCTCTCGCGGGCGCCCAGAGAAGAGCTGCACGGCAAAAAAAGCCGACTGCGGCACGCTGTCGAGCCGTTCGAACAGGCGCTTGAGAGCGGACTTCACGTCGGCAAAGACCGTCATCTGAAAATGTCCTCGGACAGCTTTGTGACCTGCCGCTGCAATCTTGCTTGAGATCGGGCCGGGCCGAATATGATTTCGCTCAATAAAAGCAGCACGGGGCGCGCCGATCATCGGCACCGCACGGCGTGAGCCGGATGTTGACGTCGCTCAACGCCGTCATCGCCATCGCCCTGTTAGATGCGGACTGAAACCGAGGCTTTCCGCCCGCAATCTGTCAGCAGTTGCCGCCCATGACCTCCTCCGCACCCGCCCCCATCTCCGCCGATCGGCTTTTGCGCCGGTGCACCCTCGACGGGCTGAGTTTTCAGTCCACCGACGATCTGCCCGACGTGGACCTGATGGTCGCGCAGGACCGGGCGCGCGAAGCGATCGCCTTTGGGGCGGAGGTGGCAGCCACCGGCTTCAATCTCTTTGTCGTCGGCGCATCGCGCGACAGCATGGACGAAGCCGTCAAAGCCGAACTTCAGACCCTGGCGCGACCCGGCCCGGCGCCGGACGACTGGGTCTATCTCTACAATTTCGAGACGCCGCATCGTCCCCGCGCCATGGCGCTTCCGCCGGGTCGCGGGCCGGCCTTTCGCGACGCCATGCGCGCGTTCGTTGCCGACCTCAAGGCCGCGATACCGGCCGCGTTCGAAAGCGACGACTACCAGGCCCGCCGCACCGCCATCGAGCAGACATTCCGCGAACGACAGGAGGACGCCTTCAAGGAGCTCCAAGATGAGGCGACGAAAGCCGACATCGCGGTCATCCGCACGCCATTCGGGTTCACGCTGGCGCCGATGAAAGAGGGCAAGGTGGTGCGCCCGGAGGCCTTCAATGCCCTTCCCGAAGTCGTTCGAACGCGCATACAGGCCGATATCGAGCGTCTGGAAAAGAAGCTTGAGACCGTGCTGCGCGCGGTCCCGGATTGGGACAAGCAGCGTCGCACGGAAGTGCGAACGCTGAACCAGGAAACCACGAAAAACGCGGTCGGCCACCTGATCGACGAGTTGGAGCAGCAGTTCTCGGATCTGCCGAAGATCCTCGACCATCTCGGTCAGGTCAGAGCCGACCTCGTCGACAATGTCGGCCTGTTCGTGCCCTCACAGCACAGCGAGCAGGAGCAGGACGGCGACGCGATCGTGGTCGCGCCGTTCGATCGCTACGAGGTGAACCTGCTGGTGACCCAGCCCGACCGCACCGGTCCGCCGGTGGTGGAAGAGCTTCACCCGACGCTGGCGAACCTGGTCGGGCGGGTGGAACACATGGCGCGGCAAGGCACGCTCGTCACCGACTTCCGGCTGATCAAGGCGGGCGCGCTGCACCGAGCAAACGGCGGCTATCTGGTGCTCGATGCCCGCGCCGTTCTGACCGAGCCGTTCGCATGGGCGGCTCTCAAGCGTATTCTGAAAGCCGGCGAGATCCGCATCGAGAGCGCGGTCGACCTTTTGAGCTTGACCAGCACGGTCACGCTGGAGCCCGACCCGATCCCGCTCGACGTGAAGATCGTGCTGTTCGGCGAGCGGACGCTCTACTATCTGCTCTCCGCGCTCGATCCCGATTTCCGTGAGCATTTCAAGGTGCTGGCCGACTTCGACGACGTCCTCACCTGGACCGACGAGACCCAATCCACCTTCGCCGATCTGGTCGCGACGCTCGCCAAGCGGAACCGACTCGCTGCCTTCGACCGCGCAGCGGTTGCGCGCGTGATCGAGCGTGCCGCCCGGATCGCCGGCGACCAGAAGAAGCTCTCCCTGGTGATCGAGGAGATTGCCGATCTCCTGGTCGAGGCGGACTATCTTGCGAAGAAGGCGGGCCGCACGATAGTCGGCGAGGACGACATCCGTGGCGCCGTCGCGGCACAGATCAAGCGTGCCAGCCGGATCCGCGAGCGAACCCAGGAATCGATCCTGCGCGACATCGCGCTCATCGACACCTCGGGAGCCGTGGTCGGGCAAGCCAACGGGCTGAGCGTGCTCGATCTCGGCGGCTTCATGTTCGGGCGTCCCTCGCGCATCACCGCCCGGGTCAGCCCCGGCCCCGGCCGCGTCGTCGACATCGAGCGCCAGGTCGAGCTCGGCGGCCCGCTCCACTCCAAAGGCGTCCTGATCCTGTCCGGATTCATCAGCGGTCGCTACGCCTTGGATGCGCCGATTTCGCTGCTCGCCAGCCTCGTGTTCGAGCAGTCCTATGGGGGTATCGACGGCGACAGCGCCTCGTCGGCGGAGCTTTATACCCTGCTTTCGGCTCTTGCCGACGTCCCGCTTCGCCAAGATCTCGCGATTACCGGGTCGGTGAACCAGCACGGGATGGTGCAGGCGATCGGCGGCGTGAACGAGAAGATCGAAGGCTTTTTCGACGTCTGCACCGAGCGCGGGCTGACCGGCAACCAAGGCGTGCTCATTCCGGTTGCGAACGCCCAGCATCTGATGCTGCGCGAAGATGTCGTCGACACTTGCGCCGAAGGTCGGTTCGCCGTCTATCCGATCACCACGATCGACGAAGGCATCGCGCTCCTGACCGGGCTTTCCGCGGGTGAACGCGGCTCCGACGGACTATTTCCGGAGGGCTCGGTCAATCGGCGCGTGGAGGATCGACTGCGGCGGTTCGCCGAGGCGCGCCGCTCCATCGGCGACGAAGATCACGCGCGGAGGGATTGAGATGGCGAACGCTTTATCGATCTTTCGGCGAACGGTGATCGGGCTGCGCGATCCCTCCGAGGCGCCAACGTCGCTGGAAATCGCCGTGCGGTTCGCACACAGCGTCGACAGCGAGCTGGTGGGCATTTTCGTGGAGGATGCCGAGCTGTTCGAGTGGTCGGATTCGGCGACGATCCGGCACGTGTCGGTCCGCCAGGCGGAGACCGCACCGAGACGGCATCTTGCCGACGAGTTTTCAGAGGCCGCCGCCGTGGCCAGGGGTCGGCTTTTCGCCATCGAATCGCGGCTTGGCATCCGCGTCGGCTTCAGCATAGAGCGCGCTGCGGCAGCATCTCTGGACCTGCCCGGCATCGAACCAAGCGATCTTCTGGTCGTCCTCGAACCCGCCAATCCGATGGCTCGAAGAAGCTATCCGTTCAGCGCCATCGTCAACGCGGTGGCGCGAACCGATCTGTCCGTGCTGTTCGTCCCGAGCAACGTCGCGGAGCGCTCCGGGCCGGTCATGGGGATCGTCGGCGGTCGCCATACGCGTGCCGCGGAACTGACCGGCGCCGTCGCCCACGCCCTCGCAACGAAGTCCGTCTTGGTGCTTCCGCAGCCGGACGCCCCCGACGCCCCACCGGATGTCCTCGGCACCGGCACCGAACGCCTCATCGTCCTGGAGCGCGGCCGCTTCCCCCACGAAACGTCAGAGACCTTCGTCACATTGGCCTCTGAACGGAGAGTGCCCATCCTCTTGATCGGCAGCGCGAAGAAATGATCGGGGGTCGGCCGGCGAACGAACGACCATGCGGCTCGCCGATCATTGCGATTTGAAAGGCCACCCGCGCAGGCCGAACGCGACCTGAGCGGGGAATATCGATCAAGATTTTGAATTTAAAGCGCTTTCGATCCGCTTTTTGCGAACGTATCGAACGCCTTCAACGCCTCGCCACCATAGACGACCGACGGCCCGCCGCCCATGTGGACGGCCACGGCAATCATCTCCGCCACCTCTTCGCGGGTGGCGCCGGCCTCATGCACGGCTTTGGCGTGGTAGCTGATGCAGCCGTCGCAATGGACGGCAATGGCGATACCGAGCGCGATCAGCTCCTTGATTTTCGCCGTCAAAGCCCCCTCTCCATGGGAGGCCTGCCCCAGCGCCAGAAAGCCCGCCATCGCATCGGGCACGGCGCCGTTCAGAAGCGTCAAACCGGACTCCACGTCCGCGGCAATTTGCGCGAAATCCTTGCTCATCTCTCGCTCTCCTGAAATTGCGGGATCCGTGCATCATGTCCGGAGCTCGAGCGTTTCCAAGCTACGTGGAAACCGATTCGCCGTCCGAAAACGCATCGAAACGATAACTTCGGCCTGCTCCGTGATTTCGAGAACAGCGGAGCGGGATATGCTCAACCTATTGAATCTGGAGCCATTCCTGGGCGCTCGGATGTTTCCATCTGAGCGGAAAAAGCTCTAAGGCATCGGCACATGCCGTGCGACGCCGGACGCGTCATGCTCGGCTTGCCCGGCCGCCTCCTGTCGCGCCTCCACGTGATGCGGCGGAAAGCGGACATGACCGCTGACGCTCGCCACCGCCTCTTCGGCGCTGGCCGCTTCCACCTGCCATTCCTCGGTCGCTTCGGTCTCGTCCTCGCGCCACGTTGCCCTCACCCGCCACGTCGCCATCGGGCCCGTCTCCTGTCATTTATTCGGTAAGCTGACCGATCGGCGCTACGACTTGGTTTTGTCCGAATTGGTCGAAGGCTCGAGCATCGCCAAGGCGTCGCTTGCCGGGAATGTCTCGTCGAGCGCTTCGTCGAGCGTCTCCTGGACATGGTTTCCGCCACTGAGGCTTGCCGGCCCCGGCAAGGTGTGAACGTGCACGTCACGGCCGGAATGCCGAGCGAGAATCTCCCCCGCGCGCGCCTCGTCCTCCGAAGACCAGGTCCGCACCCAGAGAAGCAGCCCGCCGTGATCGAGTTGCTCCTGCAGGTGCTCGGCATGCTGTTTGCCCAGCCGCCCGGCGAGCAGCGCCCCGAACAGACCGCCCACGCCGCCGGCGAGCGCCGCGGCAGAGATGACCAGCGCGAGCGTACCGCCACTGGCAACCACGGCCCCGGCCGTCGCCGTCGCGCCGATATACATGAGCCCGCTGATGAGCCCGCCTTCGGCGTCGCCGATCGATTCCGTCGAGATGTAGCTACACCTCGGAACGATCGGGTCGTCTTCAAGCTCGGCGATCTTCTGAAATTTGTGGCCGAGCTTCTCCTCGACCGCTGTCTCCGCTGCAAGCAGGCTCAGCGCGGAGCGGTCGAAGCCGGAACTCAACAGCTCGTCGACCGCCTCCTGAAGCGCCTGGGCGTTGTCGAAAACACCAACGGCTTCGCGAATGGAATCGGCTTGCGTACCGGCCGTCATCTGCCGCACCTCCTTCGAGTACGTCCCGCTCAGACCGACGCAATCTGAACGAATGGAATGGCTCAAGCAGGTGAGTCGCGAGCGATTTCTTGGTCGCCAGGAGACCAGATCCGACGGAAAAGCTCTGATTCTACCCCTGGCGCGCCGGTCTGCGCGGAAAAGCGGTCCCCATTTCTCGCCGACGTCCAAGGTCCTGCTGATAGCCGACAGCAAAACCCATTTCCGCCCTGCGCACCTTGAGGTCGCTCAAACAATCGAACTGCGTTGCCAATGAGCGAGACGGCCGCGCCTCAGGCCCGGCCGCGCGGAACCCGCCGCATTTCCTCCCGCACGAACCACACCCCGGCAGCCAGCGCCATGGCCGCGAGCGCGAACCAGGTCATCGCATAGACCAGATGGGTGTTGCGGAAGGTGACTCGGGTCAGCCCCCCAACCGGGTAGCTGCCTGGATTGGTCGTGTCGGCATCGATGAAATAGGGCGCGACGTCCCCAAGCCCTTTTGCCTCGGCGATCGCCGCGACATCCCTGGAGTACCATCGGTCCTCCGCCGGAGCGTTTGCGCGCAGGAAGCCGCCGTTCGGCTCCGTCATCCGCATCAGCCCCTCGACCGTCATCGTGTCGGAAGCCATGCCGGCCGTCCGGGTCGTCGGGTCGCGGCGCTCCGGCGGCACGAAGCCGCGATTGACCAGCACCGTAAACCCGTCGTCGGTCACGAGCGGTGTCACGACCCAGAAGCCGCCACCGAGATCGGTCACGGCCTGGACCAGGGTTTCACGATCGTTGAGGAAATGCCCGGTGACGCGGACACGGCGATATTCGTCATCGTCCGCGGAGATCGACGGCCAGTCCGCCGGCCCCGGCGCCGCCGCGGCCGGCTGGTGGATACGGCTGTCGACCCGTGCGATCAAATCGAGCTTCCAGTCCCGGCGCTGGAGCTGCCAGACGCCGAGAGCGGAAAAACCGACAATGGCGAGACCGATCAGGCTGCCGAGCAGCACCGACGCCACCCGCCCCCGGGCGCGGCGGGATCCGGCAGGCACCTGGCGCCTGTCAGCCACCCCGCCCGCACCCGGACCGGTCACGGCAACTGGCTCATATCGTGGATCGGCATCATGTTGGTGTTGAGGTGGTACATCACCCAAAGCGAACCGGTGAGCGCAATCACGACCAGGATCAGCGTGAACACCAGCGCCATCATGGTCCAGCCACCTTCGGACTTTGCGTCCATGTGCAGGAAGTAGATCATGTGCACGACGATCTGGACCATCGCCATGCCCATGATGATCATCGCGGTCAGCGTGTTGTCGCCAAGCGCGTCGGTCATCACCAGCCAGAACGGGATCGCCGTCAGCACCACGGACAGGACGAAGCCGGTCATGTAGCCGCGCAGGGTCGCGTGGCTCGGGCTGGCGTCGCGTCCGTGGTCGTGCCCTTCGCCGGCGCCAGCGTGAGCGTCTGCCGTCATCGCAACATTCCCATCAGATAGACAAAGGTGAACACGCCGATCCAGACCACGTCCAGGAAGTGCCAGAACATGCTGAGGCACATCAGCCGGCGGCGGTTGTCGGCGATCAGGCCATGCTTGGAGACCTGCACCATCAGCGTCACGAGCCAGATGATGCCGAAGGTCACGTGCAGACCGTGGGTGCCGACGAGGGTGAAGAAGGCCGACAGGAAAGCGCTGCGCTGCGGCCCTGCCCCGATGTGGATCAGGTGCGCGAACTCGTAGAGTTCGATCCCGATGAACGCGAGGCCGAAGACGCCGGTGATGGCGAGCCAGATCTGCGTGGCGCGGGCCTGCCCCTTCTGCATCTCCAGGATCGCAAACCCGTAGGTGATCGACGACAACAGCAGCATCGTCGTGTTGAGCGCGATCAGCGGCAACTCGAACAGGTCTTTGGGCGCCGGCCCGGCGGCGTAGTTGCCGCCGACCACGCCATAGGTGGCGAAGAGGACTGCGAAGATCAGGCAGTCGCTCATCAGGTAGATCCAGAAGCCGAGCATCGTGCTGCCGCCGGAGGCGTGATGGTGCTCGTCCTGGACGTGGAAGATCGGGGCGGAGGTCTCCTCCGCCGCGTTAGCGTGCGATGTCGTCATGATGCGTCAGGCCTGTGCGGCGAGAAGGCGCGTGCGCTCTTCTTCGGTCTTGGCGACCACGTCCGCCGGGATGTCGAAGTCGCGGTTGTAGTTGAAGGTGTGGTTGATCGCCACGGCGATCAGGCCGACGAAGCTCACAGCGGCGAGCCACCACACATACCAGATCAAGCCGACGGCCAGCACCACGCTGCAACCCGCAAGGATCACGCCGGTGCCGGTGTTCTTGGGCATGTGGATCGGCTTGAAGCCGCTGAGAGGACGACGGTAGCCGTGGGTCTTCATGTCCCACCACGCGTCATTGTCGCGAACGACCGGCGTGAAGGCGAAGTTGTAGTCCGGCGGCGGTGAGGACGTCGCCCACTCCAGCGTGCGGCCGTCCCAGGGGTCGCCGGTGGTGTCCAGGTTCTGCTTCCGCTTCAGGATGCTGACGCCGATCTGGATCAGGAAGGCGGCAATGCCGAGCGCGATCAGGGCGGCACCGATGCCGGCGATGATGAACCAAATCTGGAGCGAGGGATCGTCGAACACTCGCATCCGGCGCGTCACGCCCATCAGCCCGAGCACGTAGAGCGGCATGAAGGCCAGGTAGAAGCCGACCACCCAGAACCAGAACGACAGGTGGCCCCAGAACTTATCCAGCGTGAAGCCAAAGGCCTTCGGGAACCAGTAGCTGATCGCGGCGAACAGCCCGAACAGCACGCCACCGATGATGACGTTGTGGAAGTGAGCCACCAGGAACAGGCTGTTGTGGAGAACGAAGTCGGCTGGCGGAACCGCGAGCAGCACGCCGGTCATACCGCCGATCACGAAGGTGAGCATGAAGGCGACCGTCCACATCATCGGCAGCTCGAAGCGGATGCGCCCGCGATACATCGTGAACAGCCAGTTGAACATCTTCGCCCCGGTCGGGATCGAGATGATCATGGTCGTGATGCCGAAGAACGAATTGACGCTGGCGCCCGAGCCCATCGTGAAGAAGTGGTGCAGCCAAACGAGATAGGACAGCACCGTGATCACGACGGTGGCGTAGACCATCGAGGTGTAGCCGAACAGACGCTTGCCGCAGAAGGTCGACGTGACTTCCGAGAACACACCGAACAGCGGCAGGATGAGGATGTAGACCTCCGGATGCCCCCAGATCCAGATGAGGTTCACGTACATCATCGCGTTGCCGCCGAAGTCGTTCGTGAAGAAGTTCATTCCGACGTAGCGGTCGAGAGACAAGAGGGCGAGCACCGCGGTCAGCACCGGGAAGGCAGCCACAATCAGGACGTTGGTGCACAGCGCCGTCCAGGTGAAGACGGGCATCTTCATCAGCGTCATGCCGGGCGCCCGCATCTTCACGATCGTACATATGAGGTTGACGCCCGATAACAGCGTGCCGACGCCGGCGACCTGTAGCCCCCATATGTAATAGTCGACGCCGACATCCGGACTGTAGGAAATGCCCGACAGCGGCGGATAGGCGAGC
Source organism: Amorphus sp. 3PC139-8 (assembly GCF_040750475.1). Lineage (NCBI taxonomy): Bacteria > Pseudomonadati > Pseudomonadota > Alphaproteobacteria > Hyphomicrobiales > Amorphaceae > Amorphus > Amorphus sp. 3PC139-8. The sequence continues at coordinate 13,829 of NZ_JABJVY010000021.1, read as the reverse complement.
CAGCCGGTCTTCGCGAATTCTCCGACGAACAGCGACATCATCACGATGACGGCGCCGCCCACGGTCATCCAGAAGCTGAAATTGTTGAGGAACGGGAACGACACGTCGCGCGCGCCGATCTGCAGCGGCACGACGAAGTTCATGATCCCGGTCACGAGCGGCATCGCGACGAAGAAGATCATGATCACGCCATGGGCGGTGAAGACCTGATCGTAGTGATGGGCCGGCAGATAGCCCTCGCTGCCGTTGAAGGCCATCGCCTGCTGCAGACGCATCATGATGGCATCGGCGAAGCCGCGCAGCAGCATGATAATGCCGAGCACCATATACATGATGCCGATTTTCTTGTGGTCGACGCTGGTGAACCACTCGCGCCAGAGATAGCCCCACAGGCGGAAATAGCTGAGCGCGCCAACGACCGCGATCCCGCCGAGCGCGACCATGATGAACGTGACGACGAGAATCGGCTCGTGCAGCGGCAGCGATGCCAGCGTGAACCGACCAAACAGGAAGGAGGTCTCAATCGGTTGGTGATGCATCGGAAATCGGAAACCTTAGGAATTGGACGGGCTGGCGAGGTCGGCGGAGGTCGAAGTCGGTGCCCGTTCGCCGGGCGGCCGCAACCCCGCGCCTCGCAACGACGGCCGGGCCAGCCCGGAGCCTTGAAGCGGGGTCAGATCCCGCGGGGCCCAAGCCGGTTCGTCTCCCGGCTTTGAATCCAGCGGATTGTCAATCGTGCAGATGCTGGCGACGTAGGCTGGCTCGGGACCGAACACGGCGCCGCGGCGGGTGGACTTGTCGTATTCCAGCGGACGGACGTTGTGGATGCCGGCAAGGCCGAGGCCGCCGCTGTCGTCGATCGACATCATTTCGCCCATGCACATCTTGCCGGGATCGACGCACAGGTTGAGGATCGCGTTGTAGAGAGCGGGATCCACGCTGCCGTAGTAGGTCACCGGCACGCTCTCGCTCGGCCGCTCCAGCTCCAGGTAGCTGTCCGCCTGAAGCGTGCCGTCGGACGCCTTCACCTTCTCCACCCATTGGTCGAAGTCGGCGTCGTCGAAGCCATGGAAGGCAAAGCGCATCTGCGAGAAGCCGGCACCGCTATAGTTGGCCGAGAACCCTTCGTAGGTGCCCTGTTCGTTGATCACGGCGTTGAGCTTCGTCTCCATTCCGGGCATCGCGTAGATCTGGCCGGCAAGCGCGGGGACGAAGAAGGAATTCATCACCGAGGACGAGGTGATCTTGAACCGGATCGGCCTGTCCACGGGCGCGGCGAGTTCGTTCACCGTCGCGATGTCGTACTGCGGATAGATGAACAGCCATTTCCAGTCGAGCGCCACCACTTCCACCTCAAGCGGCTGCTGCACCTCGGTGGGTTGCGCCTCCGCCGAGATCCGATCGAGCGGCCGGTACGGATCCAAAAGATGGGTGCCCATCCACGTCACCGCCCCAAGGCAGATGATGATCAGAAGCGGCGCGGCCCAAATGACGAGCTCGAGCTGCATGGAGTGATCCCACTCCGGATCGTAATCCGCCGCCTTATTGGAGTGGCGATAGCGCCACGCAAAATAGACGGTCAGGACCATCACCGGCAGGATGACGAGAAGCATCAGCACCGTTGCGATGACGATGAGATCTCGTTGCTGCAAGGCGATGTCGCCGGACGGGTCGAGAACGACAAAATTGCAGCCGCCGAGAAGGACGACGACAGGTAGAAGAAGGCAAGCGCGGAACAGAGTCATGATTAGCCGATCGATGGGGCACCGAAACGACCTCTCCTTAGCTGCACCGCAACATAAAAACCACCAGACAATTTGTCCGACCTTTCTTTAACTCCTCCGGTTAATATGTCGCAGGGGCTTGCGAGGCCTACCTGCGCCAAGTTCGCCTATTGCGCTGCAATAAAGTGTGGGGCTAGGGATATTCGCCGATAGCCCGTCGAGGATCAGCGCGTGAGGCTGCGACCAGCGGGCGACGGAAAAGGATCGAGACCATGAGGCGAACCAGGTTGGTTGCCTCTGATGCTCTAGGCGAAGCGGACATCGTTTCGCCTTCCGGAAACGCGTAAAAAACAAAGGTTTAGAGCCGTTCTGCAAGTCAGCGAAAAGCTGAATGGCTCTCAGAGTGCAAACGGATAGCGAGACGATGGTGCACACGTTGGAGACAGTCGAAGCTCATGCTCCGCGGAGCGAGCGGCACGCCCGGGTCAAGCCGGGCGAAATTGCGATCGGCGTCATCATCGGCCGGACCTCGGAATTCTTCGACTTTTTCGTCTTCGCCATCGCGTCGGTGCTGGTGTTTCCACAGCTCGTGTTTCCCTTTGTGGACCCGCTCACCGGGACGCTCTACGCGTTCGCGATCTTCGCCCTCGCCTTCGTCGCCCGGCCATTCGGCACGCTGATTTTCATGGCGATCGACCGCGCCTATGGCCGCGGGCCGAAGCTGACGGTGGCGCTCATTCTGTTGGGCACGTCGACGGTCTGCATCGCGTTTCTTCCCAGCTACGGCGCTGTCGGCAGCATTTCGATCTGGGCGCTTGCCATTCTGCGCATCGGCCAGGGCATTGCGCTGGGCGGCACCTGGGATGGGCTCGCCTCTCTTCTCTCCCTTAACGCGCCTGAGAACCGTCGTGGCTGGTATGCGATGGTTCCCCAGCTTGGCGCGCCTTTGGGGCTGATTGTCGCAAGCGCCCTCTTCGCCTTCTTCGTCGGCAATCTTTCCACCGACGACTTCTTTAGCTGGGGCTGGCGCTATCCGTTCTTCGTCGCGTTCGCGCTGAACGTCGTCGCCCTGTTCGCCCGCCTGCGGATTGTGGAAACGTCGGAGTTCCGCACCCTGTTCGAAAGCCGCGACCTGCAGCCCACCCCGGTGTTCGCGACGATTCGCAAGCAGGGCCGGACGATTCTCATTGGCGCGTTCGCTCCGCTGGCCAGCTTCGCGCTGTTTCACATGGTGACCGTGTTCCCGCTGTCGTGGATCTTCCTCTACACGCGGGAAGCGCCGGTGCGCTTTCTCACGATCGAATGCGTCGCCGCTGTCTTCGGCATCCTCGCGATCTTCGCGTCGGGCATGATCGCCGATCGAGTCGGCCGGAGAAATTTGCTCGCCGCCTGCGCCCTTATGATCGCCGTTTTCAGCGGTTTTGCCCCGCAGCTCCTGGACGGCGGCATCATCGGCGAAACCGTGTTCATGGTGCTTGGCTTTATCCTGCTCGGGCTGTCGTTCGGGCAAAGCTCCGGCGCCGTCGCCTCCAGCTTCTCAACCTTCTACCGCTACACCGGATCGGCGCTGACCTCGGACCTCGCCTGGATGTTCGGAGCCGGATTCGCACCGTTCGTGGGACTCTTCCTCGCCAGCGAATTCGGCCTGATCGCAGCCGGCGCCTATCTCCTCTCCGGTGCGATCTGCACGCTCGTCGCCCTGCTCGCCAACCGAGGAACAGGCGTGAGCCAGCTCTAGGTCACGAACCCACAAACGGCTCCGACTCAAAAAAGGGCTTGGGCTTCAGCGGCCCAAACCCTTCGAATCGCTTCAAGAGAAAGCATGTCTGGGCCAAGTGGAGACACTGGCTGACCGTCGGGAACTGGCGTCTCGGCGAGAGAGCGAACAGCTGAACGGGCGAAGGCTAGCTCCGAAAACCGGAGCCCGCTTTGCTTCATTCGGCCACAGGGGCACGGCGACGCGTCGGGTCCGGCCAGAAGCTGACCCCTTCGCGCGCGTAGCCGCCCGACATTCCCATCGGCGTGCCATCCGCGCGCCAGCATGCGGCCCCTTCCATCATGTTCTCCTCGAACGCGATGGCGCACATGCCTCCCGCGACATGGGCGACGTCGACCACATCATGCCCCAGCGCCGCCAGCTCGGCGCGCACATCGGCCGCAATCCCCTGCTCGATTTCGACCACCTGGCCTTGCGTAAAGACCCGCGGCGCCTCCACGGCCTGCTGCAGGGTCATGCCGTGGTCGATCAAGTTCACGATCGCCTGAAAGACGCAGGAGGGAATGCGGTGCGCGCCCGGCAAGCCGAGGGCGAAGACGGGCCGACCGTTCCTGGAGGCGATGAAGGCGGAGATCCCACTCGTGATCCGCTTGCCGGGCTCCAGCGACAGCGCGTTCCCGGGATGGGGATCGAAAAGATACATGTAGTTGTTGGGGATAATGCCGGTGCCGGGAATGACCATCCGGGCGCCGAACAGGCTGTTGATCGTCTGGGTGGAGGTGACGATGTTGCCCTCGCCGTCGGCGACGGTGACATGGGTGGTGTTGGCCGATTCGTTGACAAGCACCTGCGGCTCGAACGCATTCGCCCGGGCCGGATCGATCTCCGGACGGCGCCGGTCGCCATATTGCTTGGAAAGCAGCCGATCGACGGGCACGTCGACGAAGTCCGGATCCGCCGTTGCCGCGCGTCGATCGGAGGCGGCGATCTTGATGGCCTCGATCATCAGATGGAGGGTCTGCGTAGTTCCGAACCCGGAGCTGCGCACGTCGAACGCCTCCAGGAGATTCAGCATCTGAACCACGTGGACGCCCCCGGAGCACGGCGGCGGGGGGCCCACAAGATCGTAACCACGATAGCTGCCGCGCACGGGATCGCGGTGCTTGGTGCGATAGCCGGCCAGATCCTCGAATGCCAGGAAGGACCCGACCTCGCGGAGCCCTTCGGCGGTTTTCCGGCCGAGCGCTCCCGAATAGAGGGTCTCCGGCCCTTCCTCCGCGATCTGTCGTAGCGTGCGGGCATAGTCCGATTGGACGAGGAGCTCTCCGGCGGCCAACGGCTTGCCGCCCGGCAGGAAGAGTGCCGCGATCTCACGATCCAGCCGCAGATCGTCGGCGTGCTCGGCAATGCAGTTGGCGAGATAGGGCGTGATCGGAAACCCTCTCTCGGCATGCCGGATTGCCGGTTGGATCACCCGCTCCAACGATAGTCGGCCGAACCGGTCGAGGGTCTCGCACCACGCTCTCAGATTGCCGGGGACGGCGATCGATCGAGGCCCGACCCGGTTCTCCCGCCCGACCGTTTCCATATAGTCCGGCCATTCGTCGGACACCGGCGTAAACGCATCCGGCGCAGCCCGCGCCGGCGCCGTACACAGCCCGTCGATCACCGCTTCCGCACCATCGGCGGCGCGGATGACGGCACAACCGCCGCCAAAGATTCCCACCATCATCGGCTCAACCACCGTGAGGGTGAACAGTGCCGCGACGGTCGCGTCGGCGGCATTGCCACCGTCTGCCAGCATCTCCATTGCCGCCGAAGACGCGAGCGGATGATTCGTTACAGCCATGCCTCTGCTTCCCCGCGCAGGCTGCTTTTCCAAGGCAAATTCCACCGAGCCGCTAGGGGAGGACGAAATCCCAGAAGTCATGGACCGACACCTTTCATGTTGGCTCATTAGATGAGCCTTTGGTTCTAAATATGGAAGTTGACCCCCAAGGCGGTGTCAAGCCCTCACCCGGCCCAGCAGGGCACTTGCTTCCACTAGGCAGTTGACAGCCGCCCAACCTTTGATCAGCCTATTATGAGAACCAATGGTTCTTAGAATGAACCAAACCAGAGAATGAAACCGGAGAACAGCATGGCCAAGTCACCATTGCTCGCGGTCGGAGCGGCCGTCGGATTCGCCGCAGCGGCGCTCGCGCACACCGCACCGGCGGCGGCGGACACCAACCTCACCTACGGCAGCACTCTTCCTGCGCCGCATGTCGTGCACGAGAAGGGGCTCGCGCCGTTTTTCGAGCGCATCGAACAGCAGACGAATGGGGCTCTGAGCTGGGAAATTCTGCCCGGCGGCGCGATGGGGGGCGTCAAAGAGGCCGTGCAGACGATCGAAGACGGCGTCGTCGACTCCGGCCTCGTCCTCGACATCTACACGCGCCAGGAAGTGCCGATCACGTCGATGTTCGCGGACATGATCGCCATTCCGGACGACTTCCTCGTCTACGCCGCGGCCGCCAACGAAATGCAGTTGCTGGACTGCCAGGCCTGTATCGACGAGCGCACCGACCGCGACCTGATCGCGATGGCCTACTATGCGCCCGATCCCTACTTGCTCATGTGCAGCGACGGCAGCCGGACCTATGCCGATCTTCAGAATAAGAAGACACGGGCGAGCGGACGCATGGGCGTGCTGATCGACTCCTTCGGGGCGACGACGGTCACCATTCCGAGCTCGGAGGTCTACGAGTCGCTGCAACGCGGTCAGGCCGCGTGCTCCGTCGCATCCTCGGCCTGGCTCGACTCCTACGGTCTGAGCGACGTTGTAACCACGGTGATCGATCTACCGATGGGCAGCTACTTCAATGCCGGCCTGCTCTACATGAACAAGTCCGTCTACGACGACCTGACGGAGGATGAGCAGACGGCGATCCGCGACAATCTTGCCGGCCTCGTTGCCGATACGCTCTTTGCCTACCGCGCCGAAGGCCAGTCGGCCGTCGACGCGGCGAAGGCGAAAGGGGTCGAGTTCGTCGAGCCCGATAGCGAGATGGTGGAAGCGCTCGTCGAATTCCGCAAAGGCGAACTCCAAAACACCATCGAAACTGCTGAAAAAGCTGGCATCGAAGGCGCACAGGAGCGGGTAGATGCCTTCATGTCCCTGGTCGAAAAATGGCGCCAGATCGTCGCCGAAACCGGAGACGACAAGCAGGCCTTCACCGAGGCCCTCAACCGGGAGATCTTCTCCAAGGCGACCTTCTAGAGGCTTTGGTCTCCGGGTGCCCGGCACGCAGCCGGGCCTCTTCCCGCCCCGCCTTTTTGGAAACGGCAATGATATCCGCCTATCGCTGGCTGACCAGGATCAACCACGTCATCGTCGCGATCTCCGTGCTGGCCGCGGTCGCGATGATGGTCCAGGTCTCGCTCGACGTAATCTGCAAATATCTGTTCGGCTTTCCGATACCGCTGACGCTCGAAGCCGTCTCTCACTTCTACATGGTCGCGCTGATCTTCCTGCCGCTCGGCCTGGTAACCCGCAAGCGCGGGCACGTCGGCGTGGAACTGTTCACACAGCGCCTCTCGCCAACCAAACGCGCGCTGTTCGACGCCTTCGGCGACCTTCTCGGCATCGCGTATCTGGCGCTGCTTCTGTGGTTCACGACGGCGGAGGCCGCGCACCAGACCCGCATCGGCGAAACCTGGGAGACCGCCTTCGGCTACATCGAAGTCTGGCCGGCCCGCTGGCTGGTCCCGGCCGGATGCGTGTTCATGCTGCTGTGGCTGATGCTGCTGTCGGTCGATGACCTCACCTTCGGAATCACCGGGCGGCGCCTGCTCCCCAACGCAAACACGGACTCGTCTGCCGAACCGGACCGCCCCGCGGCCTCCTGAGCGCCGCGTCGTGCCGTTCGACACCACCAGCTTCCCCGACGAACGGATCGATAGATGGACGGACCGACGGTCGCTCTGATCTGCATGCTCGCCCTGCTTGTCATCCTGGCCGCGCGCGTGCCCATCGGCATCGCGCTCGCCGTGGTGTCGATCGGAGGCATCATCGCCCTGCGCGGCACCCGCCCCGCCTTTGGCATGCTGGGCGCTCTGCCGTTCGACTTCGCCGCCTCCTGGTCGCTGTCGGCTGTCCCGATGTTCCTGCTGATGGGTGCCCTCGTCTATCACACCGGCCTGACGCGCTCGCTCTACGCCGCCGCCCGATTGTGGTTCAATCCGCTGCCCGGAGGATTGGCGGTCGCCTCAAACTTCGCCTCCGCCGGCTTCGCCGCGGCCTCCGGATCAAGCCTTGCCACTGCCGCCGCCATGGGCCGGCTCGCCATCCCGGAGATGTTGTCGTTCGGCTACAACAAAGGCCTCGCAACCGGCACCATCGCCGCCTCCGGCACGCTGGGCGCCTTCATTCCCCCGTCGATCGCGTTCGTGCTTTACGGCTGGTACACCCAGCAACCGATCGGCACGCTGCTGATGGCCGGTATCGTTCCCGGCGTGCTCACCGCGTTCGCCTACACGGCGATGATCATCATCCGCTGCTCCCGCAATCCGGCGCTTGCGCCGAAGGCCGAAATCGTCGGGGGCACGCGCGAGAAGTTCGCTGCCCTTCGCGACATCTGGCCTCTGCCACTGCTCATCGTCTGCATTATCGGAAGCATTTTCAGCGGCATCGCCACCGCGACCGAAGCCGGCGCGGTGGGCTCCGCCTGCGCCCTGCTGATCGCCTTATTCGCCGGCCGCCTGACCCGCTCGAACTTCATGCAGAGCGTCTTGGAAGCCATCGAGACGACCGCCTCCATTTTCTTCATCGCGATCGGCGCCATCCTTTTGACCCGCTTCCTGGCAATGGCCGGCGTGCCGCGACTGATGTCGGACCTGGTGGAAAGCTGGCAACTCGGAACGGTCGAAGTCATTCTCGTGATGATCGTCGTCTATCTGATCCTCGGGATGTTTCTCGACCCGATCGGCATCATGCTTCTGACCTTGCCGGTCTTTTTGCCGATGTTCGACGCCCTGGAGATCAATCTGATCTGGATCGGCGTCCTGGTCGTGAAAATGATCGAAGTCGGTCTCCTGACACCACCGGTCGGAATGAACGCCTTCGTGGTCAAAAACGTCGTTGGAAGCGCCGTCAGCCTCAACCAGATCTTTGCCGGACTGCTCTGGTTCCTTGTCTGCGAGGTGGTGGTCATCGCCCTGTTGGTGGCCCTCCCCGGCCTGTCCTTGTGGCTGCCGGGTTTGATGTGATCCCCTTCCCGATGATCGGCCCACACCGCATTTTCGTTGCGCTTTCGCCGCGCACGCGACGAAACGGACGGGCGCTTTCTCCAATTGAGGCGATAGGATAGGGCATCGAGCAGAACGCGCACTCCGACATTTACTTCCCGCGTGCAGCACGCTCACATGCAAATGTTCGATTCCAGCCTCCGGCAACTTCTGAGGATCATCCTGACTTGGTCTACAAGCCCGTATCCGCGTCGCTCCGTGTGCTCCAGGTTCTGGAGGCACTCAACGCAATTGGCCCGGCGGGCCTGACCGCCATCCACAAGCGCACGGGCATTCCCAAGCCGACCACCTTGCGCATGCTGGAAACGCTGCACGCGGCCGGGTTTGCAAGCTACGACGCTCAAAAACGCGAGTTTGGCGTGGGGCTGAGGTCGCTGGCGCTGTCGAGCGGCTACAACGCCGACGACGAGATCGTCACTCTGGCGCAGCCCGTCGTTTCTCGTTTGCGCGCCGATCTCGGCTGGCCGTCCGATATCGTGGTCTGTCGGGACGATCGTCTCGTCATCGCCGATACGAACGCCCGGGATGCGAGCTTCGCCGTCGTTCGCCACCGAGGGCGGGGCTCGGAAATCCCCTTCACCATTTCGGCGACAGGCCGGGCCTGGCTCGCGTTTTGCGACGATGAAACCCGCAAACGTCTGCTTCGCTTCGAGCGCCCGCACCCGGAAGAATCCGACAGCTTGATGAAGGATCCGGAGCGGCTCGCCACCATCATCGAAACCACCCGTCGGCGCGGCTACGGCACCCAATCCGGGGAGTTCTTCTCCTCCGAAGCGGGGGCCGGCGTCCCGGTCTTCGTTCACGGCGTCCTGAGATGCTGCCTCAACATCGTCGTTGCGCGCAATGCGGTCTCCATGGAGCAGATCGAGGAACGCTACGTTCCCCGCTTGCAACAGGCCGCCGACGAGATCGCGAGCAAGTGCGAAGGCGCGTCCGCCGGCTACGCCTAAGAGACCGCGTCTTCTTCGGCGTCCGCCGGGCCGCGCCCCTCGATGGCCTCGATATAGCGCGCCGCGGAGCGGGCAACGACTGTTTCGGCGTCCGCCTGGATGGTGAGCCCCCAGAACGCGCCGTGAATCCGGTCGAACCGGTATGGCCCCACCCGATCGGTGATCCGGCGCACCATGGCCGCCGACAGCGGTACATAGTTCGGATAGCTCCGCATGAAGGAGACCGCATCGTTACCGGGGGTCACCTGCAGGATATCGCCGGACAGGAGCACGCCGCGCCCCTCCGCGCCATCGGCCCAGTGACAGACGGTGCCGCCGGCGAAGTGGCCGCCGGCCCGGATCAGCGTCACGCCCGGAACCACCTCCAGCGTCTCCCCCGACCAGAAGCGGATCGTCTCGCCCTCCCGCATCACCCAGGCGCGGTCGGCGTCGTGGAGCAGGATCGGAACCCCGCCCAGCGCATCGCTCCAGGAGATCATGCCGGAATAATAATGCGGATGGGAAATCGCGATCGCCGTCAAACCGCCCAGCGCCTCCACGATCGCGCAGGTCGCCGCATCGACGAGCGGTATGCAGTCCCACAGCACGTTGCCGCCCGGCGTCCGCACCAGGAGCGCGCGCTGTCCGATCGCGAATTTCGGCTCGATGCCGATCCCGATCAGACCCGGCTCCTCCTGTTTGAACGCATTGCGATGAGTGGCGCTCAGCGCCTCCTGGCCCGTCCAAGCCTGGCCGGACGGGCGCACATATTGGCGCGCATCGCTGCAGATCGGACAGATCACCGGCGGCGCCCCTGGCGCAAATTCCGTTCCGCACGTCGCACACAAGGGAATCGGCATCGCTGGCTCCGAGATTGCGGTTTCGACGGCGATTGAAGAGCCGACCGCCACCCCGCATCAAGCCTCAATTCCCGAAAAGAACCATCGCCGCCCCCCTCGCCTCTTGCCGGCCGCCAGGGACGCGCCAGCTATTCAAGACGTCCAGTTCGGGAAAGCGGTGCCAGGGGGACATATTTTGACGCGGCATTTTGCGATCTGTTTGTTGGCGGCGGTCATCGCGTCGCCAGTCTCCGCCCAAGAGGTTGTCGATGTGGAGCTGGTGCTCGCGGCCGACGGCTCCGGCTCGATCGACGACGACGAACTGCGCCTCCAGCGCCAAGGCTATGCCGAGGCGATCCTGAGCCCGGAAGTGCAGGCGGCGATTGCCGGCGGCATCCATGGCCGCGTTGCCATCGCCTATGTGGAATGGGGGGGCCCGACCTCCCAGCACACCATCGTGGACTGGACGATCGTGGAAGACACCGCCTCGGCAAACCAGTTCGCAGACGCCCTCGTTCGCGCGCCGCGAGCCGCGTACGGCTACAACTCGATTTCCGCCGCGATCGACTATTCCGTCAACAAGATCGAGACCAACGCGATCGAAAGCCTGCGCCGGGTGATCGACGTCTCCGGCGACGGGCCCAACATCGGCGGACGGTCGGTGACGGCCGCCCGCGACGACGCGGTCAACCGCGGGATCGTGATCAATGCGCTGCTGATCGATCGCCCCGGCGGGCTGTCCCTCGCGATGCCCTCGGCGCAACTGCGCGTACACTATGAGCGCGACGTCACCGGCGGCCCCGGCGCCTTCGTGATGGTCGCCGACGACACCACCCGCTTCGCCGACGCGGTCCGCCGCAAGATGGTTCTGGAGATCGCGGAGCGGACGGAAAGTCCCCGCCGCGCTCCATTGTAGCTGCTCACCTCGCGACTCCCGCTTGACGCCGACGCCTCAACCGAAAACAAAAGCTTTTGAGGCACGATTGTCTTTCGGGAGGGAGTTTCATGAAAGGTTTCATCGGGATCGCGCTTGCGGCCTTAGTCTGCCTTGCGCCGATCGCGGTCCAGGCGTCCACGCTGGAAATGGCCATGCGGATTCAGAACAACGTGCCTCTCTGTCACGAGCATCCTGACTATCCCTGGCAAGGCCGTGTCAGTGGCAATGCGATCGATATCGGATCGGACCGGGCGCTCCCGGTGTCGTTTCTCGGCTGCTTTCCCAACAAAAAAGAATGCGAAGCATGGCTCGGGCCGGCAATGGGCTTTGTGACCGGGCGATTGATCTACGCCAAGTGCACCGAACGCTGATCGGCGCTATTTTGGCGCAACGACCCCTGCCGCTAGGGCCTTTCCCCTCGGTCGGGATAATCTGACCGGCAAGAAATGGCTTTAGACTCAATAGGTCGCCAGTGGTTCCGAGGTGTGTATTGATGATCCGATCGTTCCCGCGTCTTGCCGCAGCCGGCCTGTTGGCACTCTCTGCCGTCGCCACAAGCGCAACGCCGTCGGCGGCACTCGGAGGATTCCTGGCGAATCTGTTCGGACCGCCCCCGCTGACGATCCCCCAGATGCATGCGCTGACGCCGAGTTGCCGCGACCATCCCGGTCCCTGGATCGGCCGTGTCTCCGGACAGAGCGAAGGCACCTACTACGACAGCGAACGCGCCGTCTCCCTGGTCGGCTGCTTTCCCTCGCTCGAAGCCTGCACGCTGTGGCGCCTGAAGATGAGCGGATCGATGCAGGGCCGGCTGATCTATGACGAGTGCCGGCGTCGCTGAGCCTGTCGACAACTCTGCGTGATCGGCCGCGCTCCAACGCGCTTCCCCTCTCCGTTTCGCCGGTGCACACGCTACATCAAGATTGTCGGCGGAATCGGAGAGATGCGATGGCCTCTTGGTTGGAGAAAATGGCGGTCTGCGCGCTGGGTGCAGGCCTTCTGGTCGCGCCGGTGGCCACGGCCACGGCTCAATCTACGGAATATCTGATCGGTCAGGTTCGCAAGGCCGCGCCGTCCTGCCGGCAGCATCCCGACTATCCGATCCAGGGACGCGTGTCGGGCAACCGCGAGGTCGACGGACGCTCGGAGGCGATTTCGTTCGTGGGTTGCTTCCCGACCCAGGCGGAATGCGAGGCGTGGCGCGTGAAAGCCAGCTCGTTCGTCACCGGCCTGATCATCTACAACAGCTGCGGCCCGAGGAAATAACGTCTTCGAGCGCGGCAGACGTCGGCTTGCCGCTCTCATAAAGGCGGCAGGTTCGGATTTGTATCGAGCCAAACGAAAACCGCCGCCCGAGGGGGCGGCGGTTGAAGCGCTGCACCGGATCAATCCGGCCCGATATATCCCGCCTTACGCGGCGGCTTCGTAGAGTTCCAGGACGTAGTCCCAGTTCACCAGGCTGTCGAACCAAGCCTCGAGATATTTCGGCCGCGCGTTGCGGTAGTCGATGTAGTAGGAGTGCTCCCAGACGTCGCAGCCGAGCAGCGGCGTGGCGCCATGGACGAGCGGATTCTCACCGTTCGGGGTCTTCATCACCTCGAACTTGCCGTCACGCAGCGCAAGCCACGCCCAGCCGGAGCCGAACTGGGTGGTGCCGGCATTGATGAAGGCTTCGCGGAACTTGTCGTAGCCGCCGAGATCGGCGTCGACGCGCTCCTGCAGCTTGCCCGGCAGCGAGGTACCACCACCGTTCGGCTTCATCCACTTCCAGAAGTGAAGATGGTTGAAGTGCTGGCCGACCTGGTTGAACAGGCCCGGGTTGGAGCCGTAGCTCTCCTTGACGATCTCCTCCAGCGACTTGCCTTCGAGGCCGGTGCCCTCGATCAGCTTGTTGCCGGTGGTCACGTAGGCGTTGTGGTGCTTGTCGTGGTGATACTCCAGCGTCTCTTTGGACATGTAGGGCTGGAGCGCATCGTACGCATAAGGCAGATCGGGAAGTTCGAACGCCATCGTCATCCTCCGTGCAAAGCGGGGTGGTAGCGGCGGGCGCCACGCCCGACAATGGGCGCCGTCATCGCCGTCGGGCGCGACCATAAGCGGCTCGCGGTCACGGGACAACGCTGAACCGCGCTCTCGGTTTCGCGACGATCCATGAAGAAGAGCCCAAAGCGCACGACTTGCGCCAATCGCGACCGAGACCAGTTCAGTTTTTCACCCAATTGCCGACCAGGTCCAAGTTATCGTTTCGACGCGTTTGCCAATGGCGAACCGGTGCCCCCTTTCGCCTCTAGAGCGTGTCATTTTGTGACGGAAGCGTATCCTGCGTTTTGGAAGTAGTTGGCGCATTCGTCGGATGGGATGGTCTGGACGAGATGCCCGACGTGACGCCATGTG
>NZ_JABJVY010000020.1:0-107241 GCF_040750475.1 Amorphus sp. 3PC139-8 | reverse complement strand
AGGGCCAAACTCATCCTCGGTCGCGTCACGACAGACACGACCCGCGGAGTGACGGCCGCCTGACCGCGTCGGGAGGCGTCGCCACGCCTTCCGACGCTCAAGCAAACCACAAATCAAACACACAAGCGGAGTTGGGGGGAACGACCGAGTAAAATTGGCGAACGCGGCGGCCGGCCGATCAGCCGGCCAGCATCCGTCGCCAACGGCCCGGCGCGAGGCCATAGGTCTCCTTGAACTGTCGGGTCAGGTGGCTTTGGTCGGCAAAGCCGGCGTCAACCGCCGCATTCGCAAGGCTCGCGCCGGAGCGGATCAAGGCGCGGGCTCGGTCGAGCCGGCGCATCTTGGCGTAGCGGTAGGGGCTGACGCCGTGCACGGCGCGGAACTGGCGATAGAGCGACCAGCGATCGTGACCGCTCGTTTGTTCCAGTGCTTCGATCCCGAGATCGGAAGTCACGGCCGCGTCGATCAGGGCGGCCACCCGGTCCATGGCGGGTTTGTCGATGAAGGTGGGGGACCCGGGCGGGTCGTCGGACACGGCAGCCAGGGCATCGGCAAGGGTGGCGACAATCTCGGTGGCCCGCATCTCGCCAATTTCGCTGTCGAATTCGGTCATGGCCGATTGCATCGCCTGGACCAGCCGGGGATCGCCACTCACCGGTTCGGCTAGGAACGGCAGCGCGCCACCGAGTGCCTCCGCAATTCGCTTCGGCGAGACGTAGAGCGCGCAATAGGCCAGTCCCGCCTCCGTGCCGGGATGGCCGTCGTGCAGCTCGTCGGGATGGAGCACGAACACCTTGCCGGAGACCGAGGCACGCGCCGCGCCGCGATAACGAAATGCCTGGATGCCGGTCAGCGTCATCCCCAGCGCGTAGGTGTCGTGGCGGTGCGGCGAATAGGCCTCTTCGGCGAGCACGATCTTGGCGCGCTCCAGCCCTTCGCTCCCGCCGCCATAGCGCACCTGGTCTTTCATCGAAGCTGCCTTGGCTCCAGGATCGTTCAAGAACGGGCCGCCCCCAAGCGCTAACTTCGCCTTCCAGAGATTGGAGGCGTGTCATGCTCGAAGCGGTTCTGGTGGTAATTTCGGTTGCTTTGCCGCTGATGGGAAGCCCGGGACCGGCGACCCTGTCGTCGGCGGCCGTGGGATCGGCGTTCGGGGTGCGCGCCGGCATTCCCTACGTGGCCGGAATTTGCCTCGGCACGTCCACTGTCGTCGCGATCGTCGCCTCGGGCGTGACCGGCATCGTGTTCGCCGTGCCCGGTCTCCTGCCGGTGCTGACGATCGCGGCCGCCGCCTACATTCTCTATCTGGCCTGGAAGATCGCGACCGCGCCGGTCGCCGTGGCGCGCGACGCCGGCAGGCGGGCGCCGTCGTTCCTGCCGGGTTATCTGCTGGCGATCGCAAACCCCAAGGCCTACGCAGCGTTCGGGGCAATCTACGCGTCGACTGCCACGCTCGGCGATGGCACAGGCGCTTATGTTGCGCTGCGCGTCGGCCTCGTCATTGCGTTGGTCTTCTTCGTGAATCCTGCTTGGCTGCTTTTGGGCTCCGCCTTTACGCGCGTGCTGGCTTCGCCGCGATGGGGACGGATCGTGAATGTCGTGTTCGCGGCCCTTTTGGTCGCGTCGATGGCGGCAATTTTTATCTGACCGGACGAAGACCCCTGCCGTGTGGCGCACATTCGTTTCGACGCATTTCCTGACGGCCAACCGGTTCCCACTTGGCCTGGAAATGCTTTAGGCCGCCAGCACCCGAGGAGCCGGGAAGGTGATGTCGACCACCGTGCCGCGGTTCGGTTCCGAGCGGATCTTGAAATCGGCGCGATTGGCTTCGGCGAGCGCCTTGGTCAGCGGCAGGCCGAGCCCTGTGCCGTTCTTCGGCGATTTGCCGACCCGTCGGAACGGCTCCATGGCGGCGGCGAGATCGTCCTCCGACATGCCGATGCCGTTGTCGCTCACCCGCAGGATCACCGCGCCGGTTTCGTCCTGGAAGGTGGAAAGCGAGACCACCCCGCCGGTACGATTGAACTTGATGGCGTTGGACAGAAGATTGAGCGTGATCTGCCGGAGCGACCGGGTGTCGGCGAGAATGCGCGGCAGGTTCTCCTGCAGCCGGCTGCGGATTTCCACCCGGTCCGATTCGGCCTGGGGCTCCATCAGGTTGGTGCAGTCGCGGGCGATCTCGTTCATGGCCACCGGCTCGAACGACAGGTCCAGCTTGCCGGCCTCGATCTTGGAGAGATCCAGGAGATCGTTCACCAGGCTCAAAATGTGCTGGCCGGAGATGGAGATGTCGCGCAGATAGTCCCGGTAGCGCTCGTTGCCGAGGGGCCCGAGCTTTTCCGCCAGCATCACGTCGGTGAAGCCGAGAATCGCATTGAGCGGCGTGCGGATCTCGTGGCTGATCCGGGCCAGCATGTCGGATTTCTGGGCATTGGCGGTTTCCGCGGCTCGGGTCGCCTCGGAGAATTGCGCCTCGGCCGATTTCCAACGCGCGACGTCGCGCATGACTGCGCAGAGGCGCGGGCCGTTGCCGACCAGCCCGATGGAGAGCGCCAGTGGGATCGGGCCCTGGTTAGGACGCAGCCCGATCACCTCGTCGGCAAGGCGCGGTCGGGTTGGATCGCTGCCCGTGGCGATCTGTTCGAGAAGGTCGTCGACAATCTCACCGCTGTCGCCGTCCAACAGGTCTTCCAGACGCATGCCGCGGAAGGCTGTGGTCGGACGTCGGAAGATCGCTTCCGCGCCGTGATTCGCTAACACCACTGTGCCGTCGGGGTCGATTACGAACACCGCATCGGGAATGGCGTTGAGCACGCCGGTCAGTTGCGGAGCGACATCCTCCGGCGCAGCCGGCGGGCGGCTGCTGCTGTCTTGGGAGCGCTCGTCGTCGCGATCCTCGCTCATTCGGGCCTCCTCGCCGCGATGGTCGGCGGGAAGTGCTCTGAGGATGACCAGAAGCGCGCGCTCCTCGCCCCAGGGCACGGTATGAAGCCGCACCTCCGCCGGGATCGTCGTCCCGTCCGCCTGTTTCAGAAGGATTGCGTTGTCCGCGGCCCCGGATGGGGAGGGCGTGTTCGCAAACAGCGCCGCAACGCCTCCGGCCTTCGCCAGCGCATCGGCATTCGGGTAGCCGAGCAGGGAGAGGGCAGCGGCATTGACATGCACCAGCCGGTCGCGTTGCGACACCACCAGGGCAAGCGGCAGCCGGTCCAGAATGCGGGTATCGGGTTGCGACGCAACGGTGGCGAATGCCGACGGCATCGGGCCGGGCCGCGCTTCGAACCGTGCCGGGCGGACGATGGATGCGGGTTTTGGCGCAGGCGCTGGCTGCTCCGCAGGCTCGGAAGGCGTTGGCGGGGTCTCGTCGCCTTCGAAGCGGGCGCCAAGCGCGGCCGCGATCATCCGGAAGGCTTCCCGCTCGGGTCGCGAAAGATGCGTCGTCGGTTGCGGCTCGGCCGGCTCATGGCGGTGCAAGCGAACCACATTCGAAGGCGAGGCGGCAAGAACCGGCTCGGTTTCGGCAACGTTCTCTTGGCTCGTTGCGGCGACCGCTTCGTCGTCGGGTGCGGGCGCGGAGCGCTCGAGCCCGGCGGAGGGGGGCGATTCTGCCGGTGCGACGCTGGTGTCGACTTCGCCAAGGCGGATCAGCCCGAACCCGCGAAAACCGACGAACCGGCGTTCGGCGTCCTGGATCGCCAAGCCTGCGACATCCACCGGGACGCGGCCGCCGGCGGCGGAGGTTGGCCAGAAGATGGTGGTTCCGCTCCAGGCGACCCGGTCCGACAGCGCCGCCATTAGCGTGCCGTCGGGATCGAAGGCGAGGCTGCGCGCCAACTCCTGCCAGGAGCGGCCGAGGATCGCATCGCTAGAGCCGAGTGCCTGGGCGAATTCCGGAGAGAGATAGGAGATCCGGTCGTCGGCGTCCGACTGCCAGGTGAAACGAACCGGCCGCGGCCGCTGGCTGGCGTCGCCCACCACAAGTCCGGTCTTCGCCGCCTCGGTTTCGGGCACGGTGTCCGATTGTTCCGGCGCGCGATCCGTCACGGCCTTGGCGCCAAGATCGGCTGCTCGGGGTGTCCGTATCGCATCGGTCTCCTCGAGGGGAAAGGATTGTGGGGGCGGATCCGGCAGGCGCAGCGTCAGTCCCGTCGCTCCGATGGGCACCCGGCGAGCTCCCGGCCGCGAATCGCGCAACCCGCGATCCCCAGCAACGAGCGTTCCGTCCGCGTTGACGATGGTCGCGTGCGAACCGCCGACAAATTCGGCGAAGGCAGCCAGGGGGCGGGCCTCGCGCTCGTCGTCTGGTGCAGGCGCCACCACGAGCACGCGCGCATACGGGCGAAGCTCCCCGGTGGAGATGGCGCGCACACGGCAATCGAGCACGATGGGCGAGAGGCCGTCGCGAATGCGACAGAGGGCGGTGCGCTCCCCACTGATGTGGGGACGGATTTGCTGGGCGAGATCGTGGGCAATCGTCCGGGCTCGTGACGCCATGCCGGCACCGAACTCGTACACGGACGACAGACCGCATAGGCGGGCGCCGGCGGCATTGGCCCAGACCATCTCGGCGCGCGCAAGCGAGACGACGAACGCCGGACGCACGTCCCCCACCGCATTCCCGACTTCGGGATGCGCGCACAATGTCAGGAAGGTCTCGTACGCGTCGTCCATCTTCGACCGGACCGGTTTGACCGGTGCCTTCTGCAACTGTCTCGTCCCGAACAGCCAATAAAAGCGCGGTTTTGGGCTAATTTCGCGTTAATACAAGGGCATAGCGCCAGGGTCCACAAAGGCGACCTCGGTCGGCGGCATCGATCGCTTTGAGGGTTAACGCGCGCGGTCGCGTTATTGCGGCGCAGCAACGTTCGTGCAAAGGTAGCATCGGTTCCGACTGGAACGAACCGGCGACCCCGGGCATATTCTTATTGGCTTCATATTGATGTGAGCTTTTACCCGGGTGCAGTTGACCCGCGCGGACCGTGTACGAGGGAGGTGTCCCCGATGAGTGACAAGCCGAACAATCAGTTCGAAATTCCCGACCAGCTTCGGACTTACGCCGAACAGAGCGTGACGCAGGCGCGCAAGGCGCTGGAAGATTTCATGCGGGTTGCCCAGACCACCGTGACGTCCGTCGAGGGCTCCACCCAGCAAATGCAGGCCGGTGCCGCCGACCTCAATAAGAAGATGCTCTCCTACGCGGAGGAGAACATCTCCGCCGCCTTCGATTTCGCCGAAAAGATGGCGAAAGCCAAGGACATGGACGAGATCGTGAAGCTCCAGTCGGAGTTCATGACCAATCGCATGTCGGCCTTTGGCGAGCAGACGCGCGAAATCGGTGACAGCGCCGCCAAGACGGCGAGCGACGTCGGCAAGAAGGCCGCCAACAGCTAATTCTCCCGAACGATCGACCGACGACGAGGAGCAGCATGGCTCTTCCTTGCCGGTTCGAGCGCGGCTTTCGCCTTTTTAGAAAGAGGCAAGGTGCGCGAAAGAATGCCAAAGCGCGACACTTTTCCTCGCGCTCCGGCACGATATCCGAGCCTGGACAAAATGTCGCAATCAAGTGGTTTCGAGGCGTATGGGTCCCGAAGCCACCAAGCGGGATCGCTTCCTGTAATTTCTAGCGGGAGGGCATGTGGAGACGGAATCTCCACTCCCAAACCTGCTCTCGAATTTGCGAATTTTCATCGGCGCGTCGGAGGGTAGTCGGCGCGCACAGGTGCCCTTGTCCTGCGATTTTGCTGCAGTGCAAAAAAGTTGTTGCAACGCACAAGGCATGCCCCTATATGGGAAGTGTCGCCCAATGGGGCTGATAGGCGGGACCATTTTGAGTTGCGGAGTTGGGCCAGTTCGACCCGTCCCGCCCGTGCACTCAATCGCGCGACTCGACGAACGGGTCGGCGCGCAGATTGAAAGGATATTGTCGAGATGACCGAGACAACGGAATCGAACGAGGCCGTAGATCCGGTGAAGGAAGCGGCCAAGGCTGCTGACGAGGCGGTTGCAGCGGCGCCGAGCAACGTCACTCCGTTCCCGGGCTTCGGAAACCAGAAGCTCGAGATCCCCGACACGGTCCGCGAGATGGCGGAACAGCACATCGATCGGGCCCGCAAGTCTTATGAAACGTTTAAGAACGCGGCTGAGGAGGCCACTGATATGATGGAAGATGCTTACGAGAACGCCCGCAAAGGCTTCGTCGACCTGAACCTCAAGGCGATCGACAACGCCAAGGCCAACAGCGACCGTGCTTTCGCCTTCGCGAAGGAGTTCGTTTCGGCCAAGTCGATGTCCGAGGCTGTCGAGCTGCAGACCAAGTTCGCTCGCGAGCAGTTCGAGTCCGTCTCCGGTCAGATGAAGGAGATGCAGGAGCTCGCCACGAAGATCGCGTCCGAGAGCTCGGCTCCGATGAAGGAAGCCTGGGAGAAGACCCAGGAGAAGATGAAGGTCGCGTAACGCGTCCTTCCCTTCGAGAGATTTATGAGAGAGCGCGCCAGGACCGCCTGGCGCGCTCTTTCCATTTGGTGCCCTTGAAGCCGAAATTCGACGCGGCCACATCGCCGTTTCGGTCAGTTGGCGAGCGACCAACATCCGTCCTGCGAGGGTGGCAATATCCCGTCCACAGGCGATCGCGAAAGCCGTGGAGGACGCAGTGCAACACGCCTTGCCAAATGCGTCCGTTGAAACTAGGGTGCCGCTCCACTCAAGCCGCCTTAGCTCAGTTGGTTAGAGCGCTGGATTGTGGATCCAGAGGTCCCCCGTTCAAGCCGGGGAGGCGGTACCATCCTATTTCCTCACAATTCGACGATGGCCCGGTGGGGCCAAAGCGCGTGGATGGCGCGGTCCAGGCCATGATGCGGCGGGTGGTCTCTCGGCGTCAGGTCCGCACGCTGAAGCGGCTCGCCCGATTGACCACCTCGCTGATGGCATTGCGGGCGAATGCCGCGGGACCAAACGCAACCTTCGACATGGGATCGATCACCAGCGTGCGCTGCCGCCCGATGGCGCGATAGGTCGCTTCGACCACGCGTTCCGGCGCGATCGCTCCGGGCAGATAGGGCCGTTGGTAGCCGGCATGGGTTCCGAATTCGGTCTTGACCGGTCCGGGGCAGACCGTGAGTACGTCGATCGGCTCGCCGGCAAGTTCCGCCGCAATGGCTTCCCCGAAGGACAGCACGAAGGCCTTGCTGGCGGCATAGGTCGCAAAGCCCGGCACGGGCACGAACGCCGTTCCGGAAGCGACGTTGACGAGGCCCGCCCGTCCGCCTTTGCCGTCCGCCTCGGCGATCAATGTCGGCACCAGCGCATGGGTGAGCGTGAGAAGGGCGGAAATGTTGACGTCGACCACCGCCTGATGGCGCTCGACGGGGACATCGAGAAAATTGCCGAATGTGCCGAGTCCGGCATTGTTGACGAGAAGGTCGATGCCGTCTGCTTCGGCCGCGTTGATGACAGCCTGGCGCCCCTCCGGCGTGGCAAGGTCCGCCACTACGGTGTCGACGCGCTGCCCTTTACCCCGTAAGGCCCCGGCGGTTTCGGCAAGCGCCTCGCCGTTCCGTCCGGTCAGGAGCAAGTCCGTCGAGGGCGACAGGCCTTCCGCAAAGGCTCGTCCAAGCCCGCGGGATGCGCCGGTGATCAGCGCGCGCTGGAACGCCGTGTTGCCTCGGCAGGACATCATGCTCGTCTCCCTCCGGAACGGGATTGGTTGCGGTTCTGGATTCGTAATTTAGGGCGGGGAACCGCTTGTGGCGACGCCGGCGCCGATCCGCCATTGGGCGGCACGACCCGATTCCGCTTGGGCGAAGCCTGGCTCGCACCCTTGTCGCCGCTGGCTTCGACCGCTAACATGAGCCATGAATCATGTTTCATGTTTGACGGGTAACAACGGATCATGGCGGCGCGGCCCCAACCCAAGACACCTCGCGGCGAGGCGACGCGCCGGGCCATTCTCGACGCCGCGGAAAAGGTGATCGGAACGGCCGGCTACAACGACGCTTCGATCGCGGAAATCACCAGGGTCGCCGGCGTCGCTCAGGGCACGTTCTATATCTACTTCAAAGGCAAGGAGGAGGTGTTCCGCGCGCTGGTGCTTTCCATGGGGCGGCATCTGCGCGGCGCCATCTCCGACGCGATCGAGGCGAGCCCGGATCGGATCGCTGCCGAGCGCGAAGGGTTGCGCGCCTTTCTGACCTTCGTTGCTTCCCATCCGGAGCTCTACCGGATCGTGCAGGAAGCCTTGTTCGTCGATCCGGATGCCTATCGCACCTACTTCCAAACCTTTGCCGATGCCTACCGAGAAGGCCTGGAGCAGGCCGCGGCGGCCGGCGATATCCGCTCCGGCGACGCCGAGGTGCGCGCCTGGGCCCTGATGGGCATGGCGAAAACGCTGGGCGAGCGTGCCGTGGTCTGGGGCGACAAGCGTCCGATCGACGAGGTGGTCGAGGCTGCTCACGATCTGATCGTCAACGGACTCGGTCGGAGCTGACGTCATGGCGCTGGTGCGGTCGGAAGTGCGAAATGGAGCGACGGTCCTCACGCTGGATCGGTCCAAACGCCACAATGCGCTCGTCCCGGAGCTGCTGGACGAACTGCGCGCAGCCATCGCCGAGGCCAGTGCCGCGGAACCGACCGCGCTGGTGCTGACCGGGGCGGGGCCGAGCTTTTCCACCGGCGGCGATGTCGGCGGCTTCCTCAAGGCGGCTTCTTCGCCGGAGGCGCTCGACAGCTACGCCTACCGCACCGTTTCCGCCCTGCATGCCACGATCCTGGACCTGCTTGCATTGCCCTGTCCGGTGATTGCCAAGGTCAATGGCCCGGTGACCGGGGGATCTGTCGGGTTGGTGCTCGCCGCCGACCTGGTCGCGATGGCGGAAACCGCGTTCATCCAGCCTTATTACTCCGAAGTGGGATTTTCGCCGGATGGCGGCTGGACGGCGCTGTTGCCGGAGCGGATCGGGACCGCGGAGGCGCTTGCGATGCAGGTTCTCAATCGACGGATTTCGGCGCAGGAGGCGCGCGACCTCCGACTTGTGACGACCGTCACATCCGCCGCGGATCTGGATGGCCTCGTCGAGACGTGGCTCGCCCAAATCGCCCAAAAGTCGCGGGCGTCGCTCGCCGCCACTCGTCGGCTGGTGTGGAGCGGCGAACGGGTCGCGCGCGTGGCCGTAGGGCTCGATGCGGAGTTGCACTCTTTCCTGGCGGAGATCGGTACGGACGAGACCCGGGCGGGCATGGTGCGGTTCGTCACCAAAGCGCGAAAACAAGCCGCTCAATAAGAAGCGCCACTGTCTATGGGGGAGGTCATGGACACCATCACCGACATGTCCGCCAAGCGGGCGGAGCTGATGCCGGACCGGCCGGCCTTCGTGGACGGCGTGCGCGGAACGCTCACCTTCGCCGACGTCGACGAGCGTGCCAACCGGCTGGCCGAGGCCTTGCGTGGTCTCGGCTTGAACCCCGGCGACCGGATTGCGGTGCTCTGCCTCAACCGGACGGACTTTTTCGTCCTCCTGTTTGCATCCCTGAAGGCGGAGCTGGTGCTGGTCCCGTTGAATTGGCGTCAGCCGCCGGCGGAGCTCGGCCCCATTCTCGCCCGCTCCGGCGCGAAGTACCTTATCCACGATCGCGCCTTTGCCGAGGCTGCCACGGAAATCGCCGAGGCAGGAGGCGTCGCGCGGATTGGGATGGACCCCGACCTCGACGCCGCCCACGACCTGGAGGCGCTGATCGCCGCTGCCTCTGGCAAGCCGTGCGGTCCCGGTCGGCGTGGCTCCGACGAGGTCTGGTATCTCTTGTTCACCTCCGGCACGACAGGCGAACCGAAGGCGGTAATCTACACCTTCGCCATGGCCTGGGCGAACGCCATCAACTACGGCCAAGCGTCCGACCTCACCTCGCGCGACGTGACGGTGAACTATCTACCGCTGTTCCATACCGCCGGTATCAATCTGCCGACGCTGCCGGTCTTTCTGGCTGGCGGGCTCAGCCACGTGCTGCCGAAGTTCGAGCCCGACGCGGTGCTCGACTTGATCGAGCGCGGCGAACTGACCCATTTCTTCGCCGTCCCGGCGGTCTATCAGGCGCTATCGCTGTCGGAGCGGTTCGCGACACTGTCGGCGCAGAGCGTCGGCTTCTGGGGCTGCGGCGGCGCGCCCCTGTCGGCTGCGCTGATTGCCCGCTTCGCCGAGCGCGGGATCGTGGTCTGCAACGGCATGGGCATGACGGAGACCGGCCCAACGGTGTTCCTGATGGATCGGGCGCACGCAGCGGAGAAGATCGGCTCGGTCGGAAAGGCGCAGATCCTGGCGGAGGTCCGTATCGTGGGCGACGACGACGCGGCGATCATTGGCGAAGGGGAGGGCGAGCTGCAAGTGCGCGGTCCCGGCGTCACGCCCGGCTATTTCGAGAACGACCAGGCAACGGCCAATGCCTTCACCGCCGACGGTTGGCTCAAAAGCGGCGATGTCGCCCGGCGCGATGGCGACGGCTACTTCTACATCGTCGACCGGATCAAGGACATGTACATCTCCGGCGGCGAGAACGTCTATCCGGCGGAGGTCGAGCGGGTGCTTGCCGCCCACGAAGGCGTGCTGGAGGCGATCGTCGTTGGCGTTCCCGATGAAAAATGGGGCGAGGTCGGCCATGCCTTCCTCCTGCCGCGCCCGGGCCAGACCGTCGAGCCCGACGCGCTTCGAGCGTGGTGCCGAGAGCGGCTCGCCGCCTACAAGGTGCCCAAGCATGTGAGCGTGGTCGCCGATTTCCCCCGCACGGCGGCAGGCAAGGTTCAAAAGCACGTTTTGAAAAAGGAACAGGCATGAGCGCGACCGAGACCGGTGCGATCGAAGCGCAGTGGACGCCGACGCAGGCGGAGTTCGATTTGTTCGCCAAGCTGTCCGGCGACGACAATCCGATCCATGTCGATCCGGAATTTTCGGCGCGCACCCGGTTCGGCCGCACCGTCTCCCACGGCATGCTGATCTATTCGCGGGTGTGGGCGCTGATCCGCACGGGCTGGCCGCAAGCCGGCCACGCCGCCCAGACGATGATGTTTCCGAACCCGGCCTATGCCGGCGAGCCGCTGACGATCCGCATCGCGCCGGACGCTGACGGCACGCTCCAGATCGCGGTGGCGCGCAAGGCGGACGGCGAGATCGTGTTTCAGGGAAGCTGCACGCTTGAGGAGGCAGCACGATGATCGAGGTCGGGCAACGCACCGAGATCCGCCGGCGCTACGATAAGCACGATGCCGCCACCTTCGCCGAGCTGTCCGGGCAGGAGGGGCTTCAAATCGAGGCAGTTCCCGAGCCGCTGATCGGGGCGCTGTTTTCCTATCTGCTTGGTGTGAAGCTGCCCGGTTTCGGCACCAACTACCTGAAGCAGGAGATGACCTTTCTGCGGCCCGCGCCGTTCGATGAGGACCTGACGGCCTCGGTGGAGGTCACGCGGATCCGAACCGACAAGGATCTGGTCGATCTCGCCACCGTCTGCCGTACTGCCTCCGGCGACGAGATCTGCACCGGCCGGGCGTTGGTACTCGTCAAGGATGTGGGAGCGTGATCAAACTCTCGCTGCGAAATCGCCCAGGAGCCGAATGAAGGCCTCCGGCTCTTCCAGGTGCGGCGAGTGGCCGGACTGCTTGAAGATCTCCAACTCGGCGCGGGGAAACTGCGCGACTTGATGTCTGCCGACGGCGAGATCGTAGATCCGGCTCTTCGCGCCGTGGATCAGCAAGACCGGCAAATCGAGGGTCGGCTGTAGCGCCCGAAAATCCTGCTGGGCGAGCGAGTCCCACATCGCCACCATCGCTTCCGGGTCGTTGGCGCGGACATCGTCCAGAAGGGCTGCCGTCTTGGCATCGGTGGGGGAGACGCCATCGGCGAACATGTTCTGGGTCAGCGCGCCGGCATAGGTCGTCCAATCCGTGCGCATCAGCCGCTGCGCAAGTCGGTTGCGACCTTCGTCGAAGCCGCCGGAAATCCCAAGCGTCCAGCTCCCATCGTTGACGATCTTAGGCGTCATGTCGAGGGACGCGAGCGCGGAGATGCGCGCACGGCCGTGACGTTCGATCACGGCGTAGGCGACATGGACCCCCATCGACCAGCCGACCAGAACGACGTTGGAGAGGTCGCGTTCCGCTAGCAGCGCAGCGCAAGCATCCGCCGCCGCCTCGATCGAGAGCGCGGGGCCGTCGGTTCCCGTCAGCCCATGGCCCGGCAGATCCGGCGCCAGGCAGTGGAAGCGGTCGGCCAGGCCGGCATTTGCATCGGCAAAGAAGCCGCCATGGCAGCTCCAGCCGTGCAGGAACAAGATCGGCCGGCCGGCGCCGGTTTCGCGCACATGAAGCCCACCGGTGCTTTCCGTCACGCCGAGCGGCCTCTGAGCCGGCCGACGATCCCGGTGGGGAAGAAATAGACCGACAGCACGAACAGGACGCCGAGCCAGAGCAGCCAGCGGCCGGGATCGATCAGATGGGGCAGGAGCGGGATGGATGAGGTCGCTTCGGAGGCTGCGCCCATCAGGGTCTGCAGATAGGTCTGGGCGAGAATGAACAGCGTCGCCCCGATGACGGCGCCATACATGGTGCCCATGCCTCCAATCACGACCATGAGGAGGATGTCGATCATGATCTCGAAGGAAAGCGTGGTCGCCGGCCCCGTGTAGCGCAGCCAGACCGCGATCAAAACCCCCGCCAGAGCCGCCATTGCCGCCGACAGCACGGTCGCGGCCGTCCGGTAGACGACGACGCGGTAGCCGATGGCCTCCGCGCGGAAGGCGTTTTCGCGCACTGCCTTCAGCACCCGACCGAACGGCGAATTCACCATTCTCAGCATCACCAGGAACAGGATGAGGGCGCAGACGAACACGAAATAATAAAGCAGCAGCTTGCCATCGAGCCGGACGCCGAAGAGCCGACCGTCCATCAGCTTGGTGGCCGGCTTGAAGACGCTCGGGATAGCGTAGTTGAGGCCGTCTTCGCCGCCGGTGATCGCCGACATCTGCGACACCAGGACCGCGAACGCGCTCGCCACCGCGAGCGTCACCATGGCGAAGAAGATCGCCTTCACGCGCAGCGAAAACAGGCCGATCAGGAGCGCCAACAGCATGGCGACAAGGACCCCGCCGACGGCGCCCACCAGGATCGCGGCGAAGCTCGCTCCCATGACGGTGATGGCGAGCGCCACCCCGTAGGCTCCGATGCCGAAGAACATGGTGTGGGCGAAGGAGACGATGCCGGTATAGCCGAGCAGGAGATCGTAGCTCGCCACCAGCACGATGAAGATGCAGATGCGCGCGGCGGTCTCCACCGAGCGGGTTCCGGGAAACAGGAACGGAGCGAAGGCGAGCGCCAGGAAGATGGCGAGCACGACAATTGCAAGAATAGGGCTGCCGGGCCGGTCGCCGGAAAGGAGCTTGGAGATCATCGCCGCCGCCTCATTTCGCTTTCACGACCGGGTAGAGACCTTGGGGCCGCCACATCAAAACCGCGACCATCAGAACGATGGTCGAGACCAGCGCGAATTTGGGCATCAGGAACGCGGCATAGTTGGACAAGAGGCCAACCAGCATGGCGCCGATGAAGCAGCCGCCGACGGAGCCGAGCCCGCCGATGATCACCACGATGAAGACCAGGACCATGATCTCCGAGCCCATGTGGGCGGTGATGGTCTCCTGGTAGAGGCCCCACATCACGCCGCCGAGGCCGGCGAGCGCCGAACCGGTCATGAACACGCCGAGGAACAGCCGGCCGATCCGATAGCCAAGCGCCTCGACCATCTCGCCATTCTCCACCCCGGCGCGCACCAGAAGGCCGATCTTGGTGCGGTTCAGAACGTAGCTCATGGCGAGGAACAGGATCAGCCCGACGACGACGGCGAGCAGGCGATATTTCTCCACCAGCGCCGTGCCGAAGATGAACGAGCCCTGCAGCGCTTCCGGTCGCGAAAGGTGGATCGCGTCGGGCCCCCAGATCACGATGATGAGCTGCTGGGCGATGATCAGCCCGCCCATCGTCACCAGGATCTGCTTCAAATGGCTGCCATAGACCGGCATCACGATGGTGCGCTCGAAGGCATAGCCGAGCAGGCCGGTGACGGCCATCGAGGCGAGGATTGCCAGGAACACGGCGGTCAGGTTGATCAGGATCGAGGGATCCGAGGTCCAGCCGGCGAGCCAGGCGAGCACCGTGAAGCCGACGAAGGCACCGACGGTGACGAACGCGCCGTGGCCGAAATTGATGACGTCCATCAGCCCGAACACCAGCGTCAGGCCGGAGGCCATGATGAAGATCATCATGCCCATGGCGAGGCCGGCGACCGTCAGCGTGACCCAGGTCGGAAACGAGCCGATCGCCAGGAAGCCGACGAGCGCGAGTGCCGGCACCAGGGCCAGCGGTGCGCGCGTTTTCAGGCTTTCCGCGAGGCTCGCGCGTTCGATTTTCGGACGGATTGCCGCGTCGCTCACTGGTGTGCCTCCAGGCTCAGTCCCATCAGCCGCTCCTGCAGGCTGCGGTCGGCGGCAAGCTCGGCCATCTCGCCGGTGTGGATGATCCGCCCGTCGTCCATTACCGCGACCGTGTCGCCGACCCGGCTCGCCAGCGAGAAATTCTGCTCCACCAAAAGGATGGTGGTGTCGGTCTCTTTCAAGGCTTCCAGCGCCTTGCGCACCGACAGGATGATCGCCGGCGCGAGCCCCTTGGTCGGCTCGTCGATCAGCACCAGCCGGCGCGGCTCCACGATCGCCCGCGCGATCGACAGCATCTGCTTTTGGCCGCCCGAGAGGTTGCCGGCCGGCATGTCCCAGAAGGTCTTGAGCGGCGGAAACAGCTCGAAAATCCAGTCGAGCCGGCTGTTGTCCATGGTGCCGGCGGTGGCGGCGAGCACCATGTTCTCGCGCACGGTCAGATCGGAGAAGATGCCCATGCTTTCCGGCACGTAGGCAATCCCGAGCCGGGCAATGTCGGGGGTGGAAAGTGCGGTGATGTCGCGGCCGTCGAAGCGGACGGCGCCGGAGGACGCGTGCCACAGCCCCATGATGGTGCGCAGCGTCGTGGTCTTGCCGGCACCGTTTCGGCCCAGGAGCATCGTCACGCCGCCGGCCGGCACCTGAAACGAGACGCCCTGCAAGATGTGATATTGGTCGATGTGAGTGTGGACGCCATCCAAGGCGAGGAGCGGCTCAGACATCTTCCGCCTCCACGCCGAGATAGGCCTGCTGAACGATCGGCGAGGCGATCACCTCCGCCGGGTCGCCGTCGGCGACGAGCTGGCCGTTGTGAAGCACGATGATGCGATCGGCGAGCGAGCGGATCACGTCCATCTTGTGCTCCACCAGAAGGATCGTGCGGCTGGTGTCGGCCTTCATCTGGGTAATCAGATCCAGGATCACGGGCACCTCGTCGACGCTCATGCCGGCGGTCGGCTCATCGAACATGAGCACGTCCGGGTCGAGCGCGATCAAAAGCGCGACCTCGAGTTTGCGCTGGTTGCCGTGGGAGAGGAAGGCGACTTTCTGGTCGGCCACCGTGTCGAGCCGCACCTGGGCGAGCACATGGTCGGCCTTTTCGATCAGCTCGGTGTGGCTGTTGGCCATGGAAAAAAGATCGAAGCCGCGGTTGGCCTTCGCTTGCACCACAAGGCGCACGTTTTCGCGTACGGTCAGGTCGGGAAACAGGTTGGTGAGCTGAAACGCGCGGCCGATGCCACGCCGGGTTCGATCCGCCACGCCGAGCCGGGTGATGTCTTCGCCATTGAGGCGGACCTCGCCGCGGGTAGCGGGAAGCTGGCCGGAAATGAGGTTGAAATAGGTGGTCTTGCCGGCGCCGTTCGGGCCGACGATCGCCGTCAGCGTGCCGCGGCCGAACGCGGCGGAGACGGCATCGACAGCCACGTGACCGCCGAAGCGGATGGTGAGGTCGCGGGTCTCAAGGACCGGATGCTCGCTCATGGGCGGCCTGATCGTTCCATTCGTGATGAGCCGGTGCCGGCCGGTTGGCCGACACCGAAAGTGGAGGAGAATGCGTGAAAACGCAGGACCGGTGGTTCGAGCCGTTTTTTAGACGCAATTTCGGACGGAAAACCGGTTCCCACCTTTCCTGAAATTGCTCTAGTTGCGGACCGGGATGTCCATGTCCTCGATCTTCAGCTCGCGGACCAGGACCGGAATGCCCCACGGCACGTCGTCCTTCACGTCGATCTTGAAGTGGTACATGGACTGCAGCGCCTGGTGGTCCTCCGGACGGAACATCATGGTGCCCTTGGGCGTCTGGAACTCCATGCCCTCCATGGCCGCAATCAGTTCGTCGGTGTCGGTGGACCCGCCGGTCTTCTTGACGGCTTCCACGATCGCCATGCCGGCCGCCATGCCGCCAGCAGTGAAGAAGTCCGGCGGCTCGCCGTAGCGCGACTGGTGTTCCTTCACCAGCCAGTCGTTCACCGGGTTCTTCGGGATCTCGTAGTAGTAGTAGGTCGCGCCTTCCATGCCCGGCAGCTCCTTGTAAGCACGCATGGCCGCCAGGATGTTGCCGCCGGTGGCGATCTCGATGTCGAAGCGCTCCGGCGCCATCGCCTTGATCTTGCCGATCGGGTTGTTGCCGCCGGCCCAGATCACGAACAGGAATTTGCGGCTGTCCTCATCCTTGAGCGCGTCGAAGATGCGCTGGGCGGAAGCCGTGAAGTCCTGGGTGTCGGTCGGCACATATTCCTCGTGCACAAGCTCTGCGCCGGTGCCGTCAAGCGCCTCCTTGAAGGCGGTTACGCCGTCGCGGCCGAAGGCGTAGTCCTGGGCCAGGGTGGCGATCTTCACGTTCTCGTCGCCGAGAGCAACCGCGTTGGCGATCGCGTCCTGGGAGGAGTTGCGGGCGGTGCGGAAAATGTAGCGGTTGAAATTCTCGCCCGTGATGGAATCGGCGACCGCAGGCTCCACGATCAGCACCTTTTCATATTCCTGTGCGACCGGCAGCATGGCGAGCGCCACGCCCGACGACACCGGCCCGACCGCAATGTCGACCTCGTCGTCGCCATAGGCTTCGGCAAGTGCGGCCTTGCCGACATCGGGCTTGCCCTGGGTATCCTTTTCCAGGACTTCGATCTTGCGGCCCTCGACCTCCATGGTGCCGTCGGTGGCGTATTCGAGGCCCATCATCAGCCCGATATTGGACTGCTTGCCGTAGGCTTCCAGCGGCCCCGTCTTGCCATAGACGTGGGCGATCTTCAGCGGTTCGTCCTGTGCGAACGCGGATCCGCTCGCGCAGACCATCGCGGCCGCCATTAAGGCGGTCATTGCTCGTTTCATTGTGCTCCTCCCTGGATCGGCTTGGCGTCGACCGGTGTCGATCGAACGTCCAAAAGCTGACCGATTCTAATAACTTCGAGCGCGGCCAAGGCGGAATGCCGATCCGCTCCCTGACCGGGATCCGCTCTTAAACATCCGCTATATGACGCATGACTCATGTTTCATGTCAATGCGTCGCTAGGTCCGGAAATCCTGGCATGTGGCCACCTTCTTTGACGACAGCGGCGCGCGGGCGCTGACGCCAAAGGGTGGCATCCGGCGATGTCAATTTAGAGAAGTTTGTCGACCGGTCTGAAACCGCATGCAAGCGGGCTCACGCCGACAAGCGCGCCTCGGCGCAGAGAAGCGCAAATCGGCTCCATGCCATCGGTTCGGCGCCACTATGCCTATAGAAAAAGTTCGCGCTCGGCGGCGATCTGATCGGCGATGAAGTCGCCTACGGCGCGCACGCGCGCGGTGTCGCGCAAATCGGCGTGGACGATCAGCCAGAAGGTCCGCGTCAAGCCAATCTCGCTCGGAAGCACCTGGATCAGATCGGGATCTTCCCGCGCCATGAAGTCCGGCAGGATGCACAAACCGGCGCCGGCTTGGGTCGCGCGCATCTGGGCGATCAGGTTGGAGCTGGTCAAGCTGGGCTGACGGCCGCCGAGGGTCTCCTCGAAATAGTCGAGTTCCGGCACCACGATTAGATCCGAGATGTAGCCGATCAGCGCATGGCCGGCGAGATCCTCCCGGCTTTCGATTGCTGGATGTGCGGCAAGATAGTCGCGCGCGCCGTAAAGATGCAGCCGATAGTCGGTGAGCTTGCGGGAGACGAGCCGACCTTCGCGGGGGCGCGCGAGAGAAATGGCGATGTCCGCCTCTCGTTTCGACAGGCTGAAGACGCGTGGCATGGCCACCACCTGCAGCTCAAGCCCCGGATAAAGCCGCATCAGTTCGCCGAGGCGCGGGGCGAGGAAGAAGGCGCCGAATCCGTCGGGAGCGCCGACCCGGACGGCGCCGGAAAGCGCCAGATTTTCGCCGGAGATCCGGTTCTGCATCTCCGCCACCGAGCTTTCGATGCGCTCCGCGTAGCGCAACAGCCGCTCGCCGGCCTCCGTCAGGGCGTAGCCGCGGGGGGAACGTTCGAACAGGCGGGAATCCAGCGTGCGCTCCAAACTTCCCATGCGTCGGCTGACGGTAGCGTGGTCGACGCCGAGAAAGCGTGCCGCCGCCGTCAGGCGCCCATTGCGGGCGACCGCTAGAAAATAGCGCAGATCGTTCCAGTCGAGCTCCATAAGAGGAGGTGTTTGCGCACAATGGATGTGCAATCAAGCCCATTCCGGTGCACAAAAGAAGGGTTATTCTGAAATCGGAGAGGAACACCATCAAGGACGGTTGAGATGCGTACCATCGGACACTTTATCGGCGGCAAGACGGTGGCCGGCGGCTCCGGCCGGACGGCGCCGGTTTTCGACCCGAACACGGGCGAAGTTCAGGCCGAAGTGGCGTTGGCGTCGAAGGCCGAGGTCGAGGCGGCAATCCAGAATGCGGCTGAGGCGCAGCCGGCGTGGGCCGCGACCAACCCGCAGCGCCGCGCGCGGGTGATGATGAAATTCGTCCAACTCCTGAACGATCACATGGACGAGCTGGCGGAACTCTTGGCCTCCGAGCACGGCAAGACGGTTCCCGACGCGAAGGGCGACGTCCAGCGCGGTCTGGAAGTGGTGGAATTTTCGATCGGCATTCCGCACCTGTTAAAGGGCGAATACACCGACGGCGCCGGTCCGGGCATCGATATGTATTCCATGCGGCAGCCGCTGGGGGTGGTCGCGGGCATCACGCCGTTCAACTTCCCGGCAATGATCCCGATGTGGAAGTTCGCGCCGGCGATCGCCAGCGGCAACGCCTTCATCCTGAAGCCGTCCGAGCGCGATCCGTCCGTTCCCATGCGGCTTGCCGAGCTGATGATGGAGGCCGGGTTGCCGGCCGGGATCCTCAATGTCGTCAACGGCGACAAGGAAGCGGTGGACACAGTGTTGACCGATCCACGCGTCATGGCGCTTGGCTTCGTCGGCTCCTCCTCCATCGCCGAATACGTCTATTCCACCGCAGCTGCC
Source organism: Amorphus sp. 3PC139-8 (assembly GCF_040750475.1). NCBI lineage: Bacteria > Pseudomonadati > Pseudomonadota > Alphaproteobacteria > Hyphomicrobiales > Amorphaceae > Amorphus > Amorphus sp. 3PC139-8. The sequence continues at coordinate 87,853 of NZ_JABJVY010000020.1, read as the reverse complement.
CACGGCAAGCGCGCACAGTGTTTCGGCGGCGCCAAGAACCACATGATCATCATGCCCGACGCCGACATGGAGCAGGCGGCGAACGCGTTGATCGGCGCGGGCTATGGCTCGGCCGGCGAGCGCTGCATGGCGATCTCCGTGGCGGTGCCGGTCGGCGAGCAGACGGCCGAGACGCTGATGAAGACGCTGGTGCCGAAGGTTCAGGCGCTGAAGATCGGGCTTTCCAGCGACCATGAGGCCGACTACGGCCCGATGGTGACGAAGGCCGCGCTCGACCGGGTGAAGGGCTATGTGGACCTCGGCGTGGAAGAGGGCGCTGAGCTCGTGGTCGACGGCCGCGACTTCAAAATGCAGGGCTACGAGAATGGCTTCTTCATGGGAGGCTGCCTGTTCAACCGGGTGACGCCGGACATGCGCATCTACAAGGAAGAGATCTTCGGGCCAGTGCTCTCGGTGGTGCGTGCCCAGGACTACGAGGAGGCGGTCCGGCTGCCGAACGACCATGAATACGGCAATGGCGTTGCGATCTTCACCCGCGACGGCGATGCCGCCCGCGACTTCGCCGCACGGGTGAATGTCGGCATGGTCGGCGTCAATGTGCCGATCCCGGTGCCGCTCGCCTACTACACCTTCGGTGGCTGGAAGCGGTCGGGCTTCGGCGATTTGAACCAGCACGGACCGGACGCGGTGCGCTTCTACACCAAGACCAAGACCGTGACGTCGCGCTGGCCGTCGGGCATCAAGGACTCTGCGGAGTTCGTCATCCCGACCATGGGATAATCGTCGCCATGGATTTCTCTTACAGCGAGGAACAGGCCGCCATCCGGGAGATGGCCCTGTCGTTCGCCGCCGACGAGCTGGCCCCGCACGCGATCGAATGGGACCAGGAGAAGCATCTTCCGGTCGAGACCTTGCGGGCGGCGGCGGCTCTCGGCATGGGCGGCATCTATGTGCGCGATGATGTCGGCGGTTCGGGCCTCTCGCGGCTCGATGCCGCGCTGATTTTCGAGGCGCTGTCGACCGGGTGTCCCTCGGTCGCCTCCTATCTCTCCATCCACAACATGGCCGCGTGGATGATCGATGCGTTTGGCTCCGATGCTCAGCGCCAGACCTTCCTGCCGGACCTGACTTCGATGGCACGGCTGGCGAGCTACTGCCTGACGGAGCCGGCCGCCGGATCCGATGCCGCTGCCTTGAAGACCAAGGCGGTGCGCGACGGCGACATGTATGTCCTCGACGGTCAGAAGCAGTTCATCTCCGGGGCGGGCACGAGCGATCTCCTGGTCGCGATGGTGCGCACCGGCGGCGAGGGACCGAAGGGTATCTCAACGCTGGTGGTGCCGAAGGATACGCCGGGGGTCAGCTTCGGCGCCAACGAGCGCAAGATGGGCTGGAACGCGCAGCCGACCCGGGCGGTGATCTTCGAGGGCGCCCGGGTGCCGGTCGAAAACAGGCTGGGCGAAGAGGGGGACGGCTTCAAGATCGCCATGGCCGGCCTGGATGGCGGCCGGCTCAACATCGCCGCCTGCTCGCTGGGCGGAGCCCAGGCCGCGCTCGACAAGTCGCTCGCCTATATGGCCGAGCGCACCGCGTTCGGCCGCCATCTGAAGGATTTTCAGGCGCTCCAGTTCCGCGTGGCCGACATGGCGATCGAACTGGAAGCGGCGCGCACCTTCTTGTGGCGGGCGGCCACGGCAGTCGATGCGAAGGCGCCCGAAGCGACGCGGCTTGCCGCCATGGCGAAACGGTTCGTGACCGACGTCGGCTTCGAGGTGGCCAACGAGGCGCTGCAGCTTCATGGCGGCTATGGTTACCTGTCGGAATACGGGATCGAGAAGATCGTGCGGGATCTGCGGGTGCACCAGATCCTGGAGGGGACCAACGAGATCATGCGCCTGATCGTGGCGCGCGAGCTATTGGGGGTGCGTTGATGGATGCCGAGACCGCCGTGCCGGACGTTCTCGCCGAAAGGGTCGGCTCGCTGGGGCGGATACGGCTGAACCGGCCGAAGGCGCTGAACAGCCTGACGCTCGATATGGTGCGGGCGATCGATACGGCGCTTGAGCGGTTCGAGACCGACCCGGACGTGGCGTCGATCCTGATCTCCGGAGAGGGCGAGCGCGGCCTGTGCGCGGGCGGCGACATCCGCCGGATTTTCGACAGCGGCCGGGCGGGCGACGCAGGCGCGGCAACCTTCTGGCGCGAGGAATATCGACTGAACGCCCGGATCGCGCGCTGTCCCAAGCCCTATGTCGCTTTTATGGATGGCATCGTCATGGGCGGCGGGGTCGGACTTTCCGCCCATGGCGCCCACCGTCTGGTGACCGAGCGCACCAAACTCGCGATGCCGGAAACCGGAATTGGCTTCGTGCCCGATGTCGGCGGCACCTATCTGCTAGCCCGTTCGCCGGGCGAACTCGGGACCTATCTCGCACTGACCGGTACGATCATCGGGGCGGGCGATGCGATCCGCGCCGGCCTTGCCGACCATATGGTGGCCTCGGACCGGCTGGACGAGATCGTCGAAACGCTGTCGGAACTGCCGGCCGGCGCGGACCACCAGGCGGTGGACGCGGCGCTGGATACGTTCATCCAGGATGCTCCGAATGTGTTGGAGGAGAATCGCGCTCTGATCGACCGCGCCTTTGCCGCCGACAGCGTCGAAGCCATCGTCGCCGCGCTGGAGGCCGACGGCTCGGAATTCGCGGCTGCCACTCGCAACATCATCCTCGGGCGCTCGCCCACCAGCCTCAAACTCGCTCTTCGCCTGGTTCGGCTCGCGCGCGACACCGACACGCTGGAGGCGTGTCTGGAGCGGGAGTTCACGGCCGCGATGAGCACGCTCTCCGGCCATGACTTCTACGAGGGAGTACGCGCGGCCGTGATCGACAAGGACCGCAATCCGCACTGGCAGCCGGCGACGCTGGACGACGTGCCGACGGACGAGATCGAGACTTCGGTCCGAAATCTGGGCTCCGTCTTCGGCTGAACCAAACGACCGAAGCCCGAGGCAGACAGGTCCGTTCGTGCCCGGACTGCATCCGGCCGGTTGGCAAGACACAATCACGACAGCGCGTTTCGGTTCGCGGTCGGGCCGAATGCGGTGCGAACATAATGCGGGAGGAACACATGACGGGACGCAAGATCGGTTTTATCGGGCTTGGCAACATGGGCGGTCCGATGGCCGCCAATCTCGCCAAGGCGGGGCACACGGTGAAGGGGTTCGATCTCTCCGCCGAAGCAGTGAAGGCCGCGGAAGAGGTCGGTGCCTCGGCGGCGGCTTCGGCTGTTGAGGCGGCGCAAGATGCCGACGTCGTGATCACGATGCTGCCGGCGGGCAAGCACGTGATTGCGGTGTGGAGCGAGCTTCTGGACGCGGTTCGGCCGGGCACGCTCTTGATCGATTCCTCGACCATCGACGTTGATAGCGCGCGCAAGGCCCACGCACTTGCCGAGGAGAAGGGATGCCTCTCCATCGATGCGCCGGTTTCCGGCGGCACCGGCGGGGCCAAGGCCGGCACGCTCACCTTCATGGCCGGCGGCAGCGCAGAGGCTTTCGAGGCGGCAAAGCCGGTCTTGGAGGCCATGGGACGCGCGATCTTCCACTGTGGCGAGGCGGGCAACGGCCAGGCTGCGAAGATGTGCAACAACCTGATACTGGGCATCTCCATGGCCGGGGTGTGCGAGGCGTTCGCGCTTGCCGAAAAGGTGGGGCTCGATCCCCAGGCGCTGTTCGACGTGGCCTCGGTGTCGTCCGGCCAGTGCTGGTCGTTGACCACCTACTGCCCTGTGCCCGGACCGGTGCCGACCTCGCCCGCCAACAATGGCTATAAGGCCGGCTTCTCCACCGCCTTGATGCTGAAGGATCTGAACTTGGCGCGAACGGCCGCCGAGACCTCGTCCTCGGAGCTTCCTATGGGCGAGCGGGCGGCGGCGCTCTATAGCGAGTTCGACGCCCTCGGTCATGGTGGCGACGATTTCTCCGCCATAATCAAGCTTTTGCGCGGCGACGTGACGGGAGAGGCGACCTGACATGGCCTATGAAACGATCCTGACGGAAACCCGGGGCCGGGTGTGCCTGATCACGCTCAACCGACCCGGCGCCCTGAACGCGCTCAATCGGCAACTCGCCGCCGAGCTGATCGAAGCGGCGACGGCTGCGGACGCCGATCCGGCCATCGGCTGCATCGTCCTGACCGGCTCGGAAAAAGCGTTCGCGGCCGGTGCCGACATCAAGGAGATGCAGCCGCAAGGCTATCAGGAAATGTACGCCGCCGACTGGTTCGGCGAATGGGAACGCTTCACCGCGGTCCGTACGCCCATCATTGCCGCGGTGGCGGGCTATGCGCTCGGCGGTGGCTGCGAGCTCGCCATGATGTGCGACTTTATCCTGGCCGCCGACACGGCGAAGTTTGGCCAGCCGGAGATCAAACTCGGTGTCATGCCGGGTATGGGCGGAAGTCAGCGGCTCACCCGATTTGTCGGCAAGTCCAAGGCGATGGAGATGTGCCTGACGGGGCGCATGATGGATGCAGACGAGGCCGAACGGTCAGGGCTCGTTTCGCGGATCGTGCCCGCCGATGAAATGCTTGGCGAGGCACTCAGTGTTGCCGACAAGATCTCCGGGATGTCGCTGCCTTCGGTGATGATGACCAAGGAAGCGGTGAACCGGGCCTACGAGACCACGCTCGGCGAAGGCGTGCGCTTCGAACGTCGGATCTTCCATGCCCTGTTTGCAACCGAGGATCAGAGCGAAGGCATGGCCGCCTTCGTGGAGAAGCGCAAGCCCGACTTCAGGCATCGCTAAGCGCTTCCAGGCGAAGTGGGCACCGGTTCGCCGTCCGGAAGCGCGCTAAGAAAAGGTGGGTCGCTTCCAGGCGAAGTGGGTACCGGTTCGCCGTCCGGAAGCGCGCTAAGAAAAGGTGGGTCGCTTCCAGGCGAAGTGGGCAGGTTCGCCGTCCGGAAGCGCGCTAAGAAAAGGTGGGCCGCCTTCCAGGCGAAGTGGACACCGGTTCGCGGTTCCAACGGCGGCGATCGGTACATTCGGCTCTTCGACATAAAAAAGACCGGGCCATTCCGGCCCGGTCCAATTCGATTGACGTGAAGTCGATTTCTGTCGTTTACTAGGCGTCGAGCAGCCGTTTCAAGGTTTCGATGTCCTGAGCCAGGGTTTCGTCATTGGCAAGCAGGCTGTCAATCTTGCGGACGGCATGTAAAACAGTTGTGTGATCACGTCCACCGAAGCGGCGGCCGATTTCCGGCAGCGAGCGCGGGGTGAGCGTCTTGGCCATCCACATGGCGACCTGACGCGGACGAACCACCGCGCGGGTGCGGCGCGCCGACACCAGATCTGCCTTCGAGACGTTGAAGTGCTGCGCCACGACGCGCTGGATGTCCTCGATCTTGGGGCGGCGGCCTTCGCGCGCCCGCAGCAGATCCTTCAGCGCCGACTCTGCCATGTCGAGGGTGATGGCCGCGCCGGTGAGCTGGTTGCGGGCCACGAGCCGGTTCACCGCGCCATCCAGGTCACGGCCGTTGGTGGTGACGGAGCGTGCGACGAAGTCGAGCACTTCGTGCGGGAAATCAAGCTCCGGGAACGCGGTCTTCTGGGCGGCCAGCCGGCGGGTCAGGATCTTGCGGCGCAGGTCCAGGTCCGGGGCGCCGATCTCGACAGAGAGACCGGCGCCGATCCGCGAGCGCACCCGTGGCTCGAGACCATCGAGTTCGCTTGCCGGGCGGTCGGCGGCGATCACCACCTGACGAGCACCGTCTACCAGCGCATTGAGCGCGTGCCCGAACTCTTCCTGAACCTTGCTGCCATGCAGGAACTGCAGGTCGTCGATCAGAAGCAGATCGATGTCGCGCAGGAGCTCCTTGAAGGCGAGCGCGGTTTGGTTTTTCAGCGCGGCCACGAAGCGATAGCGGAAATGCTCCGCCGTCAGATAGAGCACGCGGCGCGGCGTGCGCCGGCGGGCCTCTGCGGCGGTGGACTGGAGCAGGTGCGTCTTGCCGAAGCCGACGGCGCCATAGACGAACAGCGGATTGAAGGCGACGGCCTCGCCGGACGCCGCAATCGCGACCCGCTTGCTGGCGGCAAGCGCCAGCATGTTAGAGGCGCCCTCTTCAAACGAATCGAGGGTGAAGCGGGGATCGAGCGGAGAGCCGTCCAGAGCGTCTTGAGCCTCGCCGGCGGCGGAAACCGGCGTCGGGGTGGTCAGGCTCGGTGCGGAGGAGGAGGCAGGAGCGGCAGCCTTCGGCGCGGGCGCAGGCTTTTCCGCCTGGGCGGGCCGCGCCTGGACGGGCGTACGGACAGCACCGCGAACCACGAATTCGATGCGTTGAACGTCCTTGGCCTCGCGCTGCCACAGCTCCAGGATCCGGTCCCCGTAGTGGTTCTTGACCCACTGACGGATGAACGCGGTTGGAACGGACAGCGACACGACGGCGCCTTGCCGGCTTTCGCAGTCAATGCTCGCAAACCAGCTAGAATAGACGTTTTCACCGAACTCATGGCGCAAACGCGACTTCACGCTTTCGCACTGGTCTTCCAGCGTGGTGTCGATCTGGGCCGTCGTCATCGTGTCCACTCCTTCTCCGCTTTGTTTGTTGGTCCGCCTCGGTACTGATCGAAGTCGGCGCATTTGCTGCGCCTTATTTTGTAAGCCGGCTATTTATCTTCCGGCGGTCCGGCTCTTTGCGAGCCTTTAAGGGGTCAATCGGTCAGGATTGAATCCAGGGAAGTCCTGAGGCCTTCCATCCCGCGACGCCACCTCGGTGGCGCGCGGTGTCGATGGGGCCTTCGAAGCCGTCGGAGACGTTGAAGCAGGCCTTGAAGCCCGCTGCCGTCATGACGATCGCCGCTTGGCGGCTGCGGCCGCCGGAGCGGCATAGGAAATAGATCGGGGTGTCTGCCGTCGCGCCGCGTTCGGCGAGCGCCTTGCCAACCAGATCCACGAACTCGGGATTCGTGTCCATCGTCGGATAGCGTTGCCATTCGACAAGCGCCGGCATCTTTCCGACCCCTGAGAGATCGGGAATGCCAACGAAAGTCCATTCAGCTTGGGTGCGTACGTCGATGAGCACCGCGCTCGTGTTTTCTTTCAGGGCGTTCCAAGCCTCCGTGCTCGGGAGGTCGCCCGCATAGGCTTCGTCCGACGTCATCGACAAAAAAACCCCATGGCACGCCGTCCTGCGCTGGCCGGCGCCTTCTGCAACTTTCGGTTGGCTTTTGATGGCAACACGACTTCGTCCCGAACGCAGTGACGTTCGGCCAAGTCGGCTGCCGGGAGACTAGTGATTATTTTCTGGTAGGTCTAGAGGGAGATGATGTCGCCATGTCCTCTCCATCTACTTAAATCTGGAAAACTATACGCAAATTTTACTGAAACATTTTGGATTTTACTGGGAGTTGCCGGGGCTTTGTGCCCGGCGATGACTTGAAGATACAACGCCGCTCCGAGGGCCGCAATGGCTTGTGATGACCAAATCGTAAACGCGGCGAGCCAGGGGATGGGACCAGAATGAGAACCCTTTCGCAGCCGATCCGACAACCCGTTTCGACTCAATGGATTCCTGGGATGAAAGCGTACCTGGTGCATTGTGGAAGGAAGTCGGCAAAAAAGTTTTCTGCCGTTCACTCTTGACATGCTTTCTGGATGGAAATCGCCATCCATTGAATCGACCATGTCCTAACTCTTTGTAAATTCTTCATTTTTTTGGCCGCCTCCGCAGAGCTTGAAACACTGGCAGCGATCGCAGGATCGTTTAGCCGGTTAACCCTTGTGGACAGACGTGGATAGCGCCGCAGACCGTGACGAAAGCCGTGCATAGACGAAAATGGGCCCGGCGCGGAGACGCCGGGCCCATCGTTCGAAACCGTCTTTTGACGCGTGCGGGACCGGCTTAGACGGCCAGCGCCTTCACCCGCTGCGCCAGCCGCGAGACCTTGCGGCTTGCAGTATTGCTATGGATCACGCCCTTGCTCGCCGCGCGCATGATCTCCGGTTGTGCCTGGTTGAAGGCCGCAAGGGCCGCGGCCGCATCGCCGGACCCAATCGCTTCCTCTACCTTGCGCACGAAGCTGCGCATGCGCGAACGGCGCGACTTGTTGATCTCGGTCCGCCGCTCGATCTTGCGGGTCATCTTCTTAGCCGATCGCGTGTTGGCCATCGACGCTCCTGTCCTTGTCTCGTGTCTCGCCCAGGCCGCGTCCGGGACGCTGCGTGAGCCGCTATCGGTTGCCATTTCCGGCCTGACCGCCGCATCGCTCTGCGCGGGCCGAACCGGTTCGCTCGGGTGTTCGACGACGCCGGGGAAGCTGTTGGTGTCGGGACCCTTCGGAGAGACCCGCTGCCGACCAGCTTTTGAAGTCGCGGCATCTTTGGATAAGGGCGCGTCTATACGCCCCTCGGCTCGCCCGGTCAACGGCTGGGCGAGCATTTCGCACTTGCGCTCTTGGGGCCATATGGGAAGAGGGCGCGCCGCTGTCAGCGGTTCTTGAACTGCGGCGTGCGCTTTTCGACGAAGGCCTCCATGCCTTCCTTCTGGTCCTCGGTCGAGAACATGGCATGGAACAGCCGGCGCTCGAACCGCACGCCTTCGGCCAGGGTGGTCTCGTAGGCGCGATTCACGCTCTCTTTGGTCATCATCACGATCGGATGGGAGAAGTCCGCGATCTTCTCCGCCGCAGCCACGGCGACGCCGAGAAGCTCGTCCACCGGCACGACCCGCGAGACAAGTCCGGAGCGTTCGGCCTCGGCGGCGTCCATCAGCCGGCCGGTCAGGACCATCTCCATCGCCTTCGACTTGCCCACGAAACGGGTGAGGCGCTGAGTGCCGCCTGCGCCCGGCATGATGCCGAGCGTAATCTCGGGCTGGCCGAACTTGGCGTTCTCCGCCGCCAGAATGAAGTCGCACATCATGGCAAGCTCGCAGCCGCCGCCGAGCGCATAGCCCGAGACCGCCGCGATCACCGGTTTGCGCATGGTCGCCACCTGGTCCCATGGCGCAATGAAGTTGCCGGTATAGGCGGCGACATAGTCGAGCGACGCCATCTCTTTGATGTCGGCCCCGGCGGCGAACGCCTTCTCCGACCCGGTCACGACGCTGGCGCCGAGCTTGGGGTCGTTGTCGACGCCTCTCAACGCATCTGTGAGCTCGTCGACGAGCTGCGCGTTCAGCGCGTTCATGGCGTTGGGGCGGTTGAGCGTGATGACGGCCACCTTGCCGCGCGTCTCATAGAGAATGGTCTCGTAAGCCATGGGTCTTCCTCCGGTCAGCGCCGGCCGGCAGCAGGGCGGCGCGACGATGGCAAAAGCGGTAGCGAAGCCGCACCGGGCTTTCAACCGCCCGCGGCGGGCCGAGCGTGGGAGGATTTCATCGCGGCGCACAATCGTCTAGATGAGAAGCGTCCCCTCCCGCTTGTGACCTGCGAGCTTCCATGTCCTCTGATACCGTGCTCGATCGCTACGACGCGATGGTCGCTGCCGGCTCGATCGATCGCGATCCCGCCCAAGAAGCGGTTGCCGAACGCCTGAGCGAACTCGCCGATGCGCTGGCGAACGGCGCCGGAAATGGCGGGGAGGCAAAAGCCGGTATGATCGGCCGCCTGTTCAAGCGGCGTGAGAAGGGCCCCAAGACGAAGGGGCTTTATCTCTGGGGGGAGGTCGGTCGCGGCAAGACCATGCTGATGGACCTCTTCTATGAGAGCGTACCGATCCAGGCCAAGCGGCGGGCGCACTTCACGGCCTTCATGGCCGACACCCACTCCCGCATTCATTCCACGCGTGAGGCCATCACCGCCGGCAAGCTCAAAGGGGACGACCCGATCCCACCAGTGGCCGCGGCGATCGCGGAAGAAACCCAGCTTCTGTGCTTCGACGAGTTCTCCGTGACCGATATCGCCGATGCCATGATCCTCGGCCGGCTGTTCACACGGCTGTTCGAAGCGGGCGTGGTGCTGGTCGCCACCTCCAACGTGGCGCCGGACGACCTCTACAAGGACGGGCTCAACCGTAACTTTTTCCTCGGTTTCGTGGAGCTGCTGAAGCGCAATGTCGACGTCCAGCGCCTCGACGCTCATGCCGACTATCGCCTCGACAAGCTCGCCGGCGCCAAGGTCTACTTCTTGAGCGGCGTGCCCGACGACACCGCGGCGCTTTCCCGGCTGTGGCGGCGCCTGCTCGGTGGTCTCGATCCCAAGCCGGAGACCCTTAATGTACTCGGCCACAAGGTCGAGGTGCCGCAGGTCGCCGGCGGGGTCGCCCGGTTCGCCTTCTCCGATCTTTGCGAGCGTCCGCTCGGGGCGAGCGATTATCGCGCGATCGCCGACCGTTTTCACACCGTGGTGTTGACCAAGGTGCCGGAGATGTCGCCGCAGATCCGCAACGAGACCAAACGTTTCATCACTTTGATCGACGTACTCTACGACGCTCACGTTCGGCTGGTGATCGAAGCGGCGGCGGAGCCCGATCATTTGTTTTCCGGCGAGGACGGTACAGAGGCATTCGAATTCAAGCGGACCGCGTCCCGGCTCGTGGAAATGCGATCGGCCGGCTATCTCGAAGCGTCGGAACAGATGCCGATGACTTGATGGATCAAATCGGCGCATACACGGTCGCCTCGTGGCTTGAACCGGCTTCCCAAAGGGAGTAGTGACACCCCCGGCTCGCCCTCCGGCGCCAGTCTTCGCTCGTCTTCGTCTCGAAAAATCAAAGGGGTCCGGTTCTCATGGCGCGCACCAAAATCGCATTGATCGGCGCTGGCCAGATCGGCGGCACGCTTGCGCTTCTCGCCGGCTTGAAAGAGCTCGGCGACGTCGTTCTGTTCGACATCGCCGAAGGTACGCCGCAGGGCAAAGCGCTCGACATCGCCGAAGCGTCGCCCGTTGAAGGCTTCGACGCGGCCGTCTCCGGCACCAACGGCTACGAAGGCATTGCCGGCGCCGATGTGGTGATCGTTACCGCGGGCGTGCCGCGCAAGCCCGGCATGAGCCGCGACGATCTGCTCGGCATCAATCTGAAGGTCATGGAGCAGGTCGGCCAGGGCATCCGCGACAATGCGCCGGACGCCTTCGTGATCTGCATCACCAACCCGCTCGACGCCATGGTCTGGGCACTGCAGAAATTCTCCGGCCTGCCGGCCAACAAGGTCGTCGGTATGGCCGGCGTTCTCGACAGCGCCCGCTTCCGCTACTTCCTTGCCGAAGAGTTCAAAGTCTCCGTCGAGGACGTGACCGCGTTCGTGCTCGGCGGCCACGGCGACACCATGGTGCCGCTGGTGCGCTACTCCACCGTCGCAGGCATTCCGCTGCCGGATCTCGTGAAGATGGGCTGGACCACCGACCAGCGCCTGGAAGAAATCGTTCAGCGCACTCGCGACGGCGGCGCGGAGATCGTCGGCCTGTTGAAGACCGGTTCGGCCTTCTACGCCCCGGCATCTTCGGCCATCTCGATGGCGGAAGCCTACCTGCGCGACAAAAAGCGCGTGCTGCCCTGCGCTGCCTACCTCACCGGCCAGTACGGCCTCGACAGCATGTATGTCGGCGTCCCGACCGTGATCGGCGAAGGCGGTGTGGAACGGATCGTCGAGATCTCGCTGGAAGGCGAGGAAAAGGACAACTTCCAAAAGTCCGTCGATGCCGTGCGCGGCCTGATGGACGCCTGCAAGGGCATCCAGCCCGCGCTCAACGACTGATTTGCCGAAGGGCCGGGCGATCCGGCCCTTCCTCTTTTTTGCTTCTCGATAGGCCGGGAGACAGCCCGTGAACATCCACGAATATCAGGCCAAGGAAGTCCTAAAGGGCTATGGCGCGCCGGTGGCCGCCGGTGTGCCGATCACCGACGCAGCCGAGGCCGAAGCCGCCGCCAAGACGCTTCCCGGACCGCTTTATGTGGTCAAGAGCCAGATCCATGCCGGCGGTCGCGGCAAGGGCAAGTTCAAGGAACTCGGCCCTGACGCGAAAGGCGGCGTCCGGCTTGCCAAGTCGGTCGACGAGGTCGTGGCCTTCGCCAAGGAGATGCTCGGCAACACCCTGGTGACCAAGCAGACCGGCCCCGCCGGCAAGCAGGTCAACCGGCTCTATATCGAGGATGGCGCCGACATCGAGCGCGAGCTTTACCTCTCGCTGCTCGTGGACCGCACGGTGGGCAAGGTGGCCTTCGTCGCCTCCACCGAAGGCGGCATGGACATCGAGACCGTCGCGGCGGAGACGCCGGAGAAGATCATCACCGTCGCGATCGATCCGGAGACGGGCGTGAGCGAGGCCGATGCGACCAAGCTGTGCGATGCGCTGGAGCTTCAGGGCGATGCGCGCGCCGACGGCATGGCGCTGTTCCCGGTGCTCTACAAAGCCTTTGTCGAAAAGGACATGAGCCTGCTTGAGATCAATCCGTTGATCGTGATGACCAACGGCCATCTCCGCGTGCTCGACGCGAAGGTTTCCTTCGACGGCAACGCGCTGTTCCGTCACGAGGACATCAAGGCGCTGCGCGACATCACCGAAGAGGACGCCAAGGAAATCGAGGCATCCAAGCACGACCTCGCCTATGTGGCGCTCGACGGCAACATCGGCTGCATGGTCAACGGCGCCGGCCTCGCCATGGCGACGATGGACATCATCAAGCTCTACGGGGCGGAGCCGGCCAACTTCCTCGACGTCGGTGGCGGCGCTTCGAAGGAGAAGGTGACGGCTGCGTTCAAGATCATCACTGCCGATCCGAACGTGAAGGGCATCCTGGTCAATATCTTCGGCGGCATCATGCGCTGCGACATCATCGCGGAAGGCGTGGTGGCCGCGGTGAAGGAAGTCGGCCTGAAGGTGCCGCTCGTTGTGCGCCTGGAAGGCACCAACGTGGAGAAGGGCAAGGCGATCCTCAACGAGAGCGGACTCGCCATTACGGCCGCCGACGATCTCGACGACGCCGCGAAGAAGATCGTTGCGGCAGTGAAGTAGCGACGCATATCCGGCCGCCGGCCCCGCGCCCGCCTGCGCGGGCGGCGCGCTCGGACGGTGGTCGCCACTCGATGCACAGGTAAAGAAGGCTCGTTATGTCCATTCTCGTCGACAAGAACACCAAGGTGATCGTGCAGGGGCTGACCGGTAAGACCGGCACGTTCCACACCGAGCAGGCGCTCGCCTATCATGGGACGCAGATGGTGGCCGGCGTCCATCCCAAGAAGGGCGGCGAGATGTGGCAGGGTAACGCCGGCGGCAAGGCGGTGGAACTGCCGATCTTTGCCTCCGTTGCGGAAGCCAAGGACAAAACCGGTGCCTCCGCCTCCGTGATCTACGTGCCGCCGGCAGGGGCCGCGGCCGCGATCGAGGAAGCGATCGACGCCGAAATCGATCTGATCGTCTGCATCACCGAAGGCATTCCGGTGGCCGACATGGTCAAGGCCAAGGCGAAGCTCGACAAGTCGAATTCGCGCCTGATTGGCCCGAACTGCCCGGGCGTCCTGACCCCGGACGAGTGCAAGATAGGCATCATGCCGGGCAACATCTTCAAGAAGGGCTCCGTGGGCGTGGTGTCGCGCTCAGGCACGCTCACCTATGAGGCGGTGTTCCAGACAACCAATGCCGGCCTTGGCCAGACGACCGCCGTCGGCATCGGCGGGGACCCGGTCAAGGGCACCGAGTTCATCGACGTCCTTGAGATGTTCCTCGCCGACGACGCCACGGAATCCATCATCATGATCGGCGAGATCGGCGGTTCGGCGGAAGAAGACGCCGCGCAGTTCCTCGCCGACGAGGCCAAGAAGGGTCGTAAGAAGCCGATGGTCGGCTTCATCGCGGGACGCACGGCGCCTCCCGGGCGGACCATGGGGCATGCCGGTGCGGTGGTCTCTGGCGGCAAGGGCGGCGCGGAAGACAAGATCGCTGCCATGGAAGCGGCCGGGATCAAGGTGTCACCGTCCCCGGCCCAGCTCGGCAAGACGCTCGTGGACGTGCTCAAAGGCTGATCTATGCAACCAGACGTCGCGCGCTTTATACGCGGTGCGCAAGTTCGGCTCCCGTGGCTGTTCGGCTTGAAAAATGCCGTGCAGCGCAGTGTGCGACGTCGCCTGGGACGGCCTTTCGAAGACGACTTTCGAGCACTCAAAGCGCTGAATCTACCGCCCGACGGCCTGGTGCTCGACATTGGTGGCAACCGGGGCCAAAGCATCGATGCTGTCCGGCTGTTCATGCCGAAGGCCCGGATCGTGTCGTTTGAACCGAACCCGCTGGTTGCGGACGAATTGAAGCGGCTCTACGCCGACGATCGACGCGTCGAAATCCGGTCGATCGCATTGGGAAATCGGCCGGGTGAATTGTCGCTCTACATTCCCTATTATAACGGTTGGATGTTTGACGGCCTCGCCTCCCTGGACAAGGCGGAAGCCGAAAACTGGTTGAGTTCCGACAATTTGGCGGGATTCGATCGGGAGTGTTTGGAGATCCGATCCGTGACGTGCGAGGTCGCGACCCTCGACGATCTGATGTCGGACGCCGCGCCGGTGTTCGTCAAAATCGATGTGCAGGGGTTCGAAGCGAACGTGCTCGACGGCGGACGAATGATGCTTGAGCGCGCGCGTCCGGTTGTAATGACCGAGACGCGAAACGATGTCGATATGCTGGATCATTTGCCGGCAGCCTACATGGCGGCGTTCTGGGATGGCGAGAGAATGGTGCGCGGCCAACGGCAGACCTTGAATACGTTTTTTCTCCCAGAGACCATCGCCAGACACTTCTGAGGCTTGTGTGCCGCCACGACCTGCGGCACGACAGGCACGAGACCACACCCGCGGAGCCTATGGCCTCGCATCCGGAACGAAAATGAGGAGACGGCACCCGATATCGGGGCCGCGACGCTAAGATGGCACGCAGCAACGAGGCGAACGAGTTCTTCACTCAAACCTCTTTTCTCTATGGCGGCAACGCCGCATACCTCGAAGATCTCTACGCCCGTTATCAGACCGATCCGGCATCGCTCGATGCCGAATGGCAGGTCTTCTTCAAATCCTTGAAGGACGAGAAGAACCAGGTTCTGGCCGAAGCGCGCGGCGCCCCCTGGCAGCGCAAGGACTGGCCGATCCCCATGAACGGCGAGCTGGTCTCGGCGTTTGATGCCGACTGGGGCCCGGTCGAGACCGTCATCGGCGACAAGGTCAAGAAGAAGGCCCAGGAAAAGGGCGTCGAGATCTCCGAGGCCGACGCGCTGCGGGCAACCCGCGACTCCGTGCGCGCCCTGATGATGATTCGCGCCTATCGCGTGCGCGGCCATCTGCACGCCGACCTCGACCCGCTCGGCCTTGCGCGGCTTGAGGATCACGATGAGTTGAAGCCGGAGACCTACGGCTTCACTGAGGCCGATTACGACCGGCCGATCTACATCGACAACGTGCTCGGGCTTGAGTTCGCGACCATCCGCGAGATGAAGGCGATCCTGAAGCGCACCTATTGCTCCACCATCGGCGTGGAGTTCATGCACATCTCCGATCCCACGGAGAAAGCGTGGCTGCAGGAGCGCATCGAGGGACCGGACAAGGGCGTCGAGTTCACCGAGAACGGCAAGAAGGCGATCCTGAACAAGCTGATCGAGTCGGAAGGCTTCGAGAAGTTTCTGGGCGTCAAATATACGGGCACCAAGCGCTTTGGTCTCGACGGCGCCGAGGCGCTGATCCCGGCGTTGGAACAGATCATCAAGCGCGGCGGCAACCTCGGCCTGAAGGACATCGTCCTCGGCATGCCGCATCGCGGTCGCCTCAACGTGCTTGCCCAGGTGATGGGCAAGCCGCATCGGGCGATCTTCAACGAGTTCAAGGGTGGCTCGTTCGCGCCCGACGAGGTGGAGGGGTCGGGCGACGTCAAGTACCATCTCGGGGCGTCGTCGGATCGCGAATTCGACGGCAACAACGTGCATCTGTCGCTGACGGCGAACCCGTCGCACCTGGAGATCGTCGATCCGGTCGTGCTCGGTAAGGTCCGCGCCAAGCAGGATCAGCTCTCCGATACCGAGCGCACCATGGTCATGCCTGTGCTCCTGCATGGCGATGCGGCGTTTGCCGGCCAGGGCGTCGTCGCGGAGTGCTTCGGGCTATCGGGCCTGAAGGGACACCGCACCGGTGGTTCGATCCACTTCATCGTCAACAACCAGATCGGCTTCACGACCAATCCACGCTTCGCGCGCTCGTCGCCCTATCCCTCCGATGTGGCGAAGATGATCGAAGCGCCGATCCTGCACGTGAACGGCGACGATCCGGAAGCCGTGGTCTACTGCGCGAAGATCGCGACGGAGTTCCGTCAGCAGTTCCACAAGCCGGTCGTGATCGACATGTTCTGCTACCGGCGCTTCGGGCACAACGAGTCCGACGAGCCGGCGTTCACTCAGCCGCTGATGTACAAGGTGATCCGGGATCACCCCTCGACCCTGGATGTCTACGCCAAGAAGCTCATCGACGGAGGTCTCGTCAGCCAGGACGAGTTCGACGGCATGAAGCAGGCGTGGCGCGACCGGCTGGAGCAGGAATACGACGCCGGCGAGAGCTTCAAGCCGAACAAGGCCGACTGGCTCGACGGTCGCTGGAGCGGCCTCGGCATCGCCGACAGCCCGGACGACCCGCGCCGCGGCAAGACCGACGTGGACGAGCCGGCCCTGAAAGAGATTGGCAAGAAGCTGACCGAGACCCCGGAGGGCTTCCATGCCCACCGCACCATCGGCCGCTTCCTGGAAAATCGCCGTAAGGCCATCGAGAGCGGTGAGGGGATCGACTGGGCGACCGGCGAGGCCCTCGCATTCGGTTCGCTGCTGGTGGAAGGCTTTCCGGTCCGGCTTTCCGGCCAGGATGTCGAGCGCGGCACGTTCTCCCAGCGCCATTCAGTGCTCTACGATCAGGAGAACGAAGAGCGCTACATTCCGCTCAACAATCTGTCGGAGAACCAGGCGCGCTACGAGGTCATCAACTCGATGCTCTCGGAAGAGGCGGTGCTCGGCTTCGAGTACGGCTACTCGCTGGCGGAACCGAACACGCTGGTGTGCTGGGAGGCTCAGTTCGGCGACTTCGCCAACGGCGCCCAGGTCGTGATCGACCAATTCATCTCGTCGGGCGAGCGCAAGTGGCTGCGCATGTCCGGCCTGGTGCTGCTGCTGCCGCACGGCTACGAAGGCCAGGGGCCGGAGCACTCTTCCGCCCGTCTGGAGCGCTATCTGCAGCTTTGCGCCGAAGACAATATGCAAGTCGCCAACTGCACGACGCCAGCGAACTATTTCCACATCCTGCGTCGCCAGATCAAACGCGACTTCCGTAAGCCGCTGATCCTGATGACGCCGAAGTCGCTCTTGCGGCACAAGCGGGCTGTGTCGCGCCTGGACGAAATGACGCCGGAGACGAGCTTCCACCGGATCCTGTTCGACGATCGCGACGGCAAGCTCGGTGGCGAGGGCAATCTTGCCCCCGACGACAAGATCCGGCGCGTGGTGCTGTGTTCCGGTAAGGTCTACTACGACCTTCTGGAGGAGCGTGAGGAGCGCGGCATCGACGACGTCTATCTCCTGCGCGTCGAGCAGCTCTATCCGTTCCCGTCGAAGTCGGTGCTGAACGAGTTCAAGCGGTTCCCGAACGCCGAGATGGTCTGGTGTCAGGAAGAGCCGGCCAACATGGGCGCGTGGACCTTCGTCCGGCCGTTCCTGGAATGGGTGCTCGCTCAAGCCGGATCGACGCAGAGCGCGCCGCGCTACGCCGGGCGTCATCCCGCCGCCTCGACGGCGACGGGCCTGATGTCGAAGCACACCGCACAGCTCAAGGCATTCCTGGAAGAGGCTCTCGGTTCTTCGTCCTAGTGCCGGAATCTCACCCGAATTCAATCGACACGCAGCAATTCACGACTGAAGAAGCATACGGAAGCAGGCGCCATGGCCACTGAGATCCGCGTCCCCAGCCTAGGGGAATCCGTCACCGAGGCGACGATCGCCCAGTGGTACAAGAACGAGGGCGACACGGTCGCCCAGGACGAGCCATTGGTCGAGCTGGAGACCGACAAGGTCACGGTCGAGGTGCCGGCTCCTGCGGCGGGAACGCTCGGCTCGATTTCGGCCAAATCCGGCGACACGGTCGAGGTCGGGGCACTTCTGGGTGAGATCTCCGAAGGTGGCGGTGCCGCCAAGTCGGAGGCGCCGGCCAAAGCTTCCGCCCCCGCGGAGGCGGCTCCTGAGAAGTCCGAAGAAGCGCCTGCCAAGGCGGAAGCGGAATCGGCTCCGTCCGACAGCGGCGGTGGTGGCGAAGGCGTGGCGATCAAGGTGCCGGCGCTCGGTGAGTCCGTGACGGAAGCGACGATTGCCAAGTGGTTCAAGCAGGAAGGCGACAGCGTCGCTCAGGACGAGCCATTGGTCGAGCTGGAAACCGACAAGGTGAGTGTCGAGGTTCCGGCTCCGGCAGCCGGAACGCTGGGGTCGATCGCGGCCAAGGAAGGCGACACGGTCGAAGTCGGTGCACTGCTCGGCGAAGTGCTGGCCGGTAAGGGCGGCGCCGCGGCGGCACCCAAGGCCGAAGCGAAGACGGAAGCCGCGCCCGCCGCCAGCGAAGCCCCGAAGGCGGCTTCGGGCGGCTCGGACATGCCGCCGTCGCCGGCGGCCGCCAAGCACCTGAAGGAGGCGGGGCTCTCCGCCGACCAGGTCGAAGGTACGGGCAAGCGCGGCCAGGTCCTGAAAGAGGATGTGTTGGCGGCGATCGAGAAGGGGCTGACCGACATGCAGTCGTCCGAGCCTGCGGCCAAGGCGCCGCGCGCGCCGGTCGCGGCTGAGGACGACGCGCGCGAAGAGCGGGTGAAAATGACCCGGCTGCGCTCCACCATCGCGCGCCGTCTGAAGGATGCCCAGAACACCGCGGCGATGCTGACCACGTTCAACGACGTGGACATGGGCGCCGTGATGGAACTGAGGAAGAGCTACAAGGATCTCTTCGAGAAGAAGCACGGCGTTCGCCTTGGCTTCATGGGCTTCTTCGCCAAAGCGGTGATCCAGGCTCTGAAGGAGATCCCGAACGTCAACGCCGAGATCGACGGCAACGAGATCGTCTACAAGAATTTCTACCATATCGGCGTGGCGGTCGGCACCGAGAAGGGCCTGGTCGTGCCGGTGGTGCGTGACGCCGATCAGCTTTCGATCGCGGAGATCGAGAAGACCATCAACGATTTCGGCAAGCGTGCGCGCGACGGCCAGCTCAAGCTGGACGAGATGCAGGGCGGCACGTTCACGATCTCAAACGGCGGTGTCTATGGCTCGCTGATGTCGACGCCGATCCTGAACGCGCCGCAGTCGGGCATTCTCGGCATGCACCGGATCGACCAGCGCCCGATGGCCGTCAACGGTCAGGTGGTGATCCGGCCGATGATGTATCTGGCGCTGTCCTATGACCACCGCATCGTCGATGGCAAGGAAGCCGTGACCTTCCTGGTCCGCGTGAAAGAGGCGATCGAGGATCCGCAGCGGCTCGTGCTGGATCTCTAATACGCGCGGTGTCCGGCGATGGACTGGCTCGCCGATGTCGCCGCCATCCTCCGCGATCTGGTGATTGCGGTTGCGGCTGGCATCGGTGCCGTTCCGGCCTGGAAGCGGCTTTCGCCGGCTGGCCAGCCAAGCAAACGCGGCCCAGATGCAAGCGTCCTTGGCCCACCGTTCTCATGTGACGGAGCTATTCAATAGGGCCGTCGGCCAACTTCGAGATCCCAATATTGAGGTCTGGCTTGGAGCGATCTATATCTTGCGCAAGATTGCTCGGGATTTTCCCGACCTCGCAAATCCCGTGTTCGAGCTCCTGCAAGCGTATCTGCGAGAAAGTCGCAGCGAGTATGGGGATAGCGAACCTCCGATTGATATCCGAACGATTGCGGATGTCCTCCGGGAGAGACTGGGAGAAAGGTCATGCCGCCAATCGCGGAAGTGCCGCCGCCACCCACTCTTGATGTTCACGGCGCCTATCTTCGCAAAGTCAATCTAAGCGGGACGTCCTTGAAAGGGGCCAATCTCGAGAATGTCGATGCGAAAGGCGCCAATTTCTCCGGATCTGATTTCGAAGGCGCAAAATTGGATGGGGCGGATTTGTCAGGGGCCGATCTTTCCGAGGCGACAAACCTCACGGTCGAGCAACTGAGCAAGGCGACATTGGATCGGTCGACCATCCTGCCCTCCTACATCGATCGAACCCGTCTTCGTCTCGACACCAAATCATCCTCCTAAGTGATCGAGGTTTTCAAACGATGCCGCAATACGACCTGATCGTGATCGGAACCGGCCCCGGCGGCTATGTCTGCGCCATTCGCGCGGCCCAGCTCGGCATGAAGGTCGCCGTGGTCGAGAAGCGCGCGACGCATGGCGGGACGTGCCTGAATGTCGGCTGCATTCCCTCCAAGGCGCTTCTGCATGCTTCCGAGCTTTACGAGGAGGCCGGGCACGGCTTCGCCGGAATGGGCATTAAGGTTCAACCGGAACTCGATCTCCCGGCTCTGCTCGCCTTCAAGGATGAGGGCGTCGAGGGTAACGTGAAGGGTGTCGAATTCCTTCTGAAGAAGAACAAGATCGACGCCTATCATGGCCTTGGCACCATCGAAGCGGCCGGCAAGGTCAAGGTGACGCCGGACAAGGGTGAGCCGCAGACCCTGGAGACCAAGGCGATCGTGATCGCGACCGGCTCGGAAGTGACGAGCCTGCCGGGCATCGAGATCGACGAGAAGAAGGTGGTGTCGTCCACCGGCGCGCTGTCGCTTCCGGAGGTGCCCAAGCGCCTGGTCCTGATCGGCGGCGGCGTGATCGGTCTGGAGCTCGGCTCGGTGTGGCGCCGGCTTGGCGCCGAGGTCACGGTGGTCGAATTCCTCGACCGGATCGTGCCGACCGAGGACCAGGAGATCTCCAAGCAGTTCCAGCGGATCCTGCAGAAGCAGGGCATGACCTTCAAGATGTCCTCGAAGGTCACCGGCGTGGAGCCGGCCGGCGAGGGGCTGAAGGTGACCGTCGAGCCGGCCAAGGGCGGTGACGCGGAGACGCTCGAGGCCGACGTGGTGCTGGTCTGCGTCGGGCGCCGGCCCAACACCGAAGGGCTCGGTCTCGACGAGATCGGGGTCGAGCGCGACGAGAAGGGCCGCGTGAAGACCGATGGCCACTTCAAGACCAATGTCGACGGCATCTATGCGATCGGCGACGTCATCTCCGGCCCGATGCTCGCTCACAAGGCGGAGGAAGAAGGTGTGGCGATCGCGGAGAGCCTCGCCGGCCAGGCAGGGCACGTGAACTATGACGTGATCCCGAGCGTGGTCTACACCTATCCGGAGATCGCTTCGGTCGGGAAGACCGAGGAGGAGCTGAAGGAGGCCGGTGTCGCCTACAAGGTCGGCAAGTTCCCGTTCCTGGCGAACGGCCGCGCCAAGGTGAACCGCACTACCGATGGCTTTGTGAAGATCCTGGCCGATGCCAAGACCGACCGTGTGCTCGGCGTGCATATGATCGGCCCGGACGTGGGCAACATGATCGCGGAGGCCGCTCTCGGCATGGAGTTCGGTGCCTCCGCCGAGGACATCGCGCGCACCTGCCACGCCCATCCGACGCTGCCGGAAGCGGTCAAGGAAGCCGCTCTCGCCGTGGATGGCCGAGCGATCCACATGTGAGTCCGGCCGGCGGATCAAAACCGCCATCCATGTCCCGGGACAAAAAAAAGGAAAACGGCGAAGCGGAGCCCGCTTCGCCGTTTTTCTGTTTCATGGAGAGTGTGCGGTTGACCGGGCTCAGGCCCGATTGGGCAGTCCGAGCGGTGCGCGGCCGGGGGCCGGCAAGGCGGGTCCGGTGGCCGGCTCCTGGGTCGTCTTGAAGGTCTCGACTTCTTCGCGCAGATGAGCGGCTTCGCGGCGATTGCGGCGTGCCGCCTTGCGGTAGCGGCCCTGGCGGAACCACACCGCGAACCCGCCCAGGATCACTCCCAATGCGAGAGCGGCGAAAATCACCCAATAGAGCGGCACCGTGACGGTGAGGGCCGTTTCTTCCGGGCGAAATGGGTCGAGGGAGAGGCTTACCGGCGTGCGGTTCGCGACGGCGAGAACCGCGAGCACGACGGCGATGGGGACGAGGATAAGCGTTTCGAGAAAGCGTTTCACGAAGGGTCAGTCTCCCGTCCGAATTTGTACCGCAGTAGAATCTTAGACCTTCTACCGGTGCAATCAAAATCGAGAACGTCTCAAGCCGCTGGCCCCGCGCTCCCTTCGATCGCTTTATTCGTCTGCGGAGCCGTCGTTGAGACGTTCCCGCATCTCCTTGCCGGTTTTGAAGAACGGCACGTGCTTGGCCTCGACTTCGACCTGATCGCCTGTGCGCGGATTTCGCCCGACGCGCGGCGGGCGACTCTTGACCGAAAACGCCCCGAAGCCGCGCAGCTCGACCCGGTCGCCGCGCGTCATCGCGTCGGAAATCTCGTCGAGGATCGCATTGACGATGTTTTCGACGTCTCGCTGATAGAGATGCGGATTTTGCTCAGCGATCCGCTGAACGAGTTCGGATTTGATCATATGGCGCGCCCCTGGATCATTGCCCAGCTCCGTCGGGCAAGTTCGAACCGTGCCAAAGGGATACCAGACCGTCAAGCTGAGTGGGACCCGCAAGATCGAGCGGGATCGCATCTTTCAATCCGAGCGCGGAAAGCGCGCCCTGGACCAGGCCGTGGCCGATGCGCGAGGCGAACGGCAGATCCTCCAACTCGTTGTCCGTCGACCAGGTCCGCACCGGCAGCTTCACGTCGATGCCGTGGGACTTGCCGAGCCAATCGACGGCTGCCATTTCGCCGCCGATTTCGTCCACAAGCTTGGCCTGAAGGGCCTGGTGGCCGGTGAAAATCCGGCCGTCGGCCAATCCGCGTACGGTCGCCATATCGAGATTGCGTCGCTCCGAAACGAGCCCGGTGAACCAGTCGTAGCTATCGCCGACCACACCCTGCAGCATCTGCACGGCGGCCTGGGGCGGGGTGGAGAAAGGCGAAGGTTCGGCCTTGAGCGGGCCGCTTTGAACGGTGTCGACCTCGATCCCGAGCTTGTCGAGCATCTTGTGAACCTGCCCGTACTGCATCAGCACGCCGATCGAGCCGGTGAGGGAGGTGTAGTGGGCCACGATGTGATCGGAAGCCAGCGCAATCATGTAGCCCGCAGAGGCCCCGAGTGTGCCGATCTGGGCCACCACGGGCTTCTTTTCGGCCAGACGCCGCAACGCGTTGTAGGTGACCTCGCCGCCGGTGGTGCTGCCGCCGGGCGAGTTGATGTAGAGGATGACAGCCTTGACGGCGTCGTTGTCGGCAAGTTCCTCGATCCGGTCGACGGTATCCCGGTCGTCGGTGATCACGCCCTCGATCGGCAGGCGCGCGATGTGCGGCGTGCTCTTGCCGACGAACCCGTCTCCCGCACCGGAGGCGACGAACAGGGCGGCGACGGCGGCAGCGATCGCGATCACGGCCAGAACGCGCCAGACCGTGACGGAGCGGCGAAGCCGCCTGCGGTCGACCAGCACATCGGCGTCGAGGCTCATGAACGTGCCCTTTCAAGACAATGGGGCCGGGGCCGGAGGCAACCGGCCAACAGACCATACAAGATCGGCGGCAGAGCTGTCAGGTTGGCGGCGTACCGTTCTGGGAGAGGACGTCACCGGCCAGATAGAGCGATCCGCAAATCAGGATGCGCGGCGGCGGCTCGAACCGCCAGCTTTCCGACAGCAGCCGCAGTGCGGTCTTCACGCTGGAGACCGGTTCCGCGGAAATTCCGGCCGCTTCCGCCATGTCGGCGAGCGGACCGGGCTCGACCCCCACTTCCGAGCCGAAAACCGGCACCGTGAAGGCGTGGCGAACCAGGCCGGCGAACGGCTGCAGGAAGCCGACGGCATCCTTGGTGGAGAGCATCCCTGTGATCAGGAACAGCGGCCGGGAGACCCGATCTTCCAGGTCGGCCATATGGGCGGCGAGTGCCTCGCCGGCATCCGGATTGTGGCCCCCGTCGAGCCAGATCTCCGCGCCCGGCATCGCGGCATCGACGATACGGCCACGCGTGAGGCGCTGGAGACGGGCGGGCCAGTCGGCGGTCTCAAGGGCCCGCTCGGCCTGGTGCAGCCCTTCCCAAAGCCCGGCAGCGCGCAAGGCCGCAATGGCCGTGCCCGCGTTCACGAACTGGTGGCGACCGGGAAGCCGCGGGGCCGGCAGATCGAACAGCGCCGTCTCGTCTTGATAGACGAGGCGGCCGTGCTCTTCGATCACCGACCAGTCCTGGCCGCCGAGATAGAGGGGTGCGCGGGCGCGCGCCGTCGCGCGCTCCAGCACGGCAGTGACCGGATCGATCTGCGGCGAGGACACCACAGGCCGGCTCGGCTTGATGATGCCGGCCTTTTCGCCGGCGATCGCCTCGATGGTGTCGCCGAGGAAGCGTTGATGGTCCAGGCCGATTGGCGTCAGCACGCTGACGAGCGGGGCATCGACGACGTTGGTGGCGTCGAGGCGCCCGCCAAGGCCGGTCTCCAGAACCAGAACATCGGCGGGGCGCTCGGAAAACAACAGCATCGCGGCCGCCGTGGTCACCTCGAAGAAGGTGATGGGTTCGCCGGCATTGGCGCGCTCGGTGCGCTCTAGCGCATCGGTCAGCGTCTCGTCATCGACAAGCTGCCCGCCGTCAGGGCCTGCAAGCCGAATGCGCTCATTGAAATTGACCAGGTGCGGCGAGGTGTAGACGTGAACGCCCTTGCCTGTGGCTTCCAGGGCAGCGCGCAGGAACGCCGTGGTCGAGCCTTTGCCATTGGTGCCGGCAATGTGGATGGTCGGCGGCAGCCGTCGCTCGGGGTGGTCGAGCGCGGCAAGCAAGCGCTCCATGCGCTCCAGCGACAGGTCGATGACCTTGGGGTGGAGCGTCAGCAGGCGCTCCAGAATAGCGTTGGTGTGATCCATGGGGGGACTACCGCGTTATGCGGTCTGGGGCTGGTCTTGTTCGGTGGGGTGCGTGGCGACAGACGTGTTCGTGGCCGCCAGCTCGGTGGCCTCGGTCTCGCTCTCCGCATCGGGCTCGAGGGGAACCGGCAGGCTCGCCGGGTCCGGCTGGCGCATCAGGAGCCGCAGGAGGCGCGCCAGCGTCGCTCTGATCTCGTGGCGATGGACGACCATGTCGACCATGCCGTGCTCCAGCAGATATTCCGCCCGCTGGAAGCCTTCGGGAAGCT
Source organism: Amorphus sp. 3PC139-8 (assembly GCF_040750475.1). NCBI lineage: Bacteria > Pseudomonadati > Pseudomonadota > Alphaproteobacteria > Hyphomicrobiales > Amorphaceae > Amorphus > Amorphus sp. 3PC139-8. Next base: position 62,657 of record NZ_JABJVY010000020.1, on the reverse strand, counting down.
TTTCGCGGATGGTCTGCTCGATCACGCGCGGACCCGCGAACCCGATCAGCGCTCCGGGCTCGGCGATATGGACGTCGCCGAGCATCGCATAGGACGCGGTCACGCCGCCGGTGGTCGGGTTGGTGAGCACGACGATATAGGGAAGTCCGGCTTCCTTCAGCGCCATGACCGCGGCCGTGGTGCGCGGCATCTGCATGAGCGACAGGATACCCTCCTGCATGCGCGCGCCGCCGGAGGCGGCAAACAGCACGAACGGCAGGCCGCTTTCGCGCGCTTTGTCGAGCCCGGTGATCAGCGCTTCGCCGGCCGCCATGCCCAGGGAGCCGCCCATGAAGGCGAAGTCCTGCACGGCGACGATCGTCTCCAGGGCCTCGATATGTCCACGCGATACCAGCACGGCGTCGTCACGACCGGTCTTGGTGCGGGCATCGCGTAGCCGGTCGGAATAGCGCCGCTCGTCGCGGAAGCGCAGCGGATCGGCGGCTGCCGGCGGCGTTGCGATGGTTTCGTAGCGGCCCTCGTCGAAGAGGGTTTCCAGCCGGCGGACCACCGGAATGCGCATGTGCACGTTGGAGGAGGGAACCACATACTGATTCGCCTCCAGATCGCGGTGGAAGACCATCTCGCCGGTCTCCGGACACTTGATCCAGAGATGCTCCGGAACCTCCCGCTTGTTGAGGAAGGAGCGGATCTTCGGTCGAAAGACGGTGTTGATCCAGTTCACGGGAAAACCCTTCGGTCGGTCGCGTTCAGCGCGCTCAGGCGGCGGCGCCGGCGGGGGCGGAATGGATGCCTTCGGCGAGGCTTCGCACGAGCGTGTGCACGTCGTCGGCGGTCGTGTCTGTGGCCTTACCGGCGCTATCGAGCGAATTTGCGACAGCGCCGACCAGCGCGGAACCGACCACGACGGCATCGGAGGCGGTGGCGAGTTCGCGGGCCTGCTCTGCGGTCTTGACGCCGAATCCGACGGCGACCGGCAGCTCGGTGTGCGCCTTGATCCGGCCGACGGCCGCTGCAACGCGCTTGGGGTCGGGCGTCGCGGTACCGGTCACGCCGGTGATGGAGACGTAGTAGACGAAGCCCGACGTGTTCGCGAGCACCTTAGGCAGCCGCTTGTCGTCGGTGGTCGGCGTGGCGAGCCGGATGAAGGCGAGCCCGGCCTCGAGCGCCGGCAGGCAGAGCTCGTCGTCCTCTTCCGGCGGCAGGTCCACCACGATCAGCCCGTCGACGCCCGCCTCGACCGCGTCGGCCAGGAAACGTTCGCGACCATAGGAAAAGATCGGGTTGTAGTAGCCCATCAGCACGATCGGGGTGTCGGCATCCTTGGCGCGGAAGGCGCGGACCATGGCGAGCGTCTTCACCATGGTCTGGCCGGCCTTCAGCGCGCGCAGCGAAGCGGCCTGGATCGCCGGGCCGTCGGCCATGGGATCGGTGAAGGGCATGCCGAGCTCGATCACGTCGGCGCCGGCGGCCGGCAGGCCGTCCAGGATCGCCTGGGACGTGGCCGGATCGGGATCGCCAGCGGTGACGAAAGTGACGAGGCCGGCGCGGCCTTGCGATTTGAGCGCGGCGAAACGGGCGTCGAGGCGGGCGACGGTCACAGGTCCCATCCCATGGTCTTGGCGATCGTGTGGACGTCCTTGTCGCCGCGACCGCAGAGATTCATCACGATGATCTGGTCCTTGCCCATCTCCGGCGCAATCTTGGCGACATAGGCGAGCGCGTGCGCGGGCTCCAGCGCGGGCAGGATGCCTTCCGTGCGTGCCAGAAGCTGGAACGCCGCCAACGCCTCGGTGTCGACGGCGGGCACGTAGGACACCCGACCGATCTCCTTCAGCCAGGCGTGTTCCGGCCCGATGCCCGGATAGTCGAGTCCGGCGGAGATGGAGTGCCCCTCCAAAATCTGGCCGTCATCGTCCTGCAGCAGATAGGTTCGGTTGCCGTGCAGCACACCCGGCCGACCCGCCGTGATGGAGGCGCAATGGCGCTCGCCCTCGAGCCCCTCGCCGCCGGCTTCCACGCCGGTGATGGCGACGTCGGCATCGTCCAGGAACGGATGGAACAGGCCGATCGCATTCGAGCCGCCACCCACGGCGGCGACGATGTGATCGGGCAACCGGCCTTCCGCCTCCAGGATCTGGGCGCGCGCTTCCGTTCCGATTACCGACTGGAAGTCGCGGACCAGCTCCGGATAGGGATGCGGCCCTGCCGCTGTGCCGATCAGATAGTAGGTGTCGTCGACGTTGGCGACCCAGTCGCGCAGCGCCTCGTTCATGGCGTCCTTGAGCGTACCGGCGCCCGAAGTGACCGGGATCACCTCCGCGCCGAGCAACTTCATGCGGAAGACGTTGGGCTTTTGCCGTTCCACATCGGTGGCGCCCATATAGATGACGCAGGGCAGGCCGAAACGAGCGCAGACGGTCGCGGTCGCAACGCCGTGCTGACCAGCGCCGGTTTCCGCGATGATGCGGGTTTTGCCCATGCGGCGCGCCAGCAGGATCTGACCGAGGCAGTTGTTGATCTTGTGGGAGCCGGTGTGGTTCAGCTCGTCGCGCTTGAAATAGATCTTCGCGCCGCCGAGTTCCTCCGTCAGTCGCTCGGCGAAATAGAGCGGCGAGGGGCGGCCGGTATAGTGAGTGTTCAGATCGTCGAGCTCGGCCTGGAACGCCGGATCGGCCTGGGCGGCACGGTAGGCCTCTTCCAGCTCCAGGATCAGCGGCATCAGCGTCTCGGCCACGAACCGACCGCCAAAGGTCCCGAAATGCCCGGAAAGGTCCGGGCCGGTGCGGAAAGTGTTGCGCTGGTGGGTCACGATCGATCGAGCTCGCTGGTTGCAGAGAAGACGGACGGCCGCCTCTAAACGGATTCCGGATGCCGGGCGACGCCTTGGCGCGCGGCCGCAACGAAGGCTGCGATCCGGGCCGGGTCTTTTCGGCCGGGCGCCGTCTCCACGCCGGACGACACATCCACCGCCGCCGGGCGCACCGTGGCGACGGCATCCGCCACCGTCTCCGGCGTCAGGCCTCCCGAAAGCATGAAGGGGAAGCTGCGGTCAAGCGCGCCGAGCAACGTCCAGTCGAACGCGGCGCCGTTGCCGCCGGGCCGGGTGGCGCCCTTGGGGGCCTTGGCATCGAGCAGGAGCCGGTCGGCGGCTTCGCGGTAGATCTCGATTGCAGCCAAGTCTTCGGCGCCGGAAATCCCGATCGCCTTCATCACCGGACATCCGGTCCGCGCGCGCGTCGCCGCGATCGTCTCCGGTGTTTCCTTGCCATGGAACTGCAGCAATGTCGGCCGTACGCGCGTGACGATCTCGTCCAGGAGATCCGGAGCCGCATCCACGGTCAGGGCGACGATCTCGGCACGTCCCCTGGCGCGCTCGGCCAGAGCGGCTCCGAGCTCGATAGACACGTTGCGCGGGCTGGGCGGAAAGAAAACGAGGCCGATCAGGTCGGCCCCGGCGTCCAGCGCAGCGTCCACGGACGCGATGTCGGTCAGCCCGCAGATTTTGACCGCAAGCGGGGCGAGACCGGGGACCGTGCTCATCCGCTTGCCGAACGCGTCGGGTGGATCGGCCGCCCCGCCGCCTCCAATTCCTCTTCGACCTGCTCGCGCCGCTCTTCCGCCTTGAGCTCGTCGAGCTTCGGCATGGAGATGATATTGTAGCCGGAATCCACGAAGTGGATCTCGCCGGTCACGCCCGACGACAGGTCGGACAACAGATAAAGACCGGTGCCGCCGATTTCCTCGATGGTGACGGTTCGGCGCAGGGGCGCATGCTTGCGCTGGTAGTTGAAGGTGAAACGGGCATCGGAAACGCCGGCGCCGGCGAGCGTGCGGACTGGCCCCGCCGAAATCGCGTTGACCCGGATATTCTGGCTGCCGAAGTCGACGGCGAGATAGCGCACGGACGATTCCAGCGCCGCCTTGGCCACACCCATGACATTGTAGTTGGGCGTGACACGGGTCGCTCCGCCGAAGGTGAGGGTCACGATCGAGCCGCCGTTCGGCATCAGGTCCGCCGCGCGCTTCGCCGCTTCGGTGAAGGAAAAGCACGAGATCAGCATGGTGCGCACGAAATTGTCGCGGCTGGTGTCGGCGTAGCGGCCGCGCAACTCGTTGCGATCGGAATGAGCGATCGCGTGCACCAGAAAGTCGATTGAGCCCCAGGTCTCGCGCGCCTTGTCGAACACTGCGTCCACCGAGGCGACGTCTTCCACGTCGCACGGCACCACGAACGGCGCGTTGACCGAAGTCGCAAGCGGCTGCACCCGGCGGCCGAACTGGTCGCCCTGATAGGTAAAGCCGATTTCGGCACCTTCGTCGGCGAGCCGCTTGGCGATTCCCCAAGCGATCGAATGGTTGTTGGCGACGCCCATAACCAGGCCCCGCTTACCCGCCATCACACCCGCCATTCGATCAACCTCCTGGATTCGACCGCACGTTCCGACGTATCCTTGTGCGAACTCCGCGCCGCGGCGCCCGTCATCCGTCGTACCGTTTCATGACGATCGACGCGTTGGTTCCGCCGAAGCCGAACGCATTCGACATCACGCATTCGAGCGCAACGTCGTCCTGGCGTTCACGCACGATCGGCACGTCGGCGAAGGCCGGATCGAGCGTCTCGATGTTGGCCGATTCGCAGATGAAGCCGTTGTTCATCATCAAAAGAGAGTAGATGGCCTCGTGCACGCCGGCGGCACCCTGGGAGTGGCCCGTCAGCGATTTGGTGGCCGAAATCGGCGGGATCTTGTCGCCGAACACCGTCTTGATGGCCTCGATCTCGCGCAGATCGCCGATCGGCGTGGAGGTCGCGTGCGGGTTGATGTAGTCGATCGGCATTCCCGCCTGTTCGACGGCCATCTTCATGCAGCGCGCGCCGCCTTCGCCGGACGGCTGCACCATGTCGAAGCCGTCGGAGGTGTGGGCATAGCCGACGATTTCGCCATAGATGCGCGCGCCGCGCGCCTTGGCGTGTTCCATCTCTTCGAGCACCAGCACCCCGGCACCGGCGGAGATGACGAAGCCGTCGCGTTCGGCGTCATAAGCGCGCGAGGCCTTCGACGGCTCCTCATTATATTTGGTCGACATCGCGCCCATGGCGTCGAACAGCACCGACAGCGTCCAGTCGAGTTCCTCGCAGCCGCCGGCGAAGACCAGGTCCTGCTTGCCCATCAGGATCTGCTCATAGGCGGAGCCGATGCAGATGTTGGTGGTGGCACAGGCCGCCGAAATGGAGTGGTTAAGGCCTTTGATTTTGAACCAGGTCGCAAGCGTCGCCGAGGCGGTGGACGACATCGCTTTGGGGACCGCGAACGGTCCGACGCGGCGCGGGCCTTTTTCACGTGTGATATCGGCAGCCTGCACGATCGCATGGGTCGACGGACCGCCGGACCCCATGATGATGCCGGTGCGCTCGTTGGAGACCTCGTTGTCTTCCAGACCGGCGTCGCGAATCGCCTGATCCATCGCTACATGGTTCCAGGCGGTGCCGCCGCCGTGGAAGCGCATGGCACGCCGGTCGACGACCTCTTCGGCATTCAAGGTCGGTGCGCCGTGCACATGGCAACGAAAGCCGAGCTCGGCATAGCGTTCCGCACGCACGATGCCAGGCTTGGCTTCCCGCAGCGAGGCAAGCACCTCCTGCGTGGAATTGCCGATCGACGAAACGATCCCCATTCCGGTGACGACCACTCGTCTCATTGGGGCCTCCGTGGTCTTTCAAGTGCGTCGAAGCTACCGCCGCCCTCCAAAAGGGCGAAGCGTGATCCTGCTTCGGATTCAATCATGATCGGGAACCTTCGGCTCGTCCATGGCGACACGTCAGACTCAAGGCACCGAGCCAGTTGCTCGCCATGTCGATAGCGCGATGCCGGCACCAATGGCCGATGGTCATCCCATTTCGACCGCGGCGTCGTCCACGAACAGGCCGACCCTGAGGTTCTGCGCACGATAAATGGTGTCGCCATCGGCCTTTAGCCACCCGTCGCCGATCCCCAGCGTCAACTTGGAGCGCATCACGCGCTTCACGTCGATGCCGTATTCCACCTGCTTGATCGACGGCAGCACTTGGCCGGAAAATTTCACTTCGCCCACCGAGAGGGCGCGACCGCGCCCAGGCGAGCCGAGCCAGCCCAGGAAGAAGCCGAGCATCTGCCACAGGGCGTCGAGCCCCAGGCAGCCCGGCATCACCGGATCGCCTTTGAAGTGGCAGGCGAAGAACCAGAGGTCGGGTCGGATGGCGAGCTCCGCCTTGATCTGGCCTTTGCCGTGTTCTCCACCGTCCTCCGAAATCGAAGAGATCCGGTCGAACATCAGCATTGGCGGCAGCGGTAGCTGGGCATTGCCCGGCCCGAACAGTTCGCCGCGACCACACGCCAGAAGATCTTCGTACTCGTAGCTGGAGCGGCGCTGATCAGTGCCCATACCGGTTTCTATTCCCTCATCCTCTTATCGCCTACCCGGTGCATCGCATGGCAGCCGGGCGGGACAGTTGGCCCCAACGCAGTGATCGGCGTGTCCGAGCTGAGCAAAAAAGGGCTCGACGACACCCCCGGAAACGCCGCATCCTGCGCCGAGGCGGCCGCAAGCGACCCGTTCGCCAAGCAGCGCAGTGGCGCGTTTCCTAACACACGGTTTTCAGGTCGCAAAGCCACCCGCGAGGCACAGCCGTTGCGCGGCCTTCGCGACATGTTGGCGCGTGCGCGCGGTCCGCCATTGAACCGCCTTCTTGCGAATGATAATCAAGACCATTGTGATCTGCTTTTTTTACGGTTACAGTCGCAACAATATGGAAGACAGCCAGCTCGACGGAGCGTTCTAGCAGCGAGGTTGGCGCAGACGAGGACGAACGGCGCGATGACGCCAGAAAGGGAGATTGGGATGCACGTGACCCGCTCGCATCACGACCACACCAGCGCGGGTGCGAAGGCACGCGACATCAAATCGATGTTGCGGGAAGCCGGATTGCGTCCGACGCGTCAGCGCATCGCTCTCGCCGACCTGCTCTATCGGTTCGGCAATCGTCACATCTCCGCCGAGCAGCTGCACGAGGAAGCCATCGGCGCGCGCGTGCCGGTTTCGCTGGCGACCGTCTACAACACGCTGCATCAGTTCACCCAGGCCGGCTTCCTGCGCGAAGTCGCGGTGGACGGCACCAAGACCTATTTCGACACCAACACGAGCGATCATCACCACTTCTTCAACGAAGAGGATAACTCGGTGGTGGATATCCCCGGCGGCATGCTGTCGATCGACGACGTTCCGGAAGCGCCGGAAGGGATGGAGATCGTGCGCGTCGACGTGGTGGTGCGCATTCGGCCGATTCAGCGTAGCTGATCGCGCCAACACCGACACACCGACGTCTGATCGAACGAATCGCGGGCCGCACCGGCAACGGTGGCGGCCCGTCTTGGTTTGCGTGCTCGCGCCAGGCGCTCCAGCGTTTCCGGCCGAAGGGAAAACCGTTCGCCGTCTGAAAACGCAACAACATAGCGCCGTTCTGCGATTCCCGTGAAAAGCGGAACGATAAGACCTGGCTCAACCTATTGAATCTGAAGCCATTCCTTGTCGCTCGGATGTTTCCGTTCGAGCGGAACGGGACTAGTCAAAGCTTTCGTTGGGGTAGACTCCGAACAGGGTCTTCTGGGAGATGAAGCCGCTCCAGGCCTTGCCGGAAATTTCGCACCAGCGCTTGTCGCAGCTTTCCACCCTGGCCAGCACCAGCGGTTCCAAAAGCGCGACGACACGGGCCTCGTCATCCGGTCCGGCGCGAAGCGGTACCGGGTCGGAGCGCCAGGGGGCGACCAGCGCGGTGCGATCGCTGGACAGAAGGCTGTGATAGACCCAGCCTTCCGCGCCATCCGAATCGCGGATGCGGCGCCAGTTGTCGAACTCCTGCACGACTTCGACCGGCCATCCCTGGCGCTTGAAGGTCCATTTGATCGCATAGTCGGTGCCGGGTCCCACCCGCACGTTCACCTCGTTGGATTTGAGGCTCACGAATCGGGGCAGGGGCAGGCCGCTGGGTCCTTTGGCGGTCTGGGCCTGCGCTGCGACAGCGCCCCCGACGGCCAGCACGGCGGCGACAAGGGCGACGATGACGGTGCGGCTGAAAGATAGCCTGTGGACCACGCGAAACACTTCCAGGATCATGGACGTACCCGCGTCTTGCTAGGAGACCTCGTGTCTGCGATCAAGTTTCTTGCGTGAGCGAGATGGCTCGGGACTGGGGAGCTTGAGCGCTGAGGGCAAAAGCGGGAACCGGTTTCGCGCAAAAACCGGCGCGACAGGGAGGAACGAATGCGTCGGGCGATGCGAGGTCTTCGCCTGATACAGGCTCCGCCCTGGTTCCAGGCTAAACGTTGCGCGAAGGCGACGTGAGAACGGTGGTGCGAGTTGTGTTTCGACCTCCGTCTGATAGAGGTTTTGACCGTGTGCCGGAGGCTGCGTCGGGGAGGCGACGGTTGCTGCCGGCGAAATCCGAGATTGCACCAACAGCCCGGGCGAGTCGTTGACGATGGCAAAGAAAAAGCCGCTAGTGGTGGTTACACGAAAACTTCCCGATGCCGTCGAGACGCGGATGCGGGAGCTTTTCGACACGCGGCTCAATATCGACGACCGGCCGATGACCCAGGCCGAGCTGGTGGAAGCCGTGAAGACGGCCGACGTGCTGGTGCCCACAATCACAGATAAGATCGACGCTGCGGTTCTATCTCAGGCCGGGGACAGCCTGCGGCTGATCGCCAACTTCGGAAACGGCGTCGACAATATCGACGTGTCCACGGCGAACAATCGCGGCATCACCGTCACCAACACGCCGGGTGTTCTGACGGAAGATACCGCCGACATGACCATGGGCTTGATGCTGGCGGTGCCGCGCCGGCTCGCCGATGGCATTCGGGCGATCGATTCGGGCGATTGGGGCGGCTGGTCGCCGACCTGGATGCTCGGCCGGCGGATTTCCGGCAAACGGCTCGGAATCGTCGGCATGGGGCGGATCGGCACGGCGGTCGCGCGCCGGGCCAAGGCCTTCGGCATGTCGATCCACTATCACAATCGCCGTCGTGTCGCCGCGAGCTTGGAAGAGGAGATGGAGGCGACCTATTGGGACAGCCTCGATCAGATGCTCGCGCGCATGGACGTGGTGTCGATCCATTGCCCGCGCACGCCGGCAACCTTCCATCTGCTGTCCGCGCGTCGGCTGAAGCTGATGCGGCCGGAGGCCTATATCGTCAACACGGCCCGTGGCGAGGTGTTGGACGAGACCGCCCTCGTGCGCATGCTGGAATCCGGCGAGCTGGCCGGGGCGGGGCTCGACGTGTTCGAGCACGAGCCGGCGATCAATCCGAAGCTGATGGCGCTGGCCAAGGCCGGCAAGGTGATCCTGCTGCCGCATATGGGGTCGGCGACCATTGAGGGCCGCATCGACATGGGCGAGAAGGTCATCATCAACATCCGGACCTTTATGGACGGCCATCGCCCGCCGGATCGCATCCTGCCCTCAATGCTGTAATCCGGGCGACGCCCGCATGGGTTTTGCGCGGGCTTTGTTCGGTGTCCTCACGAAGCCGAGCGGGAAGCGAACCGGTTGGAGCGGAAAGAAAAATAATTGTTTCCGCTTCGCCTGGAATCGCTCTACCGCGCCGTGAAAGCCCGACCGGCATCGAACATGACGCTCGCGACGCCGTAGCTGTCCTCGATCGCCTCGCGGGCGTAGGTGAAGGCCGTCGGACGGGGCGTTGCCATCTGGCCGACGACCTCGTCGCCCAGGATTTCGAGCTTGGCGGAGAACGCGGTCGCCAGCCGGCGCATGGTCCGGTTCGACGCCTGGCAGGTGACGATCACCCGCTCGATGTTGCGGGCGCAGGCGGCCGACAGGATCCGCTCCATCAGCGTGCTGCCGATGCCACGGCCCTGCCAGTCGGCTTCGACGGAGAAGGCGGCCTCTGCGGTGGCGATGTCTTGCCCCGTGAGCGGGTGCAGTTCGGCCACGCCGCGCAGGACTCCGTCTTCGAAATAGCCGTCCAGCACGGCATCGCTCGTGGCCGTTGTCGTGGCGTAACCGGCAATGAAGTGATCGGAAACCGCCAGGCCGAACCGACCGCGACGGGTTACGGGGTCAAGGCGCAATAGATGGGCGCGATAGGCGTCCTCGTCGCTGCGCCGGAGACGGCGATTGATCCCGGACACGGCCGGGTCGGATTTTGTGCGGTGCGGCATCATTTACTCTAGCATCCGTGGGCAAACAGCCGCTCCTCGGAGATGTTCCTACCTATTTTTCGCAGAATGGCGGGAAAATTCCCGGAATCCGCGGACGCGAACCGAGTCGTCGCGCACCGTTGGATATATTGTGCAATGCACCCTAAAACAATGGCGAGAGAGCGGTGCGGAGGCCTGATGTGCACCGATTGCATGGCTTTGAAGCCATGGAAGCGAAACCGGATCTGCGCGTCGGCCGCAGGGCTCCAATTTCCATCCCGCGTTGCGACTTGATTTGGGTTATGGTGCCCACCCGCGCCGGCAAGCTAAGGACGCAGGGCGAAAGCGATACGTCGCGTCAAGAATAGGTAAACCTTATCCGGTCACACACGTTGTCGGGTCGGTTACGGCAAGCGGAAACGGGAACTCGATTATTATGGCCTGCAAGACTTGGATCCTCGCCTTCGCAGCCGTCGGCGTCGCCGTCGGCGGGTGCTCGAGCACGTCCGGAAGATACGCCTCGCCGCTGCCGGCAGCGCCGAGCCAGCCGGTCGCGTCCGGCCAGCTTCAGCCGATCGAGCCCGCGCCGGCGCCGGTCGAGCAGCCGTTGGAAGAGCCGACCGATACGGGAATGGAGACCCAGGTCGCGTCGCTTCCGGATCAGACCTCGGCGCTTGAGCTGCAGAAAAACGATCTCCTCGGCGGCTGGGGCATCACCTCGGCGGGGGAGACCTGCCAGCTCTTCATGACGCTCACCACGTGGACGGGCGGCTATCGTGCCTCCACGCGCGGCTGCCAGGGCGAGGAGCTGTCGACCATCTCCGCCTGGGAGCTGTCGGGCAAGCAGATCGTCTTGAAGAATGGCGACGGTGCCAACGTGGCGACGCTGCTTGCGATCGAACCCGGCAAGTTTAACGGCGCCACGGTTACCGGCCGCGGGATTACGGTGTTCCGCTAAAGCGCTGCCAGGATGTGCGGCGAAAGGGAGGGCACTGCCATGTCAATCATGCCGGTCTTGAGCGACGAGGAGGCGGGCGCTGCCGCCCGCGCCGTATTCGACGACATCCGGGACACGCGCCAGACCGATTTCGTCAACAATTTCTGGCGCGTGCTGGCCAACGATCCGGCCTTGCTCGCGCGAACCTGGGACAAGCTCAAGGCGGTGATGGGGCCGGGATCGATCGATCCGCTGGTCAAGGAGATGATCTACGTCGCCGTCTCGGTGACGAACGGTTGCCAATATTGCATCCACTCGCACACCGCTGCCGCCCGCGCCAAGGGCATGACCGACCAGCAGCTTATGGAGTTGATGGCCGTGGTCGGTGCTGCCAACGAGACCAACCGGCTGGTCAACGGCCTTCAAGTCCCTGTCGACGAGGCCTTCTTGAGCGATCCGAAGGCGTGATCGAAGGCTTCGATGTTTTGGAGATCGTGCGCAGCCAGCGCGCGACCGCGCGCCGGCCGGGCAGACCGCCCCCTCGCGGAGCCGCGAGCGGAGCGAGTTGGTGTGAGCGAATAGGTCCTAAAGGATAAACCGGCTCAGGTCGGTGTTCTTGGCGAGCTCGCCGAGATTGTCGTGCACGTAGGCTGCGTCGATGGTGACGGTGTCGCCGGCGCGGTCGGAGGCGGTGTAAGAGATCTCGTCCAGCACCCGCTCCATCACCGTCTGCAGCCGCCGGGCGCCGATATTCTCCACCGTCGCGTTGATCTCGACCGCGACCTCCGCAATGGCGTCGATGGCGTCCTCGGTAAAGACGAGAGTTACGTCTTCCGTCTTCATCAGCGCCACCGACTGGCGGATCAGGCTTGCCTCGGTCTCCGTCAGGATGGCGCGGAAGTCCTCGCGGGTGAGCGGTTTCAGCTCGACGCGGATCGGCAGCCGGCCCTGCAGCTCCGGCAACAGGTCGGACGGGCTGGAGACATGGAACGCGCCTGAGGCGACGAACAGGATATGGTCCGTCTTGACCGCGCCGTGCTTGGTCTGAACCGTGGTGCCTTCGACCAACGGCAGGAGATCGCGCTGCACGCCCTCTCGAGAGACGTCGCCGGAGACCTTGCCGCCACGGGCCGTCACCTTGTCGATCTCGTCCAGGAACACGATGCCGTTGCCCTGAACCTCCGCGATCGCTTCCTGGGTCAAGCTCTCTTCGTCGAGCAGCCGGTCGGACTCCTCGTTGATAAGCAACTCGTAGGAGGCCTTCACGGTGGTCTTGCGGGTCTTCTTGACGCCGCCGAACGCCTTGCCCAGCACGTCGGAAAGGTTCATCACGCCGACATTCGCGCCCATGCCCGGAATGTCGAAACTCGGCATCGAAGGCGCCTGAGTCACCTCGATCTCGATCTCCTTGTCGTCGAGCTCGCCGGCGCGCAGCCGCTTGCGGAAGGAGTCCCGCGTGGCAGGGCTCGCATTTTTGCCGACCAGGGCGTCAAGCACGCGCTCTTCGGCCGCCAAGTGCGCAGTTGCGCGCACGTCCTTGCGGCGACGTTCGCGCACTTGCGCAATCCCGATCTCCAACAGATCGCGAATGATAGATTCCACGTCGCGGCCGACATAGCCGACCTCGGTGAATTTGGTGGCCTCCACCTTGATGAAGGGGGCGTTGGCGAGCTTGGCGAGACGGCGGGAGATCTCCGTCTTGCCGACACCCGTCGGACCGATCATCAAGATGTTCTTCGGCATCACCTCGTCGCGGATGTCGTCTTCGAGCTGCTGCCGACGCCAGCGGTTCCTGAGCGCGATGGAAACGGCGCGCTTGGCGGCATGTTGGCCGACGATGAAGCGGTCCAATTCGGAGACGATCTCGCGCGGGGAGAAATTGCTCATAGTCTGCGTCTCCGTTCGATCCGAACCGGGCTGCCGCTCGTGTCCGGTCGGCTCGTCGTCCTCGATGTTCGGTGCAAGTGCCATATCGGCCTTTCCGTCGGGCTGTTGTTTTGCGGGCAGGGCGGGCCTCTAGCCGCTGGCGCCGAGGCGCTCCACCACCAGGTGTCCATTGGTGTAGACGCAGATATCGGCGGCGATCGCCATGGCGCGCCGCGCGATCGCTTCGGCGTCCATGTCGGTGTCCATCAGCGCGCGGGCCGCGGACAGCGCGTAAAGTCCGCCGGATCCGATGCCGACGACGCCGTCTTCCGGCTCCAGCACGTCGCCGTTGCCGGTCAGCACCAGCGTCTGCTTGCGGTCGGCGACGATCATCATCGCCTCCAGGCGGCGCAGATAGCGGTCGGTGCGCCAGTCCTTGGCGAGCTCCACGCAGGCACGCAGGAGCTGCCCGCGATACTGGTCCAGCTTCTGTTCCAGCCGCTCCAGCAGCGTGAAGGCGTCGGCGGTGGCGCCGGCGAAGCCGGAGATCACGTCGCCGTCGCCGAGCGGGCGCACCTTGCGCGCGTTGTTCTTCATCACCGTCTGGCCGAACGAAACCTGGCCGTCACCGGCAATCACGATCTCGTCGCCCTTGCGGACGGCCAGAATCGTGGTGCCGTGCCAGCCGATCGGATCTGCGGGAGACGTCATCTGGACCTCGCGTTGAACGCAGGAAGAAGGCTCGGGCGAGATGCCCGGAACCAAAGGGTCGCGACCTGATGTATGTTTGCTGCCGCAGAATGCAAACGCCAGGACACCGATGGGCGGGGGGAACGCAGTTCCATTCAAGATGGAAGGCGGCTTTCCGTCCGCAAACGACATCGGCCGGCGAAGCGTCAGGCCGCGACGAGGGAGGAGCCGTCGGCCTTGTCGACCACGCGGCGATAAAGCCACACGCGCGCCGGCGGCACGTTGCGCACCACCCAGGAGGTGCGGGTCACGCCATATTGGCCGTCGACTTCCGGCACAGGCGGCACCAGGGCATAGGAGAACTGGATGAAAGGCGCGCCGGGCGACATCAGCTCCAGTGCGTCCTCGATCAGCTTTTGTCGCATCTCCAAAGGTCGGGTGAAGAGCGGGAGGCTGGAGACCACGCCGGCAAGCGAACCGGAAACCGGGTTGCCGATCACATCGGCCATGGCATAGGCGTCGCCCTGGATCACGGTTGCCCGCGGGAAGCGCTCCGACAGGAGCGCGCAGAAGTCCGGGCTGTACTCGATCAGGATCAGCCGCGCTTCGTCGATGCCGCGCTTGACCAGCGCGTCGGTGACGACGCCGGTGCCCGGACCCAGCTCGACGATCGGTCCGGGACAGTCGGCATCCACGAAGCTTGCCATCAGCCGCGACAGGGTCGCTCCGGAGGGGGCGACGGCGCCCGTGGTGAGCGGCCGCTCGACCCACGCTCGCAAGAACCGTACTTCGTCGACGAAGCGGTTGGAGAAATTCCGGGCGTGGGTTCGGGCAATGGCGAGCATGGGTAGCCTTCGTGTTCCAATCGGCGGATCCGGCAGTACGCCGGCGACAACCTGTTATCCTCCCAGGCTGTCGAAAAAGTCCTTCACCCTGGAAAAGAAGCCGTGTGAATCAGGATGATTATCCTGAGAGGCCTCTTCTTCAAAGGCTTCTAACAGCTCACGCTGTCGTTTGGTCAAGTTGCGCGGCGTCTCGACAACAACCTGGATGTACATATCGCCGAACTGGGGGCTGCGAATGATCGGCATCCCCTTCGACTTCAGGCGGAACTGGCGCCCGGTCTGGGTGCCTTCCGGCACCTTCACGCGCGTCTTTTCGCCGGAGACGGTCGGGACCTCGAATTCGCCGCCGAGCGCCGCCGTGGTCATCGAAATCGGCACGCGGCAGGCTATGTCGGCGCCTTCGCGCTGGAAGAAGGCGTGCGGCTTGATCGACAGGAAGATGTAGAGGTCGCCCGCGGGTCCGCCCATCGCGCCGGCTTCGCCTTCCCCGGCCAGCCGAATGCGCGTGCCGTCTTCGATGCCGGCAGGAATGTTGACGGACAGCTTGCGCTCTTCGGAGATGCGACCCTGGCCGGAACAGACCTCACAGGGATCGGTGACGATGGAGCCGCGCCCGTGGCAGGTCGGGCAGGTCCGTTCCAGCGTGAAGAAGCCCTGTGTCGCCCGCACCCGGCCGGCGCCCTTACAGGTCTGGCAGGTGGTGGGGGAGGTGCCCGGCTTGGCACCGGAGCCGGAGCAGGTCACGCAGGTGACGGAGGTCGGCACTTCGATCTCCACCGTCTTGCCGGTGAAGGCCTCTTCCAGCTCGATTTCGAGATTGTAGCGCAGATCCGCGCCGCGTTCGCGCCCGCCGGCGCCGGAGCGGCGGCGCTGGCCCATGCCGAAAAATTCGTCGAAGATATCCGACATCGCCGAGGCGAAGTCGCCGTTGAAGCCTGGTCCGTCGCCGCCGCCGAAGCCGCCGCCCTCGAAGGCGGCATGCCCGAATCGGTCATAGGCGGCCCGCCGCTGCGGATCCTTGAGGACGTCGTAAGCCTCGCTGATCTCCTTGAAGCGGTGCTCGGCGTCTGCGTTCCCCGGATTGCGGTCCGGGTGATACTGCATGGCGAGCTTGCGGTAGGCGCTCTTCAACTCGGTTTCGGTCACCTGAGCGTGGACGCCGAGAACCTCGTAGTAGTCGCGCTTGGCCATCGGGTTCGTAACTCTGCTTGCGAAATATCGGGCCGCGTGAGCGAAATCCGGGCTGAGATGGGGGCTTGCGCTCCACCCGCCTCGTCCACCCGGGACGAGGTCATCCCTCGGAAGATACGGCCAATACGTGAAACATCAGTTCATATGAAAGATGCGGCACACCGCTGACGGTGTGCCGCATCCGAGACTTATCCGCGGAAGCCGTTATGCGCTCCGCTTGTCGTCGTCGTCCTTCACCTCTTCGAAGTCGGCGTCGACGACGTCCTCGTTCTGCTCCGAGCCGGCCGAACCCTGCTCGGCCGACGCCTGACCTTCGTCGCTCTGGTAGAGGCTCTCGCCGAGCTTCATGGAAGCCTGGGCCAGCGCCTGGCTCTTGGTCTCGATCGCGGCCGGATCGTCGCCGGCAATGGCCTGCTTCAGGTCGTCAAGCGCAGCCTGAACCGTCGACTTGTCGGACTCGGCAAGCTTTTCGCCATTCTCCGAAAGCATCTTCTCGGTCGAATGGACCAGCGCCTCGGCCTGGTTGCGGGCCTCCACGAGCGAGCGCCGCTTCTTGTCCTCGTCGGCGTGGCTCTCCGCGTCCTTGACCATCTGCTCGATGTCGGCGTCGGAAAGGCCGCCGGAGGCCTGGATGCGGATCTGCTGCTCCTTGCCGGTGCCCTTGTCCTTGGCGGACACGTTGACGATGCCGTTGGCGTCGATGTCGAAGGTGACCTCGATCTGCGGCACGCCGCGCGGAGCCGGCGGGATACCGACGAGATCGAACTGGCCGAGCATCTTGTTGTCGGCCGCCATCTCGCGCTCGCCCTGGAACACGCGGATCGTTACCGCGGTCTGGCCGTCTTCGGCGGTGGAGAAGGTCTGCGACTTCTTGGTCGGGATCGTCGTGTTGCGGTCGATCAGACGGGTGAATACGCCACCCAGCGTCTCGATGCCCAGCGACAGCGGCGTCACGTCGAGCAGCAGCACGTCCTTGACGTCGCCCTGGAGCACGCCGGCCTGGATCGCCGCACCGATGGCGACCACCTCGTCCGGGTTCACGCCCTTGTGCGGCTCCTTGCCGAAGAACTGCTTCACCTGCTCCTGGATCTTCGGCATGCGGGTCATGCCGCCGACGAGAACGACCTCGTCGATCTGGCCGGCCTGCAGCTCGGCATCCTTGAGGGCGTTGCGGCAGGGCTCGATGGTACGCGCAACCAGATCCTCCACCAGGCTTTCGAACTTGGAGCGCGAAAGCTTCATGGTGAGGTGCTTCGGACCGGACTGGTCGGCCGTGATGAAGGGCAGGTTGATCTCGGTCTGCTGGGCGGACGACAGCTCGATCTTCGCCTTCTCAGCAGCCTCCTTCAGGCGCTGCAGCGCGAGCTTGTCCTTGCGCAGGTCGATTCCCTGCTCCTTCCGGAACTCCTCGGCGAAATAATCGACGAGGCGCATGTCGAAGTCCTCGCCGCCGAGGAAGGTATCGCCGTTGGTCGACTTCACCTCGAACACGCCGTCACCGATCTCCAGGATCGAAATGTCGAACGTGCCGCCACCGAGGTCGTAGACCGCAATGGTCTTGCCCTCGGTCTTATCGAGACCGTAGGCGAGCGCGGCCGCGGTCGGTTCGTTGATGATGCGCAGCACTTCCAGGCCGGCGATCTTGCCGGCGTCCTTGGTGGCCTGACGCTGAGAATCATTGAAGTAGGCGGGAACGGTAATGACGGCCTGGGTCACCTCGGAGCCGAGATGGGCTTCCGCCGTCTCCTTCATCTTCTGCAGGATGAAGGCGGAGATCTGCGAGGGCGAATAGGACTTGTCGTCCACCTCGACCCACGCGTCGCCGTTGTCGGCGCGCACGATCTTGTAGGGAACCAGGTCCTTGTCCTTGCCCACCGTCGGGTCTTCGAAGCGGCGTCCGATCAACCGCTTCACCGCGAACAGGGTGCGCTCCGGGTTGGTCACAGCCTGGCGTTTCGCCGGCTGGCCGACCAGGCGTTCGCCTTCGTCGGTGAACGCGACCATCGACGGCGTGGTGCGCATGCCCTCTGCGTTCTCGATGACCTTGGCCTGTTTGCCGTCCATCACCGCGACGCACGAGTTCGTCGTGCCGAGGTCGATGCCAATGACCTTGCTCATGTCAGTCTCTCTCCTTCTGGCAGACCGGTCGGACCCGGAACGGCGTCCGACTTTGCCGACGAGATCGTCGGCCGGCCCCCTTGTCGTTTCGGCGCAATACCAATGATGCGGGGCCCCGATGGGCCAAATCGCTGGGAGCTATATAAGAAGGTGGAAAATCGGCCGCAAGCCGGGCAGGGCGGGAAGTGTGCCGCGCCCACAAGCGGATCTTACTTTCCAGCCGCCGTCGTGATCTTCGATGGTGGACCTTTTTATTGTCGGGCCTCAGATAGAGGCCATGAGCGTTGAGATCTATCCCGAGCGCCTGGACAAGGCGACCCAGCGTGCCCTGCTTGCCGATCTGATCTCGGTGGTCGACGAGGCACCCTTCTTCCTGCCGCGAATGCCGCGCACCGGCAAGCCGTTCTCGGTCCGCATGACCAATTGCGGGTCGCTCGGCTGGGTGTCGGACGTGGCCGGCTACCGCTACCAGCCAACCCATCCGGAGACCGGCCGACCGTGGCCGCCGATCCCGGAGCGGCTGTTGATCCTCTGGCACGAGGTGGCCGGCATCTCCGCGCCGCCGGAGGCCTGTCTCGTGAACCAATATGCCGCAGGCGCGCGCATGGGCTTGCACCAGGATCGCGACGAGGAAACCTTCGCCGCACCTGTCGTGTCGGTGTCGCTCGGGGACACGGCGGTGTTTCGGATCGGAGGCACCACCCGCAAAGGGCCGACCCGCTCGCTGCGGCTTGCCTCCGGCGACGTCATCGTGTTCGGCGGCGACGACCGGCTCGCCTATCACGGCATCGACCGCGTGATCGCCGGATCCTCGAGCCTTCTTCCCGAAGGTGGGCGCATCAACCTGACGCTCCGCCGGGTGACGAAGTTCGGGGACTGCAAGGGCCGCTGAATCCGGCTTTTGGTTCCGGACGGCGACCCGGTTGCGGCTTCGCCGGATTTATCTACCCCATCAGCGTCGGCAGCCCGAGCGCAAGGACCGGGAAGGCGAGCAGCAGCACCATCCGCAGGATGTCGGCGAGAATGAACGGCATCACGCCCTTGAAGATCGTGCCGACGGGTACGTCCGGCAGCACCGTCTTCAAGACGAACACGTTGAGGCCGACCGGCGGGGTGATCAGCGAAATTTCCGTCATGATCACCACCACGATCCCGAACCAGACCAGATCGTAGCCCAGAGAGCCGATCAGCGGCGCGAAGATCGGCACCGTCAGCAACACCATCGACAGGCTCTCCAGCACCATTCCGAGCAGGAGATAGACGAACAGGATGCCGAGGAGAATTACGAACGGCGGCACGTCGGCGCCGGTGGCGAAGGACGTCAGGTCGTCCGGCAGGCCGGCGATGTTGACGTAGTTGGCAAACACCAAGGCGCCGATCAGGACGGCGAACATCATCGTGGTGGTGGCAGCGGTCTCCGCCAGGATCTCGCCCAGGATCCGCAATGTCAGCGCTCGCCGGGCGAGGGCGATCAGGAATGCTCCGAACGCGCCCATGCCGGCCGCCTCGGTTGCGGTGAAGGCGCCGACATAGATGCCGCCGATGACCAGCACGAACAGGCCCATGATGCCGAGCACGCCGCGCGTCGCCCGCAGCTTCTCCGCCATCGGGACGAGCGGGCCGCGCGGTCCTTTCTCCGGATCGAGCGCGCACACCACGCGCACGGCGCCCATGTAGCAGAGAATGCCGATCAGGCCCGGCACGATACCGGCGACGAACAGCTTGCCGATGTCCTGCTGGGTGGTGACGCCGTAGATGACCAGGATCACGCTCGGCGGGATCAGGATGCCGAGCGTGCCGCCGGCCGCGATGACGCCCGAAGCCAGGCTGTCGTCGTAGCGATATTTCCGCATCTGCGGCAGCGCGACCTTGCCCATGGTGGCGGCGGTGGCGAGCGAGGAGCCGCAAACGGCGGAAAAGCCGCCGCAGGCCACGGCCGTCGCCATTGCCAGCCCGCCGGGTCGGCGGCCGAGCCAGGCATGGCAGGCGGCATAGAGCTCGTCGGACAGGCCGGCGCGGGTGACGAAATTCCCCATCAGGATGAACAGCGGCACCACGGACAGGGAATAGGATAGGCCGGTGTCGAAGATGGTCTGGCCGACCATCGCGAGCGCGCCTTGCGGGCCGATGATGACGATGAGACCGACTGCTCCCACGAGACCCATCGCGATCGCGATCGGCACGCCGGCGAACAGCAGGGCGAGAAGGGCGATCAGCCCCGGAACCCAGGCATCCATGGGCGGATCAGGCCTCTTCGCTGCGCTTGAAGACGGCAATCGCTGCGACGACGGTCGCGATTGCGCAAAGGGCGGACATGGCGAAGGCGACCGGTGCGAGCGGGATACGAAGAATCACGGTCGTGTCTCCATAGGAGGTCAGCTCGACGGCCTTGTGGTAGAGCAGCCAGCTCGCCACCCCGAGGCCGAACGCCATCAGCACCCGCGCCCCCATGCGCAAGATGGCTTGAAGGAAGGGCGGGGTCCGGTCGTAGAAAAGCAGCACCGAGACGTGCTCGTTTCGGGCCGTCACGATCGGCAGGCCCACGAACACGATCAGCACGAGCATGACTTCCGTCGCCTCGAAGGCGCCGGGAACGGGTGCGGTGAAGATGTAGCGACCGATCACGTCGACGACGGTCAGAAGCATCATCGTGAACAGCAAGATGCCCGCGATGACATTGAGGAGGCCCGCGCAGATGGCGGGAAGACGCGCCGCGAAAGGGCGGCGCGTCTGATGCGAGTGGAGCGCGTCGTTCGCGTTCACTTGCTTTCCTTGGCCACTTCTTCCTTAAGCATCTTCAAGGCGGCCTCACCGTCGACGCCCTTTTCCTTGGCGGCGTCGAGGAAGACCGACTGGATCCCGTCCAGCTTCTCGTGGAGCGTCTTCATGAAGGCGTCGTCCGCCTCGATGATCTTGATGCCCTCCGATTCCATCTTCTTCACGCCCGCGGCGTCGGCGTTGTCCCAGGCCTGGCCGGCGATCCGCGCCAGCGCCTCACCGGAGACCTTGTCGATCGCGGCCTGATCCTCCGCCGACAGGCTGTCCCAGGTCTTCCGGTTCATGATGATGAAGAAGCTGGTGTTGTAGAGCCCGCCGTCGACGCTGGTGCCGTTCTTGATCACCGTGTCGATCTTGAAGAAGGGCACGGATTCCGCCGGGAACAGGATGCCGTCGGCCACACCGTTCGACAGGATCTCGTAGACCTGCGGCGAGGGCGCGCTGACCGGCACGATGCCGAGATCCTCAGCCACCGTGTTGGCGAGACCGCCGCCGACGCGGTACTTCGCGCCTTCCAACTGGCTCGCTTCGGTGACCGGACCCT
The DNA here is from genome assembly GCF_040750475.1 of Amorphus sp. 3PC139-8. Taxonomy (NCBI): domain Bacteria; kingdom Pseudomonadati; phylum Pseudomonadota; class Alphaproteobacteria; order Hyphomicrobiales; family Amorphaceae; genus Amorphus; species Amorphus sp. 3PC139-8. The sequence goes on along the minus strand of NZ_JABJVY010000020.1, from coordinate 41,491 downwards.
GGGTGGTGTAGATTTCGCCGGGGCCATGGGTGAACAGGGTGATCACCTTCACCCCTTCATGCTCGTTGGCGGCCTTCAGATACTTCTCGTAGACGCGCCAGTAGGCGACGGAGAGCGCCTCCGACGTGTTGGACTGGAACGGCAGTTCCACCAGCGAGGTCAGCGAGAAGCGGTTCGGGGTGTAGCCGTGCACGCCATAGGCGACATCGGCTGCACCGTTGCGGATCAGGTCATACTGGGCCGGCGGCTTGCCGATCGGGGCCTTCATCACGTCGACCGTCACCCGGCCGTCGGTGGCTTCCGCAACCTTCTTGCCCCAAGGCTCGATGATCTCCGTGACCAACGGATGTCCCGGCGGCAGCCAGTTCGAGACGCGCAGCACGGTATCGGCGTTCGCCTGGCCGACAGCGGCCGCCAGGCTCATCGCGACCGCGATGGCGCCAATCCTCATTCGGGTTCCAACGACGGACATGCTCCGATTCTCCCTCTGTCCGGTTGCAATCAATCTTGTCCGCGTCGCCTGCAACTCGTGCGCCATATCCGGGTGCGAGGCGGATGGCGTCGGCGAGCAAAGCTGCGCGCGGGGCTTCACAACAGAGATATTTCAAACCTAAAATGTCGACGGTGTCGACCGGCGAACGTCTAGTTTCGCAAAATGCGTAAGCAGACGGTGTGCCGCACAAAAAAACAGCAGGCACCTTCCAGAGAACCGTGGGGATCGACTGTCATGTCGGAAGTGACGAAAGGTGGGGTCGCGTCGCCGACCCGGATACCGAGCCGGATCGGTGTCGGTTGTCGTGCCAGGATCGATCGAAAGACGGCGCGGGCACATGCCGGCCGGCGATCGCACAAGGCGAGCCCAATTCTCGACAGGCCGTAGCCGCGGCCCCCGCCCGCTTCTCGGGCGCTTGGCCCCGGCCATGCAAAAGCTGCGCGAGATCCGGTTCGCGACGTCGCATCCGCCTCATTCGTTTCCAGCGAGGTTTCCCCCTTGTCGATGATGCTTTTCGCCGTTCAGCTTTTGAACGGCCTGCAGCTCGGCGTGCTCCTGTTTCTTGTCGCCGCCGGTTTGACGCTGGTGTTCGGCGTGATGGATTTCGTCAATCTCGCCCATGGCGTCCAATATATGGTCGGCGCCTATCTCGCGGTGCTGTTCACCGGGCTGGTGGGGAACTTCTTCCTGGCCCTGCTTCTGGCCATGGCCGCAGCCCTTGTGATCGGCCTGCTTCTTGAGGTGCTGATCTACCGCCATCTCTACGAGCGAGATCATCTCGACCAGGTGCTCGCGACCTTCGGCGTCATCCTGTTCTTGAACGAGGCCGTGCGTGTTCTGTTCGGGTCGGCGCCGCTGTCGGTGGCGATGCCGGAAACGCTGTCCGGCGGGGTCGTCCTCATGAACGGCCTGCTCTACCCGGTGTACCGGATCGCGCTCATCCTGGTCGGCCTCGGCGTTGCCGTGCTGCTGTGGGTGCTCGTTACCCGCACGCGGATCGGAATGCTGGTGCGGGCGGGGGCGACCAACGCCCAGATGGTTTCCGCGCTCGGGATCAACATTCGCCGCCTGTTCATGATCGTGTTCGGCTTCGGGGTGATGCTGGCCGGCTTTGCCGGCTTTCTGGCCGCGCCGATCCTGTCGGTCGAGCCCGGCATGGGCGACAGCCTGCTGATTCTCGCCTTCGTGGTGATCGTGATCGGGGGGATTGGCTCGATACGCGGCGCCTTCTTCGCCGCCATCATCGTCGGGCTGGTGGATACGCTGGGGCGCACCTTCATGACCGACATTGCCAAGCTGGTCATGTCGCCGTCGACGGCGACGGACGTCGGCCCGGCGGTCGCCTCCATGCTGATCTACGTATTGATGGCTGCGGTCCTGTTCTTCAGACCCACCGGGCTTTTCCCCGCAAAGGGGCAGCAGGCATGAGCGACACGCCAACCCTGACCACCGCCTCTGCCGGTCGCACTCCCGCGAGCCCGCGCCTTTTGGGATTGCGGCTGCCAATCGCGATTTTCGTTCTGCTGGCGCTGGTGCCGGCGCTCGCGACCGTGCTCGACGACAGCTTCATCACGTTGTTCGTCATTCGCGTCATGATCTTCGCGATCGCCGCCGTCAGCCTTGATCTGATCCTCGGCTACGGCGCGCTGGTCTCGTTTGGGCATGCCGCGTTCCTGGGGATCGGCGCCTACGGCATCGGCATTCTATCGGCCGAGGGCATCTATGACGGGCTGGTGGCGATCCCGGTCGCGCTCGTCGCAGCAGGCCTGTTCGCGCTCGTCACCGGCGCGATCTCGCTGAAAACCCGTGGCGTCTACTTCATCATGATCACGTTGGCCTTCGCCCAGATGGCCTACTACACGACCACCAGCCTGTCGGCCTATGGCGGCGACGATGGGCTCACCATCTGGCGACGCACGGAGTTTTTCGGCACGGGCCCGCTCGACGATCGCCTCACCTTCTTCTACGTGACCTTCGGTTGCCTGCTGGCGGTCTATCTTCTGTGCAGGATGATCGTGGCGTCTCGCTTCGGCCGGGTGCTGACCGGCGCGAAGCAGAGCGAGATCCGGCTACGGGCGATCGGTATCGATCCCTATCCTTACCGGCTCGTGGCCTATGTGATCGCCGCCATGATCTGTGCGCTTGCCGGCGTGCTGCTCGCCAACCAGACCGAGTTCGTCAGCCCCGCCTATATGGGTTGGCACCGCTCCGGCGAATTGATCGTCATGGTGGTGCTGGGTGGGATCGGTACGCTGCACGGCGCAATCATCGGCGCGGCCGCGTATCTGCTGCTGGAATCGCTGCTTCAAGATGTCACTCACCACTGGCAGTTGATCTTCGGGCCTTTCCTCGTCCTGGTCGTTCTGTACGGCAAAGGTGGGCTGGTGCGCCTGATCACGGGAGTGCGCGCCCATGGCTGACGCGATCCTTCGGCTCGAGCGGCTGTCGAAGCATTTCGGGGCGCTTCGGGTCACCAACGAGCTCTCCCTGGATATCCTGCGGGGGGAAGTTCACGCGATCATCGGCCCCAACGGGGCCGGTAAGACCACGCTGATCAGCCAGATTTCCGGGGCGCTCAAGCCGGACCATGGCCGCATCACGTTCGACGGGCGCGACGTCACCGGCCTCTCCATGGCCCAGCGGGCCCGGCTCGGCCTGGCCCGCTCGTTTCAGATCACCACGGTGCTGCCCGACTTCACGGTTCTGGACAACGTGGCGCTCGCCGTCCAGGCGCGGCAGGGGCACTCCTTCCGCTTTATAAAGGCGGTGGCACGGGATATCGGCCTTTCCAAGCGGGCGCTCCAGCATCTGGAAATCGTTGGGCTCGCCGATCGGGCCCATATGCAAGCCGGACGTCTGTCCCACGGCGAAAAGCGGAGCCTGGAACTGGCCATCGCGCTCGCCACCGAGCCCAAGCTTCTGCTCCTCGACGAGCCCATGGCCGGCACCGGCAAGGAGGAGACCGAGCGCCTGGTGACGGTTTTGAAGCGGCTTGCCGCCGACTACACCATGCTACTGGTCGAGCACGACATGGCGGCCGTTTTTGCGCTGGCCGACCGGATCTCCGTCCTTGTCTATGGCGAGGTGATTGCAACCGGTGCGCCGGCTGACATCCGAACCAACGAGAAGGTCCGCAAGGCCTATCTCGGGGAGGAGGCCTGATGGACGCGCGCGCGACCCGAACCATGCTGGCCGTCGACGGCCTCGAAGCGGCCTATGGCGACAGCCAGGTTCTGTTCGGCATCGATCTGAGGCTCGAAGAGGGCGAGGCGGTGACGCTGCTCGGCCGCAACGGCATGGGCAAGACCACGACGATCCACACCATCATGGGGCTGCTCTCCCCCAAGGCGGGGCGGGTCGTGATCGGCGGAACCGACCTCACGGGCGCGCCCGCCTATCGCATTGCCCAAGCCGGCCTGGGCCTTGTCCCGGAGGGCCGGCAGATCTTTCCGACCCTGTCGGTGGAGGAAAATCTGGTCGCCACGTCCGCCAATCGCGGTGGCGGCAAACCGCGCTGGACGCTTGCGGAGGTCTATCGCTTCTTCCCGCGGCTTGCGGAACGGCGCAACAACTCCGGCAAACAGCTCTCCGGCGGCGAGCAGCAAATGCTGGCGATCGGCCGCGCCTTGATGACCAACCCCAAGCTCCTGATCCTCGACGAGGCCACAGAAGGACTCGCGCCGCTGATCCGCGAAGAGATCTGGAGCGTGCTGGAAACCTTGAAGAAGGAAGGCCAATCGATCCTGATTGTCGACAAGAATATCGACGCTCTGTCGCGCTTCGCCGATCGCCACGTGGTTATCGAGAAGGGGCTGGTAGTGTGGGCCGGGACGACGGCGGACCTTGCGGCCGACCCCACCGTCACCGAGCGCTATCTTTCGGTTTGAGGGATTGGATGCAATTGTTGGCAGATCATGACGGTGGAACTCGAGCTTTCTCCAACTCTGCACCAGCGGGTCGCGGCAATTGCGGCGCGATCCGGGATGACCGTGTCGCAGGTCATTGCCGATGCCCTGGAGAATAGCCGTTCTCTGGAATGGCAGGAGCAGTCTCGCCGTCGTTCATGCGGCAAGACGGTGACGGTGGCCCGACGCCTTTCGGTCGCGTTCCAGAGCCGGTCAGCTTTCAATGGAATAGCTGAACGGCTCTAACTCCTCGTTTTGGCGCATTTCCGGACGGCGAACCGGTTCCCACGTCGCCTGGAAATGCTCTACAGCCCCGTCGGGGCGCCGACTTTCCGCTTCAGGGCCATCACCCGAGCATAGGACTGGGCGAGCGACTGACGGAAGGCGGGATCCTCGGCTGCGGCAGCCGCCACGGCGGCGATCGCCTTCTGCGGGAAATCCGACCCCGTCGAGCCGTCGCCGGAGACGACGGCAATGTCGTTGCCTGCTTTGAGGGCCGCCACGACCGCGTCCACGGCGCTCATCCGGTTTCGGATCGCACGCATAATGAGATCGTCGGTCATCACGACGCCTTTGAAGCAAAGCTGGTCGCGCAAGAGGCCCTGGATCACCGCCGGCGAAATCGAGGCCGGAAGCGTGTCGCCGTAGCCCGGTCGCGCCAGCCGGAGATGGCCGACCATGATCAGATCGGCGACCCCGTCGGAGATGAGCGTGCGATAGGGGATCAGCTCCGCCTTGCTCCACGTCTTGGTGATGTCGACGGCCCCGTTGTGGCTGTCGCCCGCCGACGAGCCGTGGCCGGGGAAGTGCTTGAGCGAAGCGGCGACGCCGGCCGCACGATGGGCCTTCACGAAGGCCTCGTCATAGGCCGCGACCACCGCCGGATCGCTGGAGAAGGCGCGGTCGGCCTTGGCAATCACCGGGTTTGCGGGATTGACCGCCACGTCGGCGACCGGTGCCAGATTGACGTTGAAGCCCCATGCCTTCAGCGCGTCCGCCATCTTGCGATAGAGCGTTTGCGCTTCGCCGGGCGAATAGTGCTTGGCCACATAGGCGGCCGACGGGGTCGAGGGAAAGCCCATGGAGGCGGTCAGCCGTTGGACCTTGCCGCCTTCCTGATCGATCATTAGGAGCGCGGGCGTCGACCCGGACGCGGCCTGGAAATCGGCGGCGAGCCGCTTGACGTTTGCTGCAGAGCTGACGTTGTGGCGCAAGAACAGGACGCCGCCGACGCGTCCGGCCGCGAGATCGTCGCGAACCGCGGCGGCCGAAGCCGACCCCGACGACGATCCGCTGAAGCCCACAACGAGAAGCTGCCCGATCATCCGCTCCAGCGCGACGTCGCTCGGCGCCGGCGCGGCGGGTGCGGCACAGCTCGCCGCTGTGGTCGTTCCTGTCGCCATCGGGATCGGGGCATCCCCGGTCGCCATGCACGCGGTTGTGGTGAGTAGGACGAGGGCGGCAAGTAGCGGCCGGAACACTCTCATCGGCGGGACGATCTCCATGGCGGCGACAAGCCACGCACGGCCCATCACGGCCCCGTACCTGCCCGCTCCCTGCGCACCGATCAACACTTCATTTGCGTAAGGCTGGGGATGGGCGGGGGAAAAGAAAACGGCCGGATCGCACGTGCGACCCGGCCGGTGATCAGGTTTCAGCCTTCGCGGAAGCGCTCTACTCTGCCGCCTGCTTGCGGGCGTCGGTGTAGTGGTGCCGCGGTCGCGCCTTCAGCTTCAGCTCCTTCAGCTCCTCGCGGTCGCGTTGGGCGGTGCGCAGGGCTTGCTGGTAGCCGGCGAGATATTGCGGCGGGCAGTACATCTCGGAGAAGCCGTAGGTCGCCGCCGAGTCCAACCCAACGGCGGGATCGAGCAGGTGCGGACGTCCCATGGCGACGAGATCGGCGCGGCCGGCGGCCAGAATGGTGTTCACCTGATCCGCCGTGGTGATGTTGCCGACCGCGATCGTCTTCACGCCGGCCTCGTTGCGGATTTGCTCGGCAAACGGGGTCTGGAACATGCGGCCGAAGATCGGCTTGGCGTCCGGCACGGTCTGGCCGGTGGAGACGTCCACCAGGTCGGCGCCGTGCTCCAGGAACGCCTGGGAGATCGCGACGGAATCGTCGCCCGTGATGCCACCTTCCTTCCAGTCCGTTGCCGACAGGCGCACCGACATCGGCTTTTCGTTCGGCCAGATGGCCCGGACCGCATCGAACACCTCCAGCGGGTAGCGCAGCCGATTTTCCAACGAGCCGCCATATTCGTCGTCGCGGGTGTTGGTGAGCGGCGACAGGAAGCTTGCCAGCAGATAGCCGTGGGCGCAGTGGAGCTCGAGCATGTCGAAGCCGGCGCTGTTGGCCCGCTTCGCGGCCGCGACGAACTCGCCCTTGATCCAGTCCATGTCCTCGCGGGTCATGACATGGGGCACGGGGCTGTTCTCGAAATAGGGCAGGGCCGAGGGGGCGACCACGTCCCAGCCGCCTTCCTCCAGCGGCTGATCGATGCCTTCCCACATCAGCTTGGTCGAGCCCTTGCGGCCGGAATGGCCGATCTGCATGCAGAACTTCGCGTGGGAGTTCTTGTGCACGAAGTCGACGATGCGGGACCAGGCGGCTTCCTGCTCGTCGGTGTAGATGCCGGCGCAGCCCGGCGTGATCCGACCTTTTTCCGATACGCAGGTCATCTCGGTGTAGAGAAGGCCGGCGCCGCCCATGGCACGTGCCCCGTAGTGCACGAGGTGGAAGTCCTGAGGCACGCCTTCGACCGCCGAATAGGTGTCCATCGGTGACACCACCAGACGGTTCTCCACCACCATGTCGCGCATGCGCAAAGGGTGGAACATCGGGGCCGGCGGGTTCTCCAGGTCCACCTCGAAGCCTTCCGCCGCGACCTGCTTGGCGAACATCTTGTCGACGGCGCGCACGAACGGCTCTTCGCGCAGCTCCAAATTGTCGTAGGTGATCGCCTTGGACCGCGTCATCAGCCCGAACGCGAACTGAACCGGATCCATGTCCCAGTAGCGGTCGACGTGTTCGAACCAGACCAGCGACACTTCGGCCGCATGCTGGATCTTCTCCACGTCCTCGCGGCGCTGGGATTCGAAGGCGGCGAGCGCATCGGCCACGGACGCATTTGCCCGGAACGCCTCGAACAGGGCGATGGCATCTTCCATCGCCAACTTCGTACCGGAGCCGATCGAGAAGTGCGCAGTCGACTTGGCGTCGCCGAGCAGGACGATGTTGTCCTTATACCAGTGCTTGTTCCGAATGGCGGGGAAGTTGCGCCAATAGGACCGGTTGATCAGGAGCGGATGCCCTTCGAGCTGCTTGGCGAACACCTTCTCCAAGAACTTGGCCGATTCCGGCTCGTTCATCTTGTCGAGGCCGGCGCGCGCCCAGGTGTCCGGATCGGTCTCCATCACCCAGGTCGAGAGGCCCGGCTCGTACTGGTAGGTGTGCGCGATGAAGATGCCGTACTCGGTCTCTTCGAAGAAGAAGGTGAAGGCGTCCAGCGGTTTGGTGGAGCCCATCCAGGCGAACTTGTTGGGCCGCAGGTCGACTTCCGGCTGGAAGTGATCCTTGTAGGTCTCGCGCACCAGCGAGTTGATGCCGTCGGAGGCCACCACCAGGTCGGACTCGCGCATCAGGCGCTCGAAATCGGTGACGTCGGTCTCGAACAGAAGCTCGATGCCGAGTTCGCGGGCGCGCTGATGGAGCAGGATCAGAAGCTGCTTGCGCGAGGTGCCGCAAAAGCCGTTGCCGCCGATCCGGTACACGTTGTCCTTGAAGTGGATCTCGATGTCGTCCCAGTAGGCGAAGTGGTCTGTGATCGCCTGGTAGCTCTCGAAGTCATAGGCTTCGAAAGTCTGTAGCGTCTCGTCGGAGAACACCACCCCGAATCCGAACGTATCGTCCGGCCGGTTGCGCTCAAAAACCGTGATGCGCGCGGCCGGATAGGACTTCTTCATCAGAATGGCGAAATAAAGCCCGGCAGGCCCGCCACCCATCACGGAAATTTTCATGACACGTCTCCCGATAAAGCGGTGAAGCATTGGGCCCGAACTTGCCGGAACGGTCACCCTTGTGCCCCCAGGGAAGATATTTTAAGCTTGAAACAATTTCCCGTGCAAGCGATGAAAACGCGCCGCCGGGAGCCGAGAATGCCTGCGGGTGGCAGCTTGCCAGCCCGCCTAATGACATGCGCCGCTGTCCGTTGGCGGCGGGAACTTGGAGCGAGAGGCAAGCGTGGGCGACGGTTCGAGCGATCGGCATGTAATGATCACCGGAGGCGGTACCGGCATCGGCGCGGCGATCGCAAAAACCCTGAAAGATCAAGGGTTCAAGGTGAGCCTTGTGGGACGTCGGCGCGAACCGCTCGATCAAACCGCCGAGGCCATCGGCGGGGCGGCTGTGTTTCCGGCGGACGTGACCGAGCCTGAGGCGATCGGTCGCGTGGTGGGCGAAGCGGTCGGTGCGAACGGGGCGATCGATGTCCTAGTCAATTCCGCGGGGCTCGCGCGGACGGCGCCCTTTATGAAGACCGATGCCGCGATGCTGCGCCAGTTGTTCCAGGTCAACGTGGAGGGAGTCGTCACCTGCGCCCAGGCGGTGTTGCCGGCGATGCTCGAAGCCGGCTTTGGGCGCATCGTTAACATTGCCTCCACTGCCGGCCTGAAAGGCTACGCCTACACGTCCGCCTATGTCGTCTCCAAGCACGCGGTCGTCGGCTTGACGCGCGCGCTTGCGCTGGAGACCGCCGGCAAGGGCGTGACGGTGAATGCGGTGTGTCCGGGCTTCACCGATACCGATTTGACCGCTGAGAGCATTGACCGGATCGTGTCGCTGACCGGCCGTAGTGCCGAGGAGGCGCGTGCCACGCTATCGGAAACGAATCCGCTTAAGCGGCTGATCCGGCCGGAAGAGGTGGCTGACGCGGTGCAATGGCTGGTTGGGCGCGATGCCGGCGCGGTGACCGGCCAGTCCATCGTGGTCGCCGGCGGCGAGGTGATGTGATGCGGGCGATCACGGAGACTGCCGCGCTTGATGCCGAGACGCGGGCACTGGAGCGCCCGCGCGATCACACAAGCGAATTGCGCCTGTGGCTGCGCATGCTGGCGTGCACCAACATGATCGAGACGGAGATCCGCCGCCGGCTGCGCGAGCGTTTCGACGTGACGCTGCCGCGCTTCGATCTGATGGCCCAGCTCGACAAGGCGCCCGAAGGACTCAGCCTGGGCGAGATCTCGCGTCGGATGATGGTGTCCAACGGCAACGTGACCGGCTTGGTGGAGCGTTTGACCGAGGACGGCCTGGTGGAGCGCCGTGCTTCCGATACCGACCGTCGCTCCACTTTCGTGAGGCTGACGCCGGATGGCCGGGCGGCGTTCCGCCAGATGGCCGATGAGCACGCGGACTGGATCGGCGAATTGTTCGGCGATCTATCGGCCGACGACATCGAGGTCCTGCTCGACCAGCTCGGTCAGGCCAAGGCCTCGGTGCTTTCGCATTCCAAAAAAGGAGAGGGGGCGCGATGAGCGACCGGTTCCAGATCGAGTTGCCGCTCAAGGACTACAAGCCGGAACACTTCCTGCTGACGGTCGAAGGACCGGTTGCGACCATCACCTTGAACCGCCCCGAGCGGAAAAATCCGCTGACGTTCGAGAGCTATGCGGAGCTGCGTGACACCTTTCGGGCGCTGCGCCATGAGACCGAGGTCAAGACCATCGTGGTAACCGGTGCCGGCGGCAATTTCTGCTCCGGCGGCGACGTGTTCGAGATCATCCAGCCGCTGCTTGAGCGCGATATGGTCGGTCTGCTCGACTTCACCCAGATGACCGGCGATCTGGTCAAGGCCATGCGGGCGTGTCCGCAGCCGATCGTCGCCGCCATTGATGGCGTATGCGTGGGCGCGGGGGCCATCATCGCCATGGCCTCCGATGTCCGCTTCGGCACCGAGGCCGCCAAGGTCGCCTTCCTGTTCACCAAGGTCGGCCTTGCCGGCTGCGATATGGGCGCGTGCGGGATCCTGCCGCGCATTATCGGCTTTGGGCGTGCGGCGGAGCTACTTTATTCCGGCCGCGTCATGCGCGGCGACGAGGCGGAGCGCTGGGGGTTTTTCAACCGGCTGCTGGCGTCCGACGCGGTGCTGGCCGAGGCGCAGAGCTTCGCCGCCGAGCTCGCCAAAGGACCGACCTTCGCCCACGGGATCACCAAGAAGATGATGCACATGGAGTGGGACATGTCGGTGGATCAGCTCATCGACGCGGAGGCGCTCGCCCAGTCCGTTTGCATGCAGACGGAGGACTATCGCCGCGCCTTCGAAGCGTTCGCGGCGAAGAAGACGCCGGTGTTCGAGGGCAACTGAGCCATGGCGGACAAGAGCTTTCTCGACTGGCCGTTCTTTGAGGAGCGCCATCGCGCCTTTGCCGCCGAACTCGATGGCTGGGCCGCCAAGACGGTACCCGGGCTTATCGATCACCACGATGTCGACGGAAGCTGTCGTCGCCTTGTCGGGGCGTTGGGCGAGGCCGGCTTCCTGAAGCACACGGTCGTGGCGCCGCACGGCGGGGCGGCCGAGACGCTGGACGTGCGCACGCTTTGCATCGCGCGCGAGACCTTGGGGCGTCATCACGCGCTTGCCGATTTCGCCTTCGCCATGCAGGGGCTCGGCACCGGCTCGATCAGCCTTTACGGAAGCGACGATCAGAAGGCGCGGTTTCTGCCGAAGGTCGGCGCCGGCGCGGCGATCGCTGCCTTCGCGTTGACGGAACCTGCCGCCGGATCGGATGTGGCGGCACTTGCGACCACCGCCGAGCCCGATGGCAACGGCAATATCCGCATCTCCGGCGAGAAGACCTGGATCTCCAACGGTGGCATCGCCGACCAGTATGTGGTGTTCGCCCGCACGGGCGAGGCGCCGGGTGCGCGCGGCCTGTCGGCGTTCGTGGTCGAGGCGGACCGGCCGGGCTTCACGGTTGCCGAACGGCTGGACACCATCGCGCCGCATCCGCTCGGCCGGCTCGTGCTGGAGGACGTGACGGTGCCGGAGGCGAACCGGCTCGGGAAGCCGGGCGAGGGCTTCAAGATCGCCATGGCGACGCTCGACGTGTTTCGCTCCACCGTTGGGGCGGCCGCGCTCGGATTTGCCCGCGCGGCCCTGGAGGAGGGGCTGAACCGGGCGAGTTCGCGTCATCTCTTCGGTGCGCCGCTTGCCGATCTGCAGCTGACCCAGGCCGCGCTCGCCGACATGGCGCTCGATGTCGATGCCGCGGCCCTTCTGGTCTACCGCGCGGCTTGGACCAAGGACCAAGGTGCCCCGCGCATCACCCGCGAGGCGGCCATGGCGAAGCTTTACGCCACCGAGGCGGCTCAGCGGGTGATTGACAAATCCGTGCAGATCCACGGTGGCGACGGCGTGCGCTGCGGCACGCGGGTGGAGGAACTCTATCGGGATATCCGTGCGCTCCGGATCTACGAGGGAGCGAGCGAGGTGCAGAAAATCGTGATCGCGCGCCAGGCGCTTCAGGCCTTTGCGGCGGACGCTTTTAACTAACCTTCAAGGGCAGGAACGAGCTCACAAGGACAGGCTGAAATATAAAACACCTTCCGTGTTGAGAGGACTGAAGATGGGAACTGAATCCGCGCACGTTGATACCTTTGCTCGGGACAATCTTCCGCCGCTGGACCAGTGGCCGGAGTTCCCGAATCTGGAAAAGCTTGGCTATCCCGACCGCATGAACTGCGCTGTCGAGCTGATCGACAAGAATGTTGCGGAAGGTCGCGGTGACAACATCGCGCTGATCGGACCGGACGTGACCTGGACCTATGCGGATCTGGTCAAGGTCGTGGACAAGATCGCCCACGTGCTGGTCGACAAGTACGGGCTGAAGTCCGGCAACCGGGTGCTGCTGCGCTCCGCCAACAACCCGATGATGACGGCGGTCTACTTCGCCATCATCAAGGCCGGCGGCATCGTGGTGGCGACGATGCCGTTGCTCAGAGCGAAGGAGCTTTCCGTCCTGGTGGACAAGGCGGAGATCCGCCTGGGCGTGTGCGACAAGAAGCTCAGCGACGAAATGGAGAAGACCCGGGTCGCCGCGCCGCGGATGACCGACATTCTCTATTTCGGCACCGATGCGCCGGATGGGCTGGAAGCCCAGATGGCGCAGTATGATGCGCCGTTCGAGGCCTGCGATACCTCGCGCGACGACATTTGCCTGATCGGGTTCACCTCGGGCACCACGGGCCAGCCCAAGGGCACCATCCACTTCCATCGCGACATGCTCGCGATCTGCGACTGCTACGGCAAGCAGGTGCTGCAGCCGCGCGAGGACGATCGCTTCGTCGGGTCTCCGCCGCTGGCGTTCACCTTCGGGCTGGGCGGCCTCGTGCTGTTTCCGTTCCGGGTCGGGGCGGCGGGCATTCTTCTGGAGCGTGCCGGTCCCGACGACCTCCTGGAGGCGATCAGCAAATATAAAGCGACCGTCACCTTTACCGCGCCGACCGCGTACCGGGTGATGCTGACCAAGCTCGACCAGGCCGATATCTCCAGCCTGCGCAAATGCGTCTCGGCCGGGGAGACGCTGCCGAAACCGACTTGGGATGCCTGGTACGAGAAGACCGGTATCAAGTTGATGGACGGCATCGGCGGCACGGAGATGCTGCATATCTTCATCGCCGCGCGCGAGGAGGAAATCCGGCCGGGCTCTACCGGTAAGCCGGTTCCCTTCTACGAGGCGAAGGTGATCGACGAGCAGGGCAACACCTGCCCGCCGGGCGTGCCGGGCCGGCTTGCCGTGCGCGGTCCGACGGGTTGTCGCTATCTCGCCGACGATCGTCAGACCAAGTACGTCCAGAACGGCTGGAACCTCACCGGCGATACCTTCGAAATGGATGAGGACGGCTATTTCTGGTACAAGGCGCGCTCCGACGACATGATCATCTCGTCCGGCTACAACATCGCCGGTCCCGAGGTCGAGAGCACGCTTCTGGCCCATCCGGCGGTGGCGGAATGCGGGGTCGTCGCCGCCCCTGATCCCGATCGCGGCCACATCGTCAAAGCCTATGTCGTTCTTGAGGACGGCTTTACGGGCGATGCCGCGCTGGTGAAAGAGCTGCAGGACTACGTCAAGGCGGAGCTTGCACCCTACAAGTATCCGCGTGCGATCGAGTTCGTGACGCAGTTGCCGCGCACGGAGACCGGAAAGCTGCAGCGTTTCCAGCTTCGCCAATTCGCCGAGTCGGAAGCTGCCGCTCCGGCTGCCAAGTAGAGCCTTTTCCGGTCGGGTTGAAACGCCTGATCGGAAGCCGGCCCGGTGCGGGCCGCGATTGTTTCCTTCGGACGGATGGGGCGGGGCTGCGGTCCGCGCTCCGTTCTGCCCCCGTCCAGCCATGTCATTGGAGGTGACGCCTTGAGCCAAGTGGATGTCGACGGCACGAAAGCCACGCCCCAGCAGCCCGCCCGTGTGATGTCGCCGCTGAAAGCGGTACAGCCGGAGGGATGGGCGGAGCCCAGGGGCTATGCCAACGGTATGGTTGGAGAGGGCCGGGTGCTGTTTGTCGGCGGGCAGATCGGATGGACGGTCGACGGCAAGTTCCCTGCCGATTTCCTGGGTCAGGTGGGCCAGGCGCTCCGGAACATCCTTGATGTGGTGGAGGCTGCTGGCGGCGGACCGGAGCACATTGCGCGGCTGACCTGGTATGTCACCGACATCGATACCTATCGCGCGTCGCTGAAGGAGCTTGGGCCGGTGTATCGCTCGGTGCTCGGTAAGCATTTCCCGGCGATGGCACTGGTGCAGGTGGCGGCGCTGGTGGAGGCGGAGGCGCAGGTGGAAATCGAGGCCACCGCCGTCTTGCCGACGGAAGGCTGATCGAACGCGCCCTTCGCACAAGAAAAAATGGCCGCCCGTCGAGGGCGGCCGAAGTCACTTGGAGGGGTCAGGTGGAGCGGCACGTGTCGCTCCCGGTCAAGAAAACCGATCCAGCGAAACTGGATGAGTCAGTTATCCTTAATTAACCTTAACAATCGGTAAACGGGGGAAGGCGTTCGCAAACCGGCCGGGGGCGGATGGCGAGCTCGAACGCTTCCGCTTGGCCTGGAAATGCTCTTTAGGTCTTGAAGAAGCTGTCGGCGGCGGCGCGGCTGGCGCTCTTCGCCTCGCTGAGGCGATCGATGCGTTCGATCTCCTCTTCCAACGCGGCTCGCCGGTCGGCGAGCTCTTCCAGCGAATGCGCGGAAAGATCCTCGCCGATCACGATCGCGGCGGGGCGTTGCGGACGGTCATCGTCGCCGATCAGACTCATGAACGCATGGCCTTCGTCTTTTTCGACCAAGCGAAGTCTAACCGAAACGGCCGACGAAGGGAAATCCCGAGCCTTGGGAAAGGCGAAGGAAAACAAGCGCGTGTGCCGGAACGGCTGGAACGGAACAGGATTCTGGCGTCGAGGTGCCGATCGGCGTTGGCCTCGCGGACCTGGCGGGCTATGTCCGAGATCAGCAATAAAATCGGGAGATGGACGATGGTGGATCGAGTGCCGGAGACGATGACCGCGATCGCGATACGCGAGCCGGGCGGGCCTGAGGTTCTGGTTCCCGTGACGCGGCCGGTGCCGCGGCCCGATGCCGGCGAGGTGCTGATCAAGGTCGAAGCCGCCGGCGTCAATCGACCCGACGTGTTTCAGCGCCAGGGCAATTATCCGCCGCCGAAAGGGGTGACCGACATCCCCGGCCTGGAGATCGCCGGCACCGTGGTCGCCATCGGCGACGATGTGGAGACCGTGGCGGTTGGCGACAGCGTGCTGTCGCTTGTGCCCGGTGGTGGCTACGCGGAATATTGCGTCGCTGCGGAGGAGACCGTTCTGCCGGTGCCCTCGGGACTTTCGATGGTGGAAGCCGCCGCCGTTCCGGAGACCTTCTTCACCGTCTGGTCCAACGTGTTCGATCGCGGCAAGCTCAAGCCCGGCGAGCGGTTTCTGGTCCATGGCGGGACCTCCGGCATCGGCACCACGGCGATCCAGCTTGCCAAGGCATTTGGCGCGTTCGTGATCGCGACCGCCGGCTCCGACGACAAGCTCGTCGCTTGCCGCGAGCTCGGCGCCGACGTGGCGATCAACTACCGCACCAGCGATTTCGTTTCCGTGGTCAAGGAGGAAACCGAGGGCCGCGGCGCGGATCTCATTCTCGATATGGTCGGCGGCAGCTATGTGGAGCGCAACTGGCAGGCGGCGGCCGTCGAGGGACGCATCGTCCAGATCGCGGTGCTGCAAGGTCCGAGCGAGCATGTGGATTTCCGGCGCTTGATGATGAAGCGGCTGACCCACACCGGCTCGACGCTCAGGGCGCGGGAAATCGCCTTCAAGGGCCTGATTGCCGAAGCGCTGGAAGGCAATGTCTGGCCACTTCTGGCGGACCGGACCGTATGCCCGGTAATCGATTCGACCTTCGCGCTGCAGGCGGCGGCCGATGCCCATGCACGGATGGAAAGCTCGGGCCACGTCGGCAAGATCGTGCTCACCGTCGGCTAGGGCAGCAATCGCGGCGGCCACCGATCGTCGGTTGTGCCCTCGCAGGCGGAGGGTGCAACCTAAACGCACGGTTTGCGTCGGCCGCGCTTGCGGTCTATATCTCCTGTCTCAATCCCCTACATTCGGTGGAAAAGGGCTTTCCCGGCGCGAGGCCGGGCAAGCAAACAGGAGGAATTTGAATGGCGATCGGGCAAAACGCTCCGCTCATGCCTAAGGCGACCGCGGTTTGGCTGGTCGACAACACGGCGTTGTCCTTCGATCAGATCGCGGCGTTCTGCAAGCTGCATCCGCTCGAGGTGAAGGCGATCGCCGATGGGGACTCGGCTCAGGGGATCAAGGGGCTCGATCCGGTTCTGACCGGCCAGCTTACGCGCGACGAGCTGGATAAGGCCGAGGCTGACCCGAATCATCGCCTCAAGCTGGCGCCGCCGAAGGTGCGGGTGCCGGAATCGAAGAAGCGCGGCCCGCGTTACACGCCGGTGTCCAAGCGTCAGGACCGGCCGAATGCGATCCTGTGGCTGTTGCGCAATCACCCGGAACTGAAGGATGCGCAGGTCATGCGCCTCGTCGGCACCACCAAGTCGACGATTCAGGCGATTCGCGACCGCACCCATTGGAATGCGCCGAACCTGCAGCCGGCGGATCCGGTGACGCTTGGTCTGTGCACCCAGATCGAACTCGATCTCGAAGTTGAGAAGGCGGCGGCGGAAGCCGGGCCTGGCGGCGAAGATCGCACCGAGCCGGCGACGCTCCTGTCGGTGGACGAATCGCTCGCTCCGGCGTCGCGTCCGGACGAGGAGGACGAGGACGTCGATCCGGATTCGGTCTTCTCCGGCCTGAAGGCCTGGCGCAAAGGCGGTGAGGGCGACGAGGAAGACGACGAAGGACAGGGCAGCTAGAGCGTTTCCAGGAAAAGTGGGTACCGGTTTTCCGTCCGGAAACGCGTTGAAACCATAACTCAGCCCCGCTCCGTGCTTTCGATAAAAGCGGAACGGGTCTGGAGCGTTTCCAGGAAAAGTGGGTACCGGTTTTCCGTCCGGAAACGCGCCGAAATAACAGCTTGGAGCCGTTCGGCGATTCTGGGGAAACGGAACGGCTCCCGTCTAACGAGAATTCGGGTCGAGCGGCCCGAATTCTCCATGTCCGTACCGGATCAGTCGAACAGGCTGGAGACGGATTCTTCCAAGGCGGTTCGGCTGATGGCCTCGCCGATCAGCGGAGCGATCGAAACGCTGCGGACGTTCGGCGCCGCGATCATGGCCTCTGTCGCTTCGATCGAGTTGGAGATCACGAGCTCGGTCAGGCGCGAGTTGGCGACCCGCGCCACTGCCCCGCCGGACAGCACGCCATGGGTGATGTAAGCGGTGACGCTGGTGGCGCCCTGGGCAAGCAGCGCATCGGCCGCGTTGCACAGCGTGCCGCCGGAATCGACGATGTCGTCGACCAGGATGCAGTCGCGTCCTTCCGGCGAGCCGATGACGTTCATCACCTCCGATTCGCCGGGGCGCTCGCGCCGCTTGTCGACGATGGCGAGCGGGGCATCGATGCGCTTGGCCAGCGCCCGGGCGCGCACCACGCCGCCAACGTCCGGCGACACCACCATGATATTGCCGAGTTCGTAGCGCTCCTTGATGTCGCGAGTGAACACCGGCGCGGCAAACAGATTGTCCGTCGGGATGTCGAAGAAGCCCTGGATCTGACCGGCGTGCAGGTCCAGCGTCAGCACGCGGTCGGCGCCTGCGCGCACGATCAGGTTGGCGACGAGCTTGGCGGAGATCGGCGTGCGGGGCCCGGCTTTGCGATCCTGCCGGGCGTAGCCGTAGTAAGGAATAACGGCCGTGACCCGTCGGGCGGAGGCGCGGCGCAGCGCATCCGTGAGGATCAGAAGCTCCATCAAGTGATCGTTAGCCGGATAGCTCGTCGACTGGATGACGAAGACGTCCTCGCCGCGGACATTTTCCTGAACCTCGACGAAGATCTCCTGGTCGGCGAACCGACGGACCAGACATTGGGTGAGAGGCACTTCGAGGTAGGCGGAGATCTGTTCGGCGAGTGATTTGTTCGAATTTCCCGCCACGAGCTTCATGGGGCGCGCCTCTATCAAAATCCTGGGAGCCGGACCGGCCGGACGGTAACTAGCAATGTGCCACCCTCTCGGCAACATGTGCGCGTCGCCGAAGCCGGGGATTGTGCGCGCCGGCCCGGTGAGGGGACGGCTATTTCGCTCCGCCGCCGAGCCAGGCGTCGAGCTCACCCACCACGTCAATGGCGATGTTGTTCAAGGCGTCTTCGTTGACGCCCGACCAGGGATCGCCGGAAGTGATGCCGGCGGACTCGTGGCCGGTGATGCGGTGGAGCCGCGTACCCTCGGCCGTGAAGACGTCGAAGACGTAGACGATGTTCGCCGCATTGTCGGAGCTGACGGCGGAAAGGAAGCCTTTCACCCGGTAGGTCGCCGGCGCGCCCACGCGCTTGACGAGCTGTAGGTTGTGGATCGCCGCTTCGTCCGCGATTTGTTGTGCCAGAGTGTCGGCGATGTTGCCCGGCATGCCCGTGAACGGCTCGAAGGCGAACGTCACGTCCTGCTTGCTGACCGGTGCGGTCGCGGACCCTGGCGTGCCCGGAAAGTTCACCACACCCGACAGATCCGCCGTCCCGCAGCCGGCAAGCAGAAGCACCGCGACGATGGCGGTGAGGTGTCGGGCGGTTCGGCCGCGTGGGCGCGCGGAGACCAGTGCTCCCATGTTCCGAGGCTCCCTCAGATCACAATGCGTTTCCGGCAGGTCGTTCGCCAATCGGGTTCCCGCACGAGGTGCGAGGCGAAATCCCTATCGTTGTCTAGCCGGGCCGGATCTCGAAATCCAGCCGGGGTGTCGATCGGGCTCGCAGGCGGGCTTCAGCCGCGGTCGATCAGGGCGACAGGGTGGCGTGACAACGGCTCGGGCGCGCCGTCGGTGGTCAGGTAGCTGCGTCCCAGCGTCATCGCGGTTCCGCTGTCGCTGTCCATTAGAATCATGTGCGCGAACAGCACCATATCGGGAGCGATCTCGGTCGGGTTGCCGCGGTAGAACATCGGCGGGTCCATCCAGGATGGAGCGTAGCGGGTGCCGAGGGAATAGCCGCAAGCGTTCATGCGGTGCGGCTGCATGCCGGCCGCGTCGACCACCTTGGCGTGGGCGTCGAACACGTCGCCGAACGTACGTCCCGGCTGCATCGCGTCCTCCACGGCGGAAAGGGCTGCCTCCGCGGCGTCGAACAGCTCGCGGTGGCGCAGGGTGCCGCCACCGATGGTCACGGTCGCCATCATGGCGGCGTGGTAGTGGCGATAGGCGCCGGCGAACTCCAGCGTGATCTGGTCGGAGGGCGACAAAGTCCGCCGTCCGGACTTGGTCCGGCACAGAAGCGCGTCGCGGTCGGACCCGATGATGAACCCGTTGCCGGGATAGTCGCCACCACCGGCGAACACCGCCCCCTGCATGGCCGCCAGGATGCGGCCTTCGTCCGCGCCGGGCCGGATCTCGGCGAGACCGGCTTCCCAGGCGTCGTCGCAGAGGGCTGCGGCGGTGCGGACATAGGCGATCTCGGCCGCGCTTTTCACCGACCGCAGGGTCGGCACCAGATCGGAGGCGTCCTCGGCCGTGGCGAACGACTGCAGCGCTTCGTCGAGCAGCTTTCCGTTGGCGGCCGTCAGACCGTGGGTGTCGGTTTCCACCCCGATGCAGGCGCCCAGCAGGTCGAATTCGAACAGGATATCGATCAGCCGCTTGGTCGGGTTCGCGCCGCCTTCGTCGACCCAGACACGGATATCTTCCACCAGTGAGGTGTGCTGCGCCTGTCTGAGGTCCGGCAGACGGGTCATCAGGACGAGGCGGCCGTCCTTGGTCAGCACCAGACACTGGAAATAGCAGTAGCCGAAAGTGTCGTAGCCCGTGAGCCAGAAGTGGCTTTCCGGCGCGAACATGAGCAGAGCGTCCAGGCCACGATCCGCCATTTCGGCCAAAACCGCGGCCTTGCGTCGGTCATATTCGTCGCGCTCGAAGGCAAGTGCCATGGCGTACGGTCCTTGTGGTGGGTGTGCCGGCCGAATGTCGCAAACGCGGATGGGCGGGCCGGCCTATCGATCCGCCGCGATCGCGATTGCAGAGACCAGGCGGCCATAGTCCGGCTCGTTTTGATGTTGTGAGCGGCGATAGGAGAAGAAGCGGTCGGGATCGCGGTAGGTGCAGAGATCGAGGCGGGAGGCGTTGGCAAGCCCGGCCACCTGCAGTCGGTCGACGATGTAGCGCGGCAGGTCGAAAAAGGCGTGGCCGCGCCGCTCGCTGTCGGCGAAATAGGTCTCGTTCGCGCGGTCCGCGTCCAGGAATCGCTCGACGAATTCCGGTCCGACCTCGTAGGCGTCCTGGGAAATCGTCGGTCCCAGCACGGCAATGATGCGGCTGCGCTCGGCACCGAGATCCTCCATGGCGGCGAGCGTCGCTTCCAGAACCCCGTCGAACGCCCCGCGCCAACCGGCGTGGGCGGCCGCAATCACGCCCGCGTCCGCGTCCGCGAACAGCACCGGTCCGCAATCCGCCGTCGAGACCCCGACCGCAACGCCCGGCGTGGCCGTCACCACGGCATCGCCGCGCGGACGGTCTTCTTCGGGCCAAGGACCATCGACCACCAGGGCGGTCGCCGAATGAACCTGATAGGGGGTCACGAGCCGATCGGCGGCGACCCCGAGCGCGCCGGCGACCCGCTCGCGATTCTCCCGCACCGTCTCCGGGTTGTCGCGGGAGCCGAGGCCGACATTCAGGCTTGCATAGATCCCTTCGGATTTGCCGCCCTCACGCGTGAAAAAGCCATGCCGGATGCCATCGGCACCCGAAAGGTCCGACGCTGTGATCATCGGGACCTGCCAATGCGGGATGTGAGTCGAGCAGGCAAGAAGTCTCTCATCGATGGTCGCCTCCCGTCGCGCCGATGCAAAACGACGCGTTTTTGAGACTATCCCAACAGCATGGCGGGTGCGTAAAGCCACTTTGTGGCGGAGGGTCGATCTCGCTCGATCAGAACGGGGGTGGCCGGATCCCCGGCGACGTGACCGCGAGGACCTTGAAGAGCTCGCCCATTTCTTCGGCGCCGGCGAGGCGGTTGAGGGCCGCTTCGAGAGTGGCGAACGCGGTATCGTCCTTGCCGGCGGCAAGCTTTTGGGCGCGCTCCACCAGGCCCAGCGCCAGCAAAAAGGCGGCTTGGGTCATGGGGCCATGGGCGACCGCGCCGGAGCATTCGGCCGCACCTGCCAGCGCGGCGAAGTTAACGTGGGCAGTGAGGTCGGCCTCGCCCGGTGTTTCCAGAACGGGAGCGTAGGCGTGAGATTTGACGGCTTGCAGCGTGTCGCCGAAGCCGGGTCGGAGATAGCCGTAGTCGATCGCCAGCAGCGCCCCGCCCTCGGTCGCGATTCGTGTCGCCAGTGTCGCCATGATCGCATCCGCGATCGGCTGGCGTTCCAGGATCGTGCCTGGCTGGGCGGACGGCAGGCCGGTGAGCGCGGCATCGTCCAACCTCGCCGGGCCGAGCCCGAAGGCAAGCGCGCCGGTGTCGTCGAGCCCGATCACGCGTTCGTGCCAATCCGTCTCGGTGCGCATGAACTGACGAATCGGCAGGGCGTCGAAAAATTCGTTTGCGACCACGAATGCCGGGCCGCCTGGCACCTCCTCGATCCGCTCGTGCCAGGTGATCGGGCAGGGGGCGTCGGCGAGCCGGTCGCGCTGGGCGTCGCGCAGGCGCGGGCTCGTCTCCACCAGATCGACATGGGTCGCCTGAAGAAAACCGGGCCGGAGCCGGGCAACCCGCAGGATGTCGGCCATCAGCGTGCCGCGGCCCGGTCCGAGTTCGACCAGCCGAACTGGGGAGGGGGCACCCTGGTCTTCCCACGCCGCAATCAGCCAGGCTCCGATCAGCTCGCCGAACACCTGCGAGACCTCCGGGGCGGTGACGAAATCGCCGTCTTGGCCGAACGGAATCCGGGTCGTGTAATAGCCGTGGCGCGGATCGCCAAGGCAGCGCGCCATGTAGCGCGCGATCGAGATCGGACCGTCGGCGGCAATTTCGGCAGCGATCTCGCGGGCAAGCGGCGTGGTCATTTGCGGCCCGCGTCGGCGCTTCCCTCGGCTTCTGTCGGCGCCGGCCGCGACAGCGCCCGCCAGATCGCCCAGGCGCCGGCGAGGATCATCGGGATCGACAGGAGCATGCCCATCGTGAGCCCGCCGGTGAGGAAGCCGATCTGAACGTCCGGCATGCGGAACTGCTCGCCGACGATGCGCGCGATGCCGTAGCCGGCGGCAAACGCGCCCGCGGTCAGGCCCGGGCGCTTGAGCGTGCGGAAGTGGTGGGTCAGCAGGCGCAGGACGAGGAACAGCATCAAGCCCTCCAGCGCGGCTTCGTAAAGCTGGCTCGGGTGGCGCACGACTTCGGTGCCAAAATAGATCCACTCTTGGGTCTGCGAGTTCCATGTTGGGAACTTCATGCCCCAGGACACATCAGTGGGGCGGCCCCAGAGCTCGCCGTTGATGAAATTGGCGATGCGGCCGAAGAACAGGCCGATCGGGGTCGCCGCACCGGCCAGGTCGAACAGCGTCCAGGTGGCGATGCCCCGGCTGCGGGCAAACAGGATCATTGCGATCACGACGCCCAAAAAGCCGCCGTGGAAGGACATGCCGCCCTCCCACAGCGCGAGCGCCTCGGCGGGATGGGCAAGGTAGTAGTCGAAGTTGTAGAACAGCACGAAGCCGAGGCGACCGCCCACCACGATGCCAATCGTGGCCCACAACACGAAGTCGTCGATGGCGGCCGGGCTCGGCCTGGAGAGAGGCCCCCACAGCCGGTCCGTCTGCACCAGCCGGCGGATGTACCACCACCCCAACAGGATGCCCGCGATATAAGCGAGCGCATACCAACGCACCGCGAACGGACCGAGTTCGACGAGCACGGGGTCGATCGTGGGGTAGGGAATCACGAACACGGGCATGCGATCGTCCCTGGATGGGCCTCGTGAGGGCGGCGGGATCGGCGCGCGTGGGCGCGGCCCCGGGGTCGACAAGGTCCGGCGGCGGGCGGACAGTGGGCCGAGGCTCGCCGCCGCGTCAAGGCGACATCGCGCCTACCGTCTTGTTCCGGACGCAACGGCTCCCCATAGTCTCCCGCAGCAACGTTCGCTTCAGGGACAGGTACCATGACCCAGGGCTCCAATCGGCTCTTCGACGACTTCGCCAAGCTCGCCACCGACGCCTCCACGGTGATGCAATCGTTCCGCCGGGAGGCGGAAGGCATCGTGCGCGCCCAGGCCGAGCGCTTTCTGGCCGATATGGATCTGGTCCAACGCGACGAGCACGAGGCGGTGAAGCAGATGGCCGTCACGGCGAGCGATCAGGTGGACGCCCTTCAGACGCGGATTGCCGCGCTGGAAGCGCGGGTTGCGGCGCTGGAGGCGGGGTCCGGTCCGGCGTCGTCCGGCTCGTCCGAAAGTGACGGCTCGTCCACACCTTCCTTCTGACCGGCTCGCCGAAGCGCGTTTGCGTCGATATACTCGAACCGATAGAGATTCGCGTGTCGCGCGCAGCGCGCGCCGAACCGGCGCCGGCCAGCGCACCGCCGACGATACCCGTTTGCGCCCCTCTGGGAGGCTGCAGCCGCCTTCGTCTCCCCCGCCACGGCACCGCGAGGATCGGTCATGACATTCATCGACACCGAATTGGACCGCGCACACAACCCGGTCGATCAGATCGAGCACATCGCTGTTGCCAACGACTGGCTGTTCGACCGCTCCGGCGATGACGAGATAACGATCTCCATCTCCGGCCACTGGTGCGACTATCACGTCTCGTTCACCTGGATGGACGAGTTCGAGGCGCTGCATCTCGCCGCTGCCTTCGATCTGAAGGTGACCGAGCCGCGCCACACCGAGGTCGTGCGTCTGCTCGCCCTCGTCAATGAGCGGCTGTGGATGGGCCACTTCGACTTGTGGAGCAAGGAAGGGGTGGTGATCTTCCGCCATGCCCAGCTTCTCTCCGGCGACGCCATGCCGACGCCGTCACAGATCGAAGGCATGCTCGGCCATGCGATCGAGATGTGCGAACGCCACTACCAGGCCTTCCAGTTCGTCGTCTGGGCCGGCAAGTCGGCCTCCGACGCGCTGGATACGGCGCTGTTTGAGACGGCAGGCGAGGCATGAGCGAGCCGGTGAACCGGCCGATTGTTCTCGTCGGAGCCGGCAAGATGGGCGGCGCCATGCTGATCGGCTGGGGGCGCACGCCGCCAGCCGCACCGGTCGTGGTCGTCGATCCCGCGCCCTCCGACGAGGTGAAAGCCACCGCTGAGGCGATGGGGGCGACCGTGACGGAGACGCCGCCGGCCGATATGCGCGCCGGCGTGCTGATCCTGGCCGTCAAGCCGCAGGCCATGGCCGACGTGCTGCCCACCCTTGAGAGCTTGCGCGATGCGGAGACCACGGTCGTGTCTGTGGCCGCCGGTATCACGCTTGCTACTTTGGAAGCTGCGCTCGGGCCGGGTCCCGTCATCCGTACCATTCCGAATACGCCAGCCCAGATCGGACGTGGTGTGACGGTGGCGGTGGGCAACGCCGCCGTCGGTAACGACGAACGCGCGGCGGCAACCACGCTTCTGGGCGCGATCGGCAGCGTGGAGTGGGTTGAGGACGAGGCGCTGATCGACGCGGCAACAGCCGTCTCCGGCTCAGGCCCGGCCTACGTCTTCCATATGGTGGAGTGCCTCGCCGAAGCCGGGCGCCAGGCCGGCCTGCCTGAGGATCTCTCCATGCGCATCGCTCGCGGCACGGTAACCGGTGCCGGCGCGCTGCTGGACGCCAGCGAGGCGGATGCGGAGACCCTGCGCCGCAATGTTACTTCGCCTGGCGGAACGACAGCGGCCGCGCTTTCCGTCCTGATGGAGGATGAAGCGCTCCAGCGTCTGTTCGTCGATGCCGTCGCGGCGGCGACCAAGCGGGCCCGCGAACTCGGGAACTAGGGCGATTCCAGGCAAAGTGGAAGCCGGTTCCCACTTTTCTGCATCCCGCTCGTGCCCGGTTTGGATTGCCAAGGGGCGGCCCCTATCTCCTGAGGCAGGCTTGAACGGAGTGTGAGCTCCCAGATTTTCTGGGCTCACCGGCCGAGAAAAGGAATTCGCCATGGTGACCAAGGAGCAACGCCGGTCGATCGTGGATGCTTTGCTCGCGCTTCTGGAGGAGCGCGGATGGGAAGAGATCGGCCTCGACGATGTCGCCCGCCAGGCCGGGATTTCGCTTGCGGACCTGCGCGCCGGCTTCGACGGCAAGATGGCGATCCTGGAGGCCTTCGTCCGCGAGATCGATGCCGAGGTTTTGGCGGAGGACGTCTCCGACATGGCCGACGAGCCGCCGCGCGAGCGCTTGTTCGACGTGCTGATGCGCCGGCTGGATGCGCTGGTGCCGCATAAGGCCGCCCTGCGAGGGCTCGCCGCCTCCGCGCGACGCGATCCAACCCTTGCTGCCGGCCTCAACAAGATCGCCTTCGTCTCCCAGCGCTGGATGCTGACGGCGGCGGGCATCCGTATCGAAGGCCTGCTCGGCGCGGCCGCGACCGAAGGCCTCGTCGTCGCGTTCGCGCGGGTCATGCGGGTGTTTCTCACGGAAGACGATCCGGGGATGCCGCGCACCATGGCGGCGCTGGACAAGGAGCTACGCCGCTCCGAGCAGATCTTCGTCCGCCTGGAGCGGGCCACCCGGCTGTTTCGCCGTCCGCCGCGCCGGCCAATGCGCCGACCCGATCGCGAGGCGCCTGAGGAAAGCGATCCGCCCGCGGCGCCAGTTTAGGTCATGGCCCCATAAATGCGGGCGAGTCGATCGGAGCTTTCTGCGTCGAGCCGCTCGGACGGGGGAAAGGCCCGGCCCGTCGCGGCTCTTCGGGCATCTCTTTGCCGTTTCAGGCTCCGGATCGTCCGGATTTATGAGCTCCTGACCTAGATCACGAAAGGGACCTTGATGAGCGAGACCGCGCTGAGCGCCGACACGATCGGCTTCGACGACTTCCTGAAGGTCGACATCCGGGCCGGAACGATCGTCGAAGCGGCGCCGTTTCCGGAGGCCCGCAAGCCGGCGTTCAAGCTGATGATCGATTTCGGGCCGGAGATCGGGATCAAGAAATCGTCCGCCCAGATCACCGAGCACTACACGCCGGAAGAACTTGTCGGCCGCCAGGTGATGGCGGTGGTCAACTTCCCGCCGCGCCAGATCGGTCCGATCCGCTCCGAGGTCCTGACCCTGGGCTTTCCCGACGAGGCCGGACGTGTCGTGCTTGCGGCGATCGACAAGCGCGTCGCAAACGGCGTCCGGATGTTCTGAGCGCCGGGCGAAAAAGTGGGTACCGGTTTTTCGCAGCAACCGGCGCGACGTAAAATTGGCGCCGGGCGAAAAAGTGGGTACCGGTTTTTCGCAGGTGCTGCGGGAAACTCTAAGCCCAGCCACTCACTTCGCTCATTCCCGCTTTCGCGGGAATGAGCGGCAAAGGAGAAGTCGCGCGCTGGCTTCGCGTTTTAGACGAAGCGGAAATCAGGTCGCAAAGTGTGCTTGAGATTGTTCACGCCGGCAGGTGAAC
This sequence comes from Amorphus sp. 3PC139-8, assembly GCF_040750475.1. Classification (NCBI taxonomy): domain Bacteria; kingdom Pseudomonadati; phylum Pseudomonadota; class Alphaproteobacteria; order Hyphomicrobiales; family Amorphaceae; genus Amorphus; species Amorphus sp. 3PC139-8. The sequence continues at coordinate 14,944 of NZ_JABJVY010000020.1, read as the reverse complement.
TCGCGCCCTCAATCCGCCCAACGGGGCGTCCGCAAGCATGATGTCGCCACCGTGGCCACGGATGGCATCGCGGGCGATGGCGAGGCCGAGTCCGGTGCCGCTGACATCCTGGTTGCGGGCCGTGTCGAGCCGGAAGAACGGGCGGAACACGTCTTCGCGGGCGGCGGCCGGAATACCCGGGCCGTCGTCGTCGATGGTGATGGTGACCCAGCCGTCGAGGTTGCGGCCGGCGATCTGCACCGTCTTGCCGTAGCGCGCGGCGTTCATCGCAAGATTGTGGAGCCCGCGCTTGAGCGCGTTGGGTTTGGCTTCGATTTCGCGGTCGCCCTCGAAGGTGACCGTGGTATCCGCGCCGTGGCGGCGGCACTCGGCGGCCAAATCGTCCAGCAGGTCGGCAAGATCGAGGGTTTCGGAGCTCTCGTCGATGTCGGTGCGGGCGAAGGTGAGATAGCCCTCCAACATGGCCTGCATGGCGTCGACGTCCTTTTTCAGGGCGTCGGTCTCCTCGCTTTCGGGCAGGAAGGCGAGCTCCAGCTTGAAGCGCGTCAGGATCGTGCGCAGGTCGTGGGACACGCCGGCGAGCATGGCCGTGCGCTGTTCCATCTGGCGCTCGATGCGTCGCCTCATTTCGATAAAAGCGCGCGAGGCTTGGCGCACCTCGGTCGCACCACGCGGGCGGAACCCTTCGATCGGCCGCCCCCGGCCGAAGCTTTCGGCCGCTTCGGCCAGGCGCTGGATCGGGCGGATCTGGTTGCGCAGGAACAAAGTCGCGATCGACAGCAGCACCACCGATGTGCCCGCCATCCAGACCAGTGTGATGTGGGAGTTGGTGGCGTAGGCCTGGCTGCGGCGGACCACGACCTTCAGGATGCCGGCGTTCAGCTTGACCTGGATCTCTACGAATTTGGCTTCGTTGATGATCTCGATCGCGAACGGCCGGCCGACCCGGTCGCGCACGCTGGCGCTCAAGGTACGGTCCAGGAGCGAGAAGAACGGCTTGGGGGCCGGGGGTGGCAGCTTGCCGTCCGGTTCCAGCGTCGCGGAGACGAACATCTGGGAGGAGGCGGCGTAGACGATTGCCTGAGCTTCGGCGCGGGTCGGCGCGCGCTCGATCAGGGTCGCAAGCGTGGCGACCTCCGCAGCGGTGGTCTCCGAAAGCCGGCTGGTGACGTTCTGCCAATGCCGGTCCATGAACACGAAAGCGACGACCGACTGCAGCAGCACCATCGGAATCAGGATGATCAGCAGCGAGCGCGGAAACAGCCCGTGCGGCATCTGCCGGCGCAGCCAGCGGCCGACCGGTGGCGGTAACCCGCCGGACCGCAGCACCCGTTGCCACAAGGGCCGGGTCGGGGTCGGTGAGGAATCGTCAAGCGTGGCCATGTCGCTCCGGATGCCGATCCGTCAAACAGCGCGCCTCGTCCGCAGGAGAGAGCGGCGCACATCTCTTCACGCTGCACCCGGATTTGGGCGGCAGCAAGGGCGGGGCGAACGGCGAAGGCGTCAATCTCTGGGGTCCGCCATCAGCCGGTAGCCGACCCCTCGGATCGTCTGAAGGTAGCGCGGGTTACCCGGGTCCTCCTCGATCTTTCGCCTGAGCCGGTTGATCTGTACGTCCACCGTTCGCTCGCTCATCCGGGTCTCGTCGGTGACCAGGAGGTGGCGGGCGATCGTCTCGCCGGGCTGTTGGGCAAAGGTTTTCATGAGAGCCCGTTCGCGGTCGGTAAGCCGGATCACCTCGTCGCCGGCGCGCAGCTCCTCGCGCTCGATGGAGAAGACGAAGCGGCCGAACCGCACCGCGCCGTGCCATTGCTTCTGGGCGCCGCGCCGCGACAGGATCCGGGCGATCCGCAGCACCAGCTCGCGCGGTTCGAACGGCTTGGGCACATAGTCGTCGGCACCGAGCTCCAGCCCGTTGATGCGGTCCGGGCTGTCGCCGAGCGCCGTCAGCATGATCACTGGGATGTCCTTGCCGGCAAGCGTCGAGCGCATCAGGTCGAAGCCGCTTTCGCTGGGCATCATGACATCGAGAATGACGAGGTCGAAGGCGAAGGTCTGCAGCTTGCGCCGGGCTTCGGCAGCATCGGCCGCCTCGCTCACCCGGTAACCTTCGTTCGCCAGATAGCGATGCAGAAGGCTGCGGATGCGGCTGTCGTCGTCGACCACCAGAATATGGGCGGCATCGTCACGCGGTGTGGGGGCAGGTGTCGTCATTCCGTCGGTCCAGAGGGGCGGCGGGTCAGGCGTGCGACGCTGGCGCGCTCGTCGGCATTGACCAGCGAGGTGAGAAAGATGCGGGCGGTTTCCGCCGCTTCCGGGCCGAGCTCGGCAAGGGCGGCGGAAATCCGGGCGTCCTGCAGGCTGGAGAGCTTGTAGGCGAGCGCATGGCCGGCCTCGGTGGCGTAGAGCAGCCGCTGGCGGCGATCTTCCGCCCCCGTGCGCTGCTCGATATAGCCCTTGTCGACCAACTCCTTCAGCACCCGACCGAGGCTTTGCTTGGTGATCTGGAGGATCCCCAGAAGCTCGGCAACCCGGATGCCGGGATTGCGATGCACGAAATGCAGAACCCGGTGATGGGCCCGCCAGAAGCCATACTCGGCAAGCACGGAATCCGCCTCGCCGACAAAGTCGCGGTACGCGAAGAACAGAAGTTCGATCAGGTCGTAGCGCAGCTCCTCTCCCTCCGGTTCCGTCTCGGACGGCCGGGCCTTGAGTCGCGGCGATGCGAACCGACTAGAAATTATGTCAGCCATATTGACATATTGCGTTTGCGATTGTTACGAAACAGGGTCTCTTGACGAAACAATCCTTCGAGAGTGATCTCGGGCGGCAGTAGGACCGCCTGCGCCGAAGCCGAGTGGCCGGCGGTGACCTTAAGGGGTTACGGTCGTCAAGCAAAGCCGACACTCCTCGGTCATATTATGGCCGAAGGGATTGTGCCGGATCGGAAAACAAGCAGAACCGATAAGGAGATATCGATCATGGCTGGCGTGCCTTTCGACCAACGCGACGGCGAGATCTGGTACAATGGTGAATTCGTGCCGTGGAGCGACGCCAAGGTGCACGTGCTCACCCATGGGCTGCACTATGGCAGCTCGGTGTTCGAAGGCGAGCGCGCCTATGGCGGTGTAATCTTCCGGCTGGAAGATCACACCGATCGGCTGATCCGTTCCGGCGAAATCCTGGGCTTCAAGATCCCTTACACCGCGGAAGAACTGAACGCCGCACAGCGCGAGCTGCTCGCTCGCTCCGGGCTGGTGGATGCCTATCTGCGCCCGGTGGCCTGGCGCGGCAGCGAGATGATGGGCGTGTCGGCGCAGTCCAATCGCATCAACGTGGCGATCGCGTGCTGGGAATGGCCGAGCTACTTCGATCCGGCCGAGCGGCTGAAGGGCATTCGGTTGGCGATGGCGAAATATCGCCGCCCCGACCCGCAGACCGCGCCGTCGACTGCGAAGGCGGCCGGCCTCTACATGATCTGCACGCTCTCCAAGCACGAGGCGGAGGCGCAGGGCTATGCCGACGCGCTCATGCTGGACTGGCGCGGCCATGTGGCCGAGACCACCGGCGCGAACGTGTTCTTCGTCAAGGACGGCGTTCTGCACACCCCGGTTGCGGACTGCTTCTTGGCCGGTATCACCCGCGACACGGTGATCAAGCTCGCCAAGGCGCGGGGAATCGAGGTGCGCGAGCGCACGATCCTGCCGGAGGAAATGGCGGACTTCGAGCAATGCTTCCTGACCGGCACGGCCGCCGAGGTGACCCCGGTCTCCGAGATCGGCCCGTACCGGTTCGAAGTCGGCGAGATCACTCGCACGCTGATGACCGACTATCTGAACGAGGTCCAGCCGAAGCACGACTTGAAGCTCGCCGCAGCGGGCTAAAGCAAATCCAGGAAAAGTGGGAACCGGTTTTCCGTCCGGATTTGCAGGAGAGAAGTTAAATCCAGGAAAAGTGGGAACCGGTTTTCTTGGGCTTCCGCTCACGACAGTCGCGCATTGCGCGATGTCTCCGCGAGGGCAGCCTCCAGCCGGCGCGCGGTCGCGCTTTGGCTTCGCAAATCCAGGAAAAGTGGGAACCGGTTTTCCGTCCGGATTTGCGTTGAACAATAGGCGCCCACGCCACTCGATGTGCTCGCGGTTTCGTCCGGAGCGGACGTCTCAATATCCTGAAAACAAAAGGCCCCGCGCTCAGTGTTGAGTGCGGGGCTTTTTGTCGGCTGCAAAACGCCTGCGGGATGGGAGGTGCCCCTCGCGCGAAAGCTCCTATACGGAGGTGACCCTCAGCATCCGGCCGATTTCGCCGACGATGCCGCGGCGGAACAGAAGCACGCAGAGAATAAAGATCGCGCCGATCACGACCTGCACCCAGGAGCCCATGAAGCTCAGCTCGTGCTGTAGCGTGACGATGGTGACCGCGCCCACGGCGGGACCGAAGATCGTGCCCATGCCGCCGAGCAGCGTCATCAGGATCACTTCGCCGGAGGTCTGCCAGTGGACGTCGGTCAGCGACGCGAACTGGAACACCACCGCCTTGGTGCCCCCGGCCACGCCGGACAGCGTTGCCGACAGCACGAATGCCATCAGCTTGAAGCGATCGATGTTGTAGCCGAGCGACAAGGCTCGCGGCTCGTTCTCCCGGATCGCCTGCAATACCTGTCCGAATGGCGAGTGCACGGTGCGATAGATGATCAGAAAACCGATCAGGAAAATCGCCGCCACGAAGCAGTACATCGCCATCGGCTGGCTGAGATCGATGATGCCGAACAGGTGCCCGCGCGGGATGCCCTGTAGTCCGTTTTCGCCGCCGGTGAACGGAAGTTGGAGGGCGAAGAAGTAGACGATCTGGGCCAGCGCCAGCGTAATCATGGCGAAGTAGATGCCTTGGCGGCGGATGGCGAGCGCGCCGATCAGGTAGCCGAGAACCGCCGCCGCCAGCGCGCCGACCAGGATTCCGGCGAGCGGGGAGAGGCCCCACACCTTGATGACGTGACCGGCGACATAGGCCGCCCCGCCGAAAAAGGCCGCATGACCGAAGGAGAGCAGCCCGGTGAAGCCGATCAAAAGGTTGAAGGCGCAGGCAAACAGCGCGAAGCACAGGATCTGCATCACGAAGACGGGATAGAGGAAGAACGGGGCCACCACGACGGCCGCGATCAACGCCACCCACATCAAGATCTGCGCCACGCGCGAGCGTTGAGAGCGTCCGGTCGAAGCGGCCGCAGACAGGTCCCCGGCGTCGGCCACGGCGTCGTTCATCGTCATTTCCTCAGCTCTGGTCCTCGGATCATCGTCCGATGATTTTTTGTGTCGCGCCGATTGTCGCGAAAAACCGGTCCCCACGTTTTGGCCCGGCGGTCTAACTCTGGCGTCCGAACAGGCCGGCCGGCCGCACCAGGAGGACGACCACCATCAGGAAGAAAATCACCGTGCTTGCCGCCGGCGCGTAGAAGACCTTGGTCATGCCTTCGATGAGGCCGAGCGCCAGGCCCGAGACCACCGCGCCGAGGATGGAGCCCATGCCTCCGATCACCACCACGGCGAAGACGACGATGATGAGGTCGGCGCCCATCAGCGGGCTGACCGAATAAATCGGTGCCGCCAGCACACCCGCGAGCCCGGCAAGCCCGGTGCCGAAACCGAAGGTCAGCGTCACCATCAGTGGCACGTTGATGCCGAACGCCTGGACGAGCTCGGGTTTCTCGGTTCCTGCCCGCAGCACCGAACCGATGCGGGTTCGCTCGATGACGAACCAGACGGCGAAGCAGACGATCACCGAAAACACGATCGCGAACAGCCGGAATTTCGGAAACACCATGAAGCCGAGATTGACGACGCCGCGCAGGGACTCCGGCTGTCCCGGGTAGGGCGTTCCGGAGACGTTGAAATAGTTGATGAAGATGCCCTGCAGAACGAGCGCGACCCCGAAGGTGAGCAGCAGGCTGTAGATCGGGTCGTAGCGGTAGAGCCAGCGCAACAAAAGGCGCTCGATCAGCATGCCGAACGAGCCGACCACCAGCGGTGCGATGATCAGCGCCGGCCAGAAGCCGATGTGCAGCCACTCCATCCCCAACCAGACGCCGAGAAAGGAATAGAGGATCAACGCCACGAACGCGCCGGTCATATAGAGCGCGCCATGGGCGAAGTTGATGACGTTGAGAAGGCCGAAGATGATCGCAAGTCCAAGGCTCAGCATGGCGTAGAACACGCCATTGTTGAGGCCGAGCATGGCTTGGGCGAGAATGAGCTTGATGTTCACGTCCACGGCGCAGCCCTCTCTGTCATCACGTCGTCTCCCGCCTCAAGCGACTTTCGGCCAATCGGGCCCATTCTACACGCTCAGATAGTGGTTCAGCCGGTCCATGTTGGCCTCCACCTGATCCGCCTCGAAACAGTCCACCACGCGGCCGTGCTCGATGACGTAGTGCCGGTCCGCCAGCGGCGCGGCGAAGCGGAAATTCTGCTCCACCAGCACGATGGTGAAGCCCTTTTCCTTCAAGCGGCGGGTGACCGTATCGAGCGTTTTCACTATTACGGGCGCGAGCCCTTCGGTGATTTCGTCCAGAAGCAGCAGCCGCGCGCCGGTTCTGAGAATGCGGGCGATCGCCAGCATCTGCTGTTCGCCGCCGGAAAGGCTTGTGCCCATGCGCCGGCGTGCCTCCAACAGGTTCGGAAACATGTCGTAGATTTCGTCGAGGCTCATGCCGCCGCTGGAGAGGGCGGGCGGCAGCAGCAGGTTTTCTTCCGCATTCAGCGTGGCGAAGATGCCGCGCTCCTCCGGGCAGTAGCCGATCAGCCCGCGCGGTGCGATGCGATGGGCGGGCATGTTGATCATCTCTTCGCCGTCGATCTGGATCGAGCCGGAGCGGCGGTCGACCATGCCCATGATGGAGCGTAGCGTGGTTGTCCGCCCGGCACCGTTCCGGCCGAGCAGCGTGATGATCTCGCCCTTGCCGAGGGTGACGTCGATGCCGTGCAGGACGTGGGATTCGCCATACCAGGCATGCAGGTCACTGATGCGCAGATAGTCTTCCGCGGGTGCGTTCATCGCCGAGCGACCCGGATCGTCATGCCCCGACCTCTTCGATCTTGACGCCCATATAGGCCTCCATCACGGCTGGGTTCTTGGACACCTTCTCATACGGCCCCTCGGCCAACACCTCGCCACGGTTCAGGACCGTGATCGTGTCGGCAAGCTCCGCCACCACGCCGAGATTGTGCTCGACCATTACGATGGTTCGCCCGGCAGAGACTTTGCGAATGAGGTCGGTGACGAGACCGACATCCTCCGCCCCCATTCCCTGGGTCGGCTCGTCGAGCAGCATCAGCTCCGGATCGAGCCCCAGCGTCGTTGCGATCTCCAGCGCCCGCTTGCGGCCATAGGGAAGCTCGACGGCGCGCACGTGCGCGAACTTGTCGAGGCCGACCTGGCCGAGCCGTTCGATCGCCTCGTCGTCGAGCGCCTCCAGCACGCTCTTGGAGCGCCAGAAATGATAGCTCACGCCGAGCCGGCGCTGCAGCGCGAGCCGCACATTCTCAAGCGTCGTGAGGTGAGGAAACACCGCAGAAATCTGAAAGGAGCGAACGACGCCCATATTGGCGATTTCCGCCGGCTTGCGGTGTGTAATGTCCGTGCCGTTGAAGACGATCTTGCCCGAGGTCGGGGTCAAGAACTTGGTCAAAAGGTTGAAGAGCGTGGTCTTTCCCGCGCCGTTCGGGCCGATGATGGCGTGGATACGGCCGCGTTCCACGGAAAGATTGACGTTTTGAACGGCCGAAAAGCCGCGGAAACTCTTGTTGAGGTCGATCGCCTGCAGAATGGTGTCCGTCATCTATGCGATCCTGGCCACAGCGCCCGGCCGGTGGGCCGGGCCGAAGCGGCCGGCGCGCCGGCCGCTTCGCGTTTGGACGTTACTGGACGAGGGGGCAGCCGCTATCGGCCAACGAGGCATAGGCCTCGTCGCCCGGGATGGTGCGCACCACCTTGGCCACGTTCCAGGGATCGTCCGCGCCTTCCTGCACCTGCAGCAGGTACATGTCGTGCACGAGCAGGCCGTCCTCGCGGATCGTACCGCCTTTGGCGAAGAAGTCGTCGATCTTCATCTTGCCAAGCTCGGCGCGCACGGCGTCGCTGTCGTCGGTGCCGGCCGCCTTGATGGCGTTGAGATAGGCCATCGTCAGCGAATAGTCGGCCGCGTGCGGGAAGGTCGGTGCCGCGTCGTTGGAGTACTTCATGTACTTCTCTTTCCAGGCCCGCGACTCGTCATCGCCGTCCCAGTACCAGGCGGTGGTGAAGTTGAGGCCCTTGGCGACATCGGTGCCGAGGCTCTTCACGTCGGAGATCAGCACCAGCATGCCGGCGAGCTGCTGGCCCGCCTCGGTGATCCCAAACTCATGCGCCTGCTTGATCGAGTTGACCGTGTCCTGTCCGGCGTTGGCAAGGCCGATAACCTTGGCGCCCGAGGACTGGGCCTGCAGCAGATAGGACGAGAAGTCGGTGGTCGCGAGCGGCACCATCGAATCGCCGAGAACCTCGCCGCCCAGTGCTTTCACGACCTCGGACGTGTTGTTTTCCAGCGCGTGGCCGAAGGCGTAGTCGGCGGTGATGAAGTACCAGCTATCGCCGCCATTCTTCACGACCGCCGTGGCCGTGCCGACCGGCAGGGCGTGGGTGTCGTAGCCGTAGTGGATGCCGTACTTGGTGCAGGCCTTGCCGGTCAGGTCGCTGGTCGCGGCCCCGGTGGCCATGGTGATGACCTTCTTTTCCGAGGCAAGCTGCTGGACGGCGAGCGCGACCGCGGAGTTCGTCAGGTCGGTGATCATGTCGACCTGATCTTCGTCGATCCACTGGCGTGCGGTGGCCGACGCCACGTCCGCCTTGTTCTGGTGATCGGCGGAGATGACCTCGATCTTCTTGCCGAGCACGGTGCCGCCGAAGTCTTCCACGGCCATCTTGACCGCCGCGACGGCGCCTTCGCCGCTGAAGCCGGTCGAGTAGACCCCGGACATGTCGCCGAGAACGCCGATCTTCACGACGTCGTCGGACACGCCGTCCTGGGCGAGCGCGGGAGCGGCCGCCAGCGCGAGTGTGGCGACACCCAGTCCTGTAGAAAGTAACCGTTTCATGCTTCCTCCCTCCTTGCTGCTTTGCGCGCTTCCGTCATCGCCGCCGTTAAAGGCCTGACGACAGACGAGAAATCTCGTTTGGCAGGGGCTGTCCTGCGAGTGGATTGAAATCGGTTTGTCGGAAATTGGTGCGCCGAAAGGGCTTCGGCGCGCGCCGGCCGCAGGTGTCCGAATCGGGCCGGCTTACGGCCGGTGAGGACGCCGTCGGCAATCGGGATCGGGCGTTCGGTGGGATATGACGCTCCCCACGACCCGCCACCGGTTTCGGTCGCAGGATCCAGGAAGTTGCCCACCCGGTCGCTCCGCCTGTCGACCAGGAGGACGCAAAGACTGTGCCCGACCCCGAGCATGCGCGCTGTTCCTCTCCTGATTTTATCGTTTTCCTCAGCCTATACGCTCAGCACAGTGAGACTAGGGGATTGAGCGCGCAATGGTTGTGCAAATTTGCACATACTCTCGCCAGTCCGTCCCGCCGCGGAGCGGTTTTGAGCAGCCTCGGCCGATGGGGTAACGCAAATGCGGACGGCGAACCGGTGTCCGGTGTGTCGGGACGCGCTTGGCGCGATCTATCGCAACGGAAGCGGCCGATTGTCGAAGATGGCCTCCATGGCGAAATAGGAGGTCACATTGTCCAGCTCGATCTTCTCGATCAGGCGCTGATAGACGCGGTCGTAGTTCGCCATGTCGCGGGCTGCGATCTTCAGCATGTAGTCGTAGTCGCCGCTGATGCGGTAGAAGTCGATGACCTCCGGGATGGTGGCGACGTGGCGGCGGAATTTCTCCAGCCATTCGGCGGAATGGCTGCGCGTGCGGATCATGGCGAACACGATCAGGTCGAGGCCGAGCGCCTCCCGGTCGAGCCGCAGGCTGCGGCCGACGATCACGCCGCTGTCCTCAAGCTTTTTCAGCCGGCGCCAGCAGGCGTTCTGAGACAGGTTGATGCGCTCGGCGAGCTCGCGCTGGGAAAGATCCGGCGCGGCTTGAAGGGCCGCCAGAAGCTTTAGATCAGTTTCATCCATATCGGAAAATTTGTCGTTCATTTCATCGAATATAATGCCAATATGTGGGTCATTTCGACCAAAATCTCGGGTCTCTTTCGGCATTCTCATCCGGCTAAGCGAGCGGGATCGCGTAAGAGGTGGGGCGGTGCTCCGCCCGTCCCGCTCCGGATTGCCCTGATCCAGGAGAGCTCCCGATGACCCCGTTGATGCGTTTTCGCCATTCTCTCGAAACCACCGATCTGGTGGAGAGATTGCAGGCCGGCCTGATCGGCGAGGGGGTGGAGATCGAGACGCCGTTTGGCCGCAAGCCGCTGCTTTATGCCGACTACGTCGCCTCCGGGCGGGCGCTCGCCCAGATCGAGGACTTCGTCCGAGACGACGTGCTGCCTTTCTACGCCAACAGCCACACCGAGGCGTCCTTCTGCGGCGAGACGATGACCCGGATGCGCGGCGAGGCGCGGGCGATCGTCGCCGCGTCCGTGAACGCCGGCCCGGACGGCCATGTCGTGTTCACCGGCAGCGGCGCGACCTCGGGGATCAATCGGATCGTGGGCTTGCTCGATCTCGCCCGCAGATGCGCGCGCGGCGAGCGGATCGTGGTGCTGATCGGCCCTTACGAGCACCATTCCAACATTCTGCCCTGGCGCGAATGCGGGGCTGAGGTGCGCGAAATCCCCGAAACCGCCCAAGGGGGCGTGGATCTTCGTGCGCTGGAGGAGACACTCGCGGTGGCCGGCGGGGCCGACCTGATCGTGGGCAGTTTTTCCGCCGCCTCCAACGTGACCGGCATCGTTACGGACACTGTCGCGGTGACCCGGTGTCTCAAGGCCCATGGTGCCCTGTCGGTCTGGGACTATGCCGGTGGCGGGCCCTATCTGGCGATGGACATGGCGCCAGCGCCGGATGCGGAGAAGGACGCGATCGTTTTCTCTCCGCACAAGTTCGTCGGCGGGCCGGGGGCCTCCGGCGTGCTGGTGGCGCGCGATACCATCGTCTGTCGGTCGACGCCCACGGCCCCGGGCGGCGGGTCCGTTTCCTTCGTTTCGCCCTGGGGGCATGCTTATAGTTCGTCCGTGGAGGCGCGCGAGGAGGCGGGCACGCCCAACGTGGTCGGCGACATCCGCGCTGCCCTGGCCGTCATGGTGAAGGATGCGGTCGGCGCACAGTGGATTGCCGCGCGCAATCAGGCGCTTGTGGAGCGCGCGCTCGCGGTTTGGGGCGATGTTGACGAGATCCGGCTTCTGGGGCAGCCGGCCGTGCGCGAACGGCTGCCGATCTTCTCGTTTCAGGTCAGGCGCGCGGACGGGGGCTTTGTCCATCAACAGCTCTTCACCCGGATGCTGAGCGACGTGCTCGGTATCCAGGCCCGCGGCGGCTGCGCGTGTGCGGGTCCCTATGGCCATCGTCTTCTCGAGATCGACGAGGCGATGTCCGAACGGTTGTTCGGGCGGCTTCGAGCCGGCCACGAGTTGGAGAAGCCGGGCTGGGTCCGCCTGAATCTCTCCTATTTGATGTCGGACGAAAAAGCCGATGCCGTCATCGATGGAGTGGCTTGGCTTGCCCGCAATGCCGATCGCTTCGTCGAGCGCTACACGGCGGATCCCGCAACGGCCCGCTTCCGGGTGACCGCGGAGCCGTCGTTGGTCGGCTAGAAGCGTTTCCAGGCCAAGTGGAAACCGGTTGACCCTCCGGAAAACGCGTCGAAACAAGAACGTAGACCCGCTCCGTGAGGCCGAGGAAAGCGGAACGGGTAGAGAGCACCGGCGAAAAAGTGGGTGCCGGTTTTTCGCGGCAATCGGCGCGAAGCGTCCTTCATCGCGGTGTCCGCGCGCTCTTGCCGCGTGGCGGCGGGCTGTCCGATCCCCATATCGCTTCGATGCGACGGACGAACGGCCCCATAAACTTTGGTCGATCGGGACCGGCCCAACTCAGCCGAAGCCGATGAAGCGTATCGCCTTTTTGGTCTTGGGAATTTTTATGCTCGCGCTCGGCTTCGTCGGCGCGGTGCTGCCGGTATTGCCGACCACGCCGTTCGTGATCGTCGCGGCGGGATGCTTCGCCCGCTCTTCGCCCCGGTTGGAAGCCTGGCTGCTGGCCCATCCCCATCTCGGTCCGCCGCTTGGCAATTGGCGGACCCATGGCGCGATCTCGCCGCGCGCCAAGCGGGCGGCCTTCATCGGCATGGCGATCGGGTTTGCGGTGTTTCTTGTCGCCGCCCGACCGTCCTGGATGTTGGCGCTGTTGGTGGCCGGGCTGATGGGGGTGGGGGCCGCCTTCGTCGCAACGCGCCCGAATGGCCCGGCGAATGTCGCGGCCGCCCGCGATTCTTCCGATCGCGTCTAGCGCTTCCAGGCAGACCGGTTTTTCCCGCCGGCGCGGCGAGCAGATGTCCCGGAGCCGAAGCACAAGTGGGCTGGTGCCGGCAGAGGGGATCGAACCCCCGACCTACCGCTTACAAGGCGGTTGCTCTACCAGCTGAGCTATACCGGCTGACGCTTGGCTCGTATCACACGGAAGCTGGGAATGCACGCCATCGCTTCCCGGTGTCGACAGGTCATCGGGACGCGCCGTCGGCGTGCCGTTCCAGAAGCTGACGGCCGGCATAGAGCGACAGCACGCAGGCGTTGGAGACGTTCAGCGACTTGATCGGGCCGGGCATGTCGAGCCGGACCACGCGGTCGCAAGCGGCTTTCACGCCGGGTCGAACACCCTTGCCTTCCGCGCCCAGCACTAAAGCCAGCCGGTCGCAGCCAGGCGCGTCCTCGATCGGGCCGTCGCCGTCGGAATCGAGCGCCAGCCGCAGATAGCCCTTGGTGCCGAGCGCGTCCAAGGTGCGGGCGAGGTTCACCACGGTCAGCACCTTGATCAGATCCAGCGCGCCAGACGCGGCCTTGGCCATCACGCCGCTTTCGGTCGGGCTGTGGCGATTGGTGGTGATCACCGCATCCGCTCCCAACGCCGTCGCCGAACGCAGGATCGCGCCGACATTGTGCGGATCGGTGATCTGATCCAGGAGCACCACCAGGCGGGCGTCGCCGAGATCGTCCAGGTCGCCCGGCGGCAGCGGATCGGTCAACAGCGCGACCCCCTGATGCACCGCCTCTGGGCCCACCAGTTTGGCGATTGCGCGCGGGTCGAGGATCTCCGCCTCGCCGATCTCGCCGCCCACCTCGCCCTCAAGTCGAGTGAGTGCGTTGCGGGTCGCCACCAGCCGCCGCCGGCGGCGGGCGGGGTTGGCGAGCGCGGCCGCCACCGTGTGAAAGCCGTAGATCCACACCGGTCCGCTGTCCGCTTCCGGTGCGCGGGGGCGAGGCTTCTTGGGATGCGGTGAACCGTTGCTCATGGCACCTGGAGAGAGCTTGGGGAGGCGAGGGCGGGGCGGTCGCGACGGCCACGCTCGGGCACCGGCCGCTCCCCCTCCGGCCAGCTATAGGAGCTTCGCAGCGACAGATCGAGAGATCGTTGCCTTAAAAAGCGCCGCTGCGCCATCCCCGGTCGCGGCCGGCGTCTATCCACAGATCCTGTGTGGGCCCGTTGACAGCGCGCGGCCGCATCGCCATAACACCGCCCTCGACGGTCGAGCCGCCGTCGATCGCGCCGCCCGTCTGGGCGGCGGCGAACTTCATGGAGGGGTGCCCGAGTGGTTAAAGGGGGCGGACTGTAAATCCGCTGGCTCAGCCTACGTTGGTTCGAATCCAACCCCCTCCACCACCCTTCGCCTTCGGGCGCTACGGGTGGGCCGCTGGTCTCCGCGCCCAAACGCGGAGGGTACGACCCACAGTTCGCTCGCACGCGAAGGGAACGGCTCGAAAGCCTTCCACGTCCCTCATGAGCCGTTTTCGTCGACTTGGCCGTCGATCCCGGCGGGTGCTCCGACGCGTTTCCTCTTGCCCTGAAACGGCCTCAGCTTTCACTCCAAACCGCGAGCTCGTTGCCGGCGGGATCGGTGAAATGGAAGCGCCGGCCGCCGGGAAAGGCGAAGATCGGTCGGACGATCGTTCCGCCAGCTTCCACCACGGCAGCTTCCGTCGCTTCGAGATCGCTTGAATAGAGCACGGGCAGCGGTATTGTTGTCGCCTCGGCCGAGGTGCCGTCGAACCCGCCGTCGAGTCCTTCGCTGAAGGCGGCGTAGTCGGGCCCGTAGTCGGTGAAACTCCAGGCGAAGGCCCGCGCATAAAACGACTTCATGGTGTCGATGGTGCCGTTGGCGGCAGGGAGTTCCAAATAGTCGAGCTTACCGGTCTGGCGCATGCTGGCCTCCTAGAGGCTGTTCTGGACTTGGAACAAAGACTGCGTTGACAGCACTCCCGATACGCGCATCGATCTGCTCCTGCCGGAGCGAGGCAAGCGGCATCGTCGCGGCCCCATTCGAAGGTCATGACAGTCGATTGTTCCTGCTATGTTCTATCTCGTTGTCGATGTGGCGGCAAGTCGGGAAGGGCGCGTTTGCGCTCTCACACCGATTGATCGGTGCGCGAATGCGTTCGGCGGATTGTCAAGCGGCCCGATATTCGCTATCTGCCCGGACGGACCGGCGGGTGTAGCTCAATGGTAGAGCAGCAGCCTTCCAAGCTGACGACGAGGGTTCGATTCCCTTCACCCGCTCCAACACCATGCCCGCGCGCCGGATTTGCGCCTCCGTCACGACGGGTCTTGACGAGACTTCCGGTTCGGGCCAAGCCGTTCGGCCATTGAAACGCGCTCTTCCACCGCAACCTCCGGAACGAAAAAGTAGGGACATCGCCGATGGCGAAGGAGAAGTTTTCTCGCAGCAAGCCGCACGTGAACATCGGAACGATTGGGCACGTTGACCACGGC